>JAEEHU010000119.1 GCA_016280975.1 Acholeplasmatales bacterium | reverse complement strand
GAGCAGATAAAACTAATATTATTGTTTGTCATAGATTATCAGCAGTTAAGCATGCAAATAAAATAATAGTTTTAGATGATGGAAAAATAGTAGAATCTGGTACACATGAGGATTTAATTAAGAATCAAGGCTGGTACTATGAGCAATTCATCTCTCAGAAAATGGAGGTGGAATTGTAATGGATAAGAAGAATATTAAAAAGTCTACATTATTAAAGCTTACTATTCCAAGAATAAAGAAGGAAAAGAAGTTATTCTTAGTTACTGTTTTATTCTGTATATTAAGTGCCCTAGTTTCGGCATCAACTCCATTTATTACAAAAAATATTATTGATATTATTGGAAGTACAACTACACCTGATAGTGAGAAGGTATTAACAATAATAATATTAATAATCATTTACTTTGTGCTTGTTATATTATTATTCTTTGTAAGATATTTATTCCAGTATTTCAATAATCTTACAGGAATGAAAATAGAAAAGACTCTAAGAGAAGAAGCGATGGTTAAGATTAATCACTTGCCAGTTGATTATTATTCACTAGAGCCTGATGGAAAAATAGTTGCGAAGATTACATCTGATAGTAATGGTGTTAGAGTATTCTATGTAACTATGATGTCAATATTTAACGCACTTATTAATGTGTCAGTTGTTTACGCATCAATAATTATTATGGAGCCAATGCTTGGTTTAATTATTTTAGGCTTAGTACCATTTATTGTTGTATGGGTAACTTTATATCGTAAATTCTCACATAAGTTCTTTGTAAGAGTAAGAGAAATATCATCAAGAATTACAGGAAAATTAAACGAGGATATTACAGGTGCTTTAATAGTTCAATCATTTACTCAAGAGGATAAAATAATTGATGAATATGATGAGCTAGTTAAAGATCACTGTCACAATACAAGAATTACTGCAGGTATTAATAATACATTTGGCTTTGAATTATTAAGCTTACTAAAAAGAATAGCTGAAATATCATTATTAATGTATTTAGGCTTTACATCATTAGACTTTATGGGCGCGACTATTTCACTTGGCTTAATTGGTGCGATTGTTGAAAACCTAGATAAGATGGTAAACCCAATTAATACAATATTTAATAACCTAAATGAGCTTGAGGATTCAATGGTTGGTGCGATGAGATGCTATGACTTTATAGCAGAAATAAATGATACTAATATCTTTGAAGGAAAAGAAGCACCAAGTGTAATTACAGGAGATATTGATTTTAAGAATGTATCATTCTCATATATTGAAAACACAAAGGTATTAAAGGACTTCAGCTATAGCGTTAAGAGTGGACAAACTATTGGAATAGTTGGTCATACAGGATCAGGTAAATCTACACTTATGAATTTACTTATGTGCTATAACGATTATCAAGAGGGAGATATCCTAATTGATGGTGTTAAGCTAAATGAATATAATAAGGCATCAATTAGACGTCATATGGGAATTGTTCTTCAAACACCAGCATTATTTGAAGGTACAATTAGATCAAATATAACAATGGGTAATAGCTACACTGATGATGAGATTTTAAACGCTATTAGATCTGTTGGTGGTGAAAGATTAATTAATAAGGATGATCTAATGCTTGATTCTAAGGTATCATTTAGAGGTGAGAATCTATCATTAGGTGAAAAGCAATTAATCTCATTTGCAAGAATACTACTTAGAGACCCTAAAATCCTTATTCTAGATGAGGCAACAGCGAATATTGATTCAGAAACAGAATCAACAATTCAGCATGCGATGAACGCAGTAATAAAGGGTAGAACTACATTTATTATTGCCCATAGATTATCAACAATTAAAAACGTTGATGACATCATTGTTTTAGATCATGGAACTCTTGTTGGTAGAGGCGATCATAACAGTTTATATAAGACTTGTGATATCTATAAGGATATGTATGATAGCCAATTTAAAAATATTCAAGAATAAAAGCGAAAAATTAGTTTTAATTTTACGCTTTTTCTTTTTATACATAAATTATAATGATATAATTTATAAGGGTGTTTAAAATGATAAGACGTGCAAAAACAGAAGATATTGAAGAAATTTTATCACTTTTAAAAATAGTGAATAAGGTTCACTATGATTTATACCCTACTATTTTTAAGCTTGAAACTAAGTATGGAATTGATGAGCTTAAAAATATAATTTGTGATGATAATAAAAAGATATTTGTGTATGTAGAGGATAATAAGGTATTAGGTTATCTATTTACAGTACATAAGGAAATAAAAAACGAAAGATTATTATGTGATACTAAAGAGCTTTATATTGATGATTTATGTGTTGATTTAAATAGTCAAAATAAAGGAATAGGACATAAATTATTTGAATATGTAAAAGAATATGCTAAAGAGAATAATTACAATAAGATTACACTTAATGTGTGGAATTTAAATGTTAGTGCCTTTAGCTTTTATGAGAATATAGGATTTAAAAAGATTAAAACATTTATGGAATATGATTTGGAGGATAGAAATGAAAACTAAAATATTTGTATCATCTATATCAGGAATTGAATACATTCCTCATCAGGCTGCGATAACATCAATACCAGATAGAATATTCTTCTCAGATATTGAAGAGTATGATGATCAGGAAGAATTGGCCTATGATTCATTCTATACAAGAATTAAATTTGATTCTAACGATGTGAAGGTTTTACCTGCAAGAGATAAAACAATATCTTTACTTATTGATCAGGCTATTAATAATAGCTATGATTCATTTTTGTTTATTCTTCCTCCTAAAAAGATAATTGATTATGAGGAAGCATTAGAAAGAATAATGGCTGATAGACCATCACTTCATATTCATGTTTATTATTCTAATCAGGTATCATATCCACTTTCTTATGTAGCACAAGAAGCAGAGCGTCAATTAAGAAAGGGCGCTTCATTTAGCACAATGGAAAGTGTACTTTCTAAATTAGAAGAAAATATGAAGATGTATTTTTATTCGCCAGTAGAAGATGTTTTATCATCAGAATTAAGAGTTGATTTGATTGAGGATATAGCAAAGCTTGATACAAGAGGCGATAATTATTTATATGATAATGAGGGCTTAAAATTACAAAAGAAGTCAAAAAAGGTATTACCACTCGTAAAGCTTTTAGATGATTTCTTAGGTGATATATCAAGTGTAAGTGTAATTCCATTTGTTTTATACACAAACAAGA
Organism: Acholeplasmatales bacterium; assembly: GCA_016280975.1. Lineage (GTDB taxonomy): Bacteria > Bacillota_I > Bacilli_A > Acholeplasmatales > Anaeroplasmataceae > Anaeroplasma. The sequence continues at coordinate 1,296 of JAEEHU010000119.1, read as the reverse complement.
ATTCACTATATAATAAGCTAATTTTATCTAAGATATTAGAATCATATCCTAGATTAAAGAAGATAAGAGAAATACCTATTCCACCAGCACTAGGAATTGTTCTTGGTAAATATAGTGTTGGAGTAGGATATATTGTAAAAGAGGATTCAGAGGATTAATAAGATATATTAATATATCTTTGTTGCGTAGACTTACGCGCTATGATAAAATTTTAATGATTTTATAGGAGCATTTATGAGAATATTAATTGTAGGTCTTGGTCTTATGGGTGGAGCATACGCATATAGATTAAGAGAAAAGGGTCATCATGTATATGGTGTTGATTTAAATAAGGATGCAGTTATCTATGCAAAGGATAATGGATTTATCGATGAGGGTGATATTTGCCCAGATAAATTCATTAAGGATTCTGATGTAATAGTATTAGCTTTATATCCAACATTAATCCTAGATTTCTTAAAGAAGTATAACAACTTATTTAATGATAATCAGGTTATTACAGATATATGTGGTGTTAAAACATCATTTGTAAATGAGGCTGAAAAAGTAGCTCTTCCTGCGAAGTATTGTTCTCATCACCCTATGGCAGGAAAAGAAAAGATTGGTATTAGATATTCAAAGGAATGCGAATTTAATGGTGCTAATTTCTTAGTTACTAAAACAGTTAATACTGATAAAGGCGCAGTTGATATTATTAAAAAGCTTGGCGTTGATTTAGGATTTTCTAATATTACAGAAATATCAACTCTAAAGCATGATAAGGTAGTAGGCTTTACAAGCCAATTAACACACGCTATAGCTGTATCTTTAGTTAATAGCGATAGAGATAAGGATACCAAGAATTACATTGGTGATTCCTATAGAGATTTAACTAGAATAGCTAAGATAAATGATTCATTGTGGAGTGAATTATTTATGGAGAATAAGGATAATCTACTTGCTCATATTATTGAATTTGAATCTGAGCTAGATAGAATAAAAAAAGCACTTAATGATGAGGATAAGGAAGCCCTAAAAGAAATCTTTAGATCATCTACTAAAATAAGGAGTGAAATGGACAAATGAGAAAATTAGATATTAATTTAAAGAATAACTCATATGAAATTATCGTAGAAAATAATATTTTAGATAATTAAGCTCCTTATATAAAAGAAGTATATAAGAATGATAAAATCTTTATTATAACAGATGATAAGGTTAAGGGATATTACTTAGATAGAGTAATGAAATCACTAGAAAATGACTTTAAGCTTGATTATGTGGTTGTTAAAAACGGTGAAGAATCAAAAAGCCTAG
>JAEEHU010000118.1 GCA_016280975.1 Acholeplasmatales bacterium | reverse complement strand
AGCACATAATTCAATTGCGTGTTGCATCAAAGAAGGAGCACATACATATCCGTATGCTCTTCCTGCACCAAGACATGCTAAATATAAATTCTTTGAATCAGCTGCCTTATCTGGTACTAGAATATAACCAATTCTTTCACCAGGTAATGATAAGCTCTTTGAATATGAGTAGCATACTACTGTGTCATCGTATAGATTTGGAATATGAGAAATTTTACCATCAAATACAATTTCTCTATATGGCTCATCACAAATGATATAAATTGGATGATCGTATTTCTTTTCCTTTTCCTTTAGGAAAGAAGAAAGCTTAGTTAATACCTCATCACTATATACAACACCTGATGGATTATTAGGTGAATTAACAATAATAGCCTTAGTATTAGAATTAACCTTTTTTTCTAAATCATCAAAGTTAATACCAAAATCCTTCATATTGGCATCAACTACCTTAAATGTAGCTCCTGCACCCTCAGTAAATACCTTATATTCTGTAAAGTATGGTGCTAGTGCTAATACCTCATCAGTTGGCTTTTCAGTTAATGCTCTAAGTGTGATACATAAAGATGCAGCGGCACCACAAGTCATATAAATATTATTTAATGTATATGATGTATTAAATCTTTTGTTTAAATCATCTGCGATAGCCTTTCTTGTGTTATTATCACCAGGAGCTGATGTATAACCATGAGTATAAGTATCATTACCATCATTAATGATTTTAACTAAAGCCTCATTTAATTTTTCATTTGGCTTTACGCTTGGATTTCCAAGTGAGAAATCAAATACATTCTCATCTCCGATTTCAAGCTTTCTTTGTTTTGAGAATTCAAATAATTCTCTGATTATTGATCTATTTGAACCTAAATTTAACATTTCCTTATTCATAATAATAGCCTCCGATATAAAATATCTTAAATATAATACAATAATTGTTTCTTTTTTTCAAATTTTTAAGTAATAAATGTATAAAAATTCTATTTTTATTCTTTAAAATTTGATATACTATCAATTGTGAGTTATTTATTTAAGGAGAAGCTATGTATAATATTGAATATTTAAAAGAATTTTTCAAAGATGACTTATTCGCAATGAAACGTTTAGGAGCTGAAATTGTTGAGGCTCACAATGATTATGCTAAATGTAGAGTTGAAATCACAAAGGAGCACTTTAATGCTAAAGGCATTATTATGGGTGGTGCTGTTTTTTCGCTTGCTGATTTTACATTTGCCGTTGCGACAAATCAAAATGAGGATTATAACACGGTTTCAACAACAGCATCTATAAGCTATGTAAGACCTGCAACAGGTAAGTATTTATATGCTGAGGCTATAAAGCTTAGAGATGGTAAGACTGTATGCTTTTACGATATTTTTATTTATAACGATAGCGATACAGTAGTAGCTAAAGCATCTATAAGTGGAACTCACGTATATAAGTAATTTTTTAAAGGAGGATATAATCAGAATTTTTGATTATAGAAATAGTATGAAGAAATTATTAATTGGAAACGCAGCCGTTGCTCGTGGTGCATATGAGGCAGGATGTAGTGTAGTATCATCTTATCCTGGTACACCATCAACAGAAATAACTGAATCAATGGTTGAATATAAGGATGTCAATGTTGAATGGGCTCCAAATGAAAAGGTAGCTGCAGAAGTATCTATTGGTGCATCAATGGCAGGAGCACGTGCTATGAGCTGTATGAAGCATGTTGGCTTAAATGTTATGGCAGACCCACTATTTACAGTTTCATATATTGGTGTAAATGGAGGATTAGTATTCTGTGTTGCTGATGACCCAGGTATGCATTCAAGCCAAAATGAACAAGATTCACGTCATTATGCAAAGGCATCGAAGGTATTAATGCTTGAACCATCTGATTCAAGTGAATGTAAAAATTATACAAAGTGTGCATTTGAGCTTTCTGAAAAGTTTGATACTCCAGTAATCCTAAGATTATCAACAAGAGTATCACATTCTCAAAGCTTAGTTGAAATAGAGGATAAGGCTGATTATAAGCTTAAGGATTATGAAAAGAATATCGCTAAGAATGTAATGATGCCTGGTAATGCAATTAAGCGTCATGTAGTTGTTGAAAAAAGACAACTTGATGAGGTTGAATTTGCAAATACTACTGAATTAAATACTATTGAAAATAATGGTAAGAAAATCGGTATCATTACTGCAGGTATATCTTATGTTTATTCAAAGGAAGCATTAGGTGATAATGTTGATTACCTAAAGCTTGGTATGGTATACCCACTTCCTACAACTAAGATTGTAGATTTCTGTAAGTCTCACGATAAGGTATATATCATTGAGGAATTAGATCCATTTATTGAAGAATATGTAAGATCACTTGGTATTACAAATATTGTTGGTAAGAGTGAATTTACATTACTTGGTGAATATACACCTAAGATGATTAAGAAGGTAGTATTAGGAGTAGATGGACCAGAATTTAATGAAATATCTGAAACAATTCCTATGAGACCACCAGTAATGTGTCCAGGATGCCCTCATAGAGGAACATTCTATGTACTTAAGAAGCTTGGTCTTACAGTATCAGGTGATATTGGATGCTATACACTAGGTGCAGTAGCTCCTCTACAATCAGTTGATTCAACTATTTGTATGGGTGCCTCAATTTCTGCAGGCTTTGGTATGGCTAAGGCAAGAGGTGCTGAATTCAATAAGAAGCTAGTTTCTGTAATTGGTGATTCAACATTCATCCATTCAGGAATTACAGGCTTAATTGATATTGTTTATAACAAGGGCGCTAATACAATTATTATTTTAGACAACTCAATTACTGGTATGACAGGACATCAACAAAATCCTACAACTGGTAAAACAATAAGAATGGAAGAAACAACTCAAGTTAACCTAATTAAGCTTGCTGAGGCTGTTGGTGTTAAGCGTATTGTTGTTGCTGATCCATTTGATGTAAAGAAGTTTGAAAGTGTTGTTAAGGCTGAGGTTTCATCTGATGAGGTATCAGTAATTATTGCACAAAGACCTTGTGCCTTATTAAAGGGTGTTAAGTATATTGGTAAGTGTGAGGTTACTGATAAGTGTAAGAAGTGTAAGCAATGTATGAAGCTAGGCTGTCCTGCAATTTCAAACGTTGATGGAACAATAATTATTGATAAGAATCAATGTAATGGCTGTGGACTATGTATGAATGTATGTCCATTTAATGCAATAGAAAAGGTTGGTGAGTAATATGAACATTATGATAGTTGGTGTCGGTGGACAAGGAACATTACTTGCATCAAGAATCTTAGGTAACATTGTTATCGAAGAAGGCTATGATGTTAAGGTATCAGAGGTTCATGGTATGAGCCAAAGAGGTGGATCAGTAGTAACTTATGTTAAGTTTGGAGAAAAGGTTTATTCTCCAATCATTGATAAGGGTGAGGCTGATATCATCCTAGCATTTGAAATGCTTGAAGCATATAGAGCACTACCTTATTTAAAAAAGGGTGGAAAGATTATAGTTAATGATCAAGAGATGAATCCTATGCCAGTTATTATTGGTGCTATGGAATATCCAAAAAACATTAAAGAAAAATTAGCAAATACTGTTAATTTAGAGGTTGTTGAAGCATTAAAGCTTGCTAACCTAGCAGGTAATATTAAAACAGTTAATGTTGTATTAATTGGAGTACTTGCTAAATCAACAAATATTAAATACGAAAAGTGGATTGAAATTTTAAAATCAACTGTTCCTTCAAAATTATTAGATGTAAATTTAAAGGCATTTGATTTAGGATATAATCTAAAATAATTTGGAGGAACTTATGTACTTACAAAAAGATTTCGAATGTATGCCTAGAACTAATTTAAAGAAGCTACAATCTGAAAAATTAGTTAAAGAGATTAAATATGTATACGATAATGTAGAATGCTATAGAAAAAGAATGGATGAGGCTGGTATTAAGCCTGAGGATATTAAGGGAATTGAGGATTTACATAAATTACCATTCTCTTATAAGTCTGATTTAAGAGATTATTATCCATATGGATTATTTGCTCGCCCACTATCTGATATAGTAGAGCTTCATGCATCAAGTGGTACTACAGGAAAAAGAATCGTTGTTGGTTATACTAAAAACGATCTAGATATGTGGGCAGAATGTGGTGCAAGAATGCTTACATCTATTGGCGCAACAAATGAAGATATTATTCAAGTATCTTATGGCTATGGCTTATTTACTGGTGGCTTTGGCTTACACTATGGAGCTGAAAAGCTTGGTCTTACTGTAATTCCTATGTCATCAGGAAATACAGAGCGTCAAATTGAAACTATGATTGACTTTAAGGCAACAATCCTTGCCGCAACTCCATCATATGCATTATATTTAGCAGAAACTGCTGAGAAGATGGGTGTTGTTGATAAGTTATCTTTGAAGGCTGGTATCTTTGGTGCTGAGCCTTGGACAGAAGAGATGCGCCATCAAATAGAAGAAAAATTACATATTAAGGCATATGATATCTATGGTTTAACTGAAATAGTTGGTCCTGGTGTTGCATTTGAATGTGATTGTCAAGCAGGTATGCACGTTAATGAGGATCATTTCATTCTTGAGATAATTGACCCAGATACACTAGAACCAATTGAGGGTGATGATAAGCTTGGTGAATTAGTATTCACAACTATCGATAGAGAGGGTGCACCTCTAATTAGATATAGAACTAGAGATTTAGGCTTTATTAAATCATCTACTTGTAAGTGCGGAAGAACATTTGTTAGATTAAGTAAGCCTCGTGGTAGAAGCGATGATATGCTTATCATTAGAGGTGTTAATGTATTCCCATCACAAATTGAAGAGGTATTACTTCAAAATTGTGATAGAGGTATTACAGCAAATTATCAAATTGTTGTTGATAGAGAGAATAACACAGATACACTTGATGTATTTGTAGAAATGGCTCCTGATCTATTCGCTGATGATATGGCATCTATTGAAAAATTACAAAAGGTGTTAGTTGATAAATTAAGAAGCGTATTAGGTATTGGTGCTAAGGTTACTTTAGTTAACCCTAACTCTATTCAAAGAAGTGAGGGTAAGGCAAAAAGAGTAATCGATAAGAGAAAACTAGTGTAAAGGAGACATTAATATGATTGTAAAGCAACTTTCAATTTTTATAGAGAATAAGGCTGGTTCAGTAAGTGATATTACTAATCTATTAGGTAGTAATAATATTAATATTCGTTCACTACAAATAGCTGATTCAACTGACTTTGGTATTTTAAGATTAATAGTTGATAATGCAAGTAAGGCACTTGAGCTTGTTAAAACAAGTGGCTATACAGCTAAATTAACTGATGTTATTAGCGTAGTAGTACCTGATAAGCCAAATGGATTAAATGATTTACTTAAGATACTTTCAGATAATAATATTGAAATAAATTATTTATATGTATTTATTGGAAAGAACAATTTAGGAGCTGAAGCTATTTTAAAGGCTGAAAATATTGATGAAGTTGAAGCTATCCTATTAAATAATTATTATTAAAATGGAGAAGATTATGACTATTGTTGATTTATTAGAAAATAATGCCAAAAACTATCCAAATGAGGAATGCTTAGTTGAATTAAATCCTCAAATTGTTCCAGAAAATTATAGAACATGGAGAGAATATCAATTAGTTGAACCAACACTTGCTTCAACATATAGAAGAAGCATCACTTGGAAGGATTTTAATGATACTGCAAATAAGTTTGCTAACCTATTAGTATCAAAGGGCATTAAAAGAGGAGATAAGGTAGCAATTTTATTAATGAATTCATTAGAATGGCTTCCTATCTATTTTGGTATATTAAAGCTAGGCGCACTTGCTGTACCTATGAATTATAGATATACGAGTGACGAAATAAAGTATTGTCTAGATTTAGCTGACTGCAATGCATTAGTATTCGGTCCTGAATTTATAGGAAGAGTTGAGCCTATTGCAGACCATACACCACTTGTTAAGACTTTAATATTTGTAGGAGATGCATATGTTCCATTTGCAGATCACTATGATAATATTATTAATTCTTATTCAAGCGAGTTTGCAAAAGTTAAGCTTGATGAAGAAGATGATGCTGCAATATATTTCTCAAGTGGTACAACAGGATTCCCTAAGGCAATCCTACATTTACATAAGGCATTAATCTCATCTTGTAAGTGGGAGCAAAAGCACCACCTTCAAGAAAAGAATGATGTATTCTTATGTATTCCACCACTATATCATACAGGCGCTAAGATGCATTGGTTTGGAAGTTTAATTTCTGCATCTAAAGCAGTTATTCTAAAGGGTATTAAGCCTGAATGGATTATGAGTGCTGTAAGTGAAGAAAAGTGTACAATTGTATGGTTATTAGTACCTTGGGCTCAAGATATTCTTGATGCCATTGAAAGAAAGGATATTAATCTATCTGAATATAATATTGATCAGTGGAGATTAATGCATATTGGTGCTCAACCTGTTCCACCATCACTAGTTCAAAGATGGTTAAAGGTATTCCCTAATCAAAAATATGATACTAACTATGGTCTATCTGAATCAATTGGACCTGGTTGTGTACATTTAGGAATCGAAAATGTAGATCATGTAGGTGCTATTGGTAAGGCAGGCTACATGTGGGAAATAAAGATTATGGATGGCGATAAGGAAGTTACTGAACCAGAGGCAGTAGGTGAATTATGCGTTAAGGGTCCTGGTGTAATGGTTTGTTACTACAAGAATGAGGAAGCAACAAACGAGGTGCTAAAGGATGGATGGCTATATACAGGTGATATGGCTAAGAAGGATAAGGATGGATTTATCTATTTAGTAGATAGAAAGAAAGATGTAATTATCACTGGTGGTGAAAATTTATATCCAGTTCAAATTGAAGATTTCATAAGAAAGCATGATAAGGTAAAGGACGTTGCCGTTATTGGTATACCTGATGATAGATTAGGTGAAATTGCACTTGCGATTGTTGAGCCAAAGGATGGCATGACTCTAACTGTTGAAGAAATTGAAAAATTCACATTTGATCTTCCAAGATATAAAAGACCAAAGAAGATTATTATTTCAACAGTTCCAAGAAATGCAACTGGAAAAATTGAAAAACCAAAATTAAGAGAAAAGT
>JAEEHU010000117.1 GCA_016280975.1 Acholeplasmatales bacterium | reverse complement strand
AGTGAGAACAAAAACCCAAAGCAACGACGTGGGTTTGATATTTTATTCTTTTTGATTGTTATTGTAGCAATTGTTGGCGTTGTGCTTTTAATAAATAATTTAGCAAAGGCTCCAACAGCAACAGTAAACTACAATAAGGTTGAAACATGGCTAAATACTTCACCATGTCCAATCACATCAAAGGAATTAACTGTAACTCCAGCTGGTGGAGATTACAATTACGAATTATATACTATTAGCGGTAAATACAAAGAAGCTAACATGAATAATGAAGCAAGCTTCAAGGTAGTAGTTAATTCAACTCAATTAGATACTTTATTTGAATTATTAAAGGCCAAGGGCTTTGATAGTGTAATTATTCCTTACCAAAGCAATGTTTGGTTAAGTATATTAATTACATACTTGCCATATTTAATAATTTTAGTATTAGGATTCTTTATATTTAGAGCATTATTTAGATCACAAGGTGGAGCATCTGATGCATTCTCATTCTCTAAATCAACTGCGAAATTATCTCGTAGTAAAACAGTTACATTTAAGGATGTTGCTGGATGCGATGAGGAAAAGGAAGAGCTTGTTGAAATCATTGATTTCTTAAAGAATCCACGTAAGTATAATGAAATTGGTGCAAGAGTACCAAAGGGTGTATTACTATTTGGTCCTCCAGGAACAGGTAAAACATTACTTGCTAAGGCAGTAGCTGGTGAAGCTGGTGTTCCATTCTATTCAATTTCAGGTTCTGATTTCGTTGAAATGTTCGTTGGTGTTGGTGCATCAAGAGTACGTGATATGTTCAAAACTGCAAAGGATAATTCACCATGTATTATCTTTATCGATGAAATTGATGCAGTTGGTCGTCAACGTGGTGCTGGTATGGGTGGAGGTCACGATGAACGTGAGCAAACACTTAACCAATTACTAGTTGAAATGGATGGTTTTGATGGCAATACTGGTATTATCATTATGGCTGCAACAAACCGCCCAGACGTATTAGACCCTGCCCTTCTTCGTCCAGGTAGATTCGATAGACAAATTACTATCGCTAACCCAGATGTTAAGGGAAGAGAAGAAATCTTAAAGGTACATGCTAGAAATAAGCATTTAGATCCAAGCATTAAATTTAATGAAATAGCTCAAAGAACTCCGGGCTTTAGTGGTGCTGATATTGAAAACCTATTAAATGAAGCAGCACTTTTAGCAGCAAGAGATAATCGTAAGGTAATTAATACTCAAGATATCGACGAAGCAACTGATAGAGTAATTATGGGTCCTGCAAAGAAGAGTAGAGTAATTTCTGATAAGGAAAAGAATACTGTTGCTCATCATGAGGCTGGACATGCAGTTATAGGTTTAAAGCTTGAAAATGCTAATATTGTTCAAAAGGTTACTATTATTCCACGTGGTCAAGCTGGTGGATATGCATTAATGTTACCTGAAGAAGAGCGTTACTTAGAAACTCGTCAATCATTACTTGATAGAATTACAGGTTACTTAGGTGGTAGAGTATCTGAAGAAATCAACTTTGGTGAAATTTCTACAGGTGCATCTAACGACTTCCAACAAGCAACTAAGATTGCACGTGCAATGGTTACTGAATATGGTATGAGTAATTTAGGTACAGTTACTTATGAGCAAAATGGTGGATCTGTATTCTTAGGTAGAGATTACCTAAAGGAAAAGAACTTCTCAGATCAAGTAGCACTTGAAATCGATAATGAAGTAAGAGCAATTATTGATGAATGCTATAAGAGAGCATATAAGGTATTAACTGATAATCTAGATTTAGTTAAGACTATTGCTAAATACCTAATTAAGGTTGAAACTTTAACTAAGCCAGATATTGATGAAATTGAGGCTACAGGTCACTTAAAGTGGTATGACGAAAAGGAAGCAGCTGAGCAAGCTGAAAAGGAAGCTAAGGCTAATGAAGTAGTTGAAGCACCTCAAACTGAGGCTGAACCACAAACTACTACAGAACCACAAGCTGAAGATAAGCCTGAAGAAACTCCAGAAACAACAGATACTAAAGAAGTAGAAACTCCAGAATCTACTGATTCTAAGGAAGAATAATGAGATTAGATAAATACTTAAAGGTATCTCGTTTAATTAAAAGAAGAACTCTTGCAAAAGAGGTCGCAACTAATGAAAGAATCTTAGTTAATGGCAATTTAGCTAAGCCATCTAAGGAGCTTAAGATTGGTGATATCATTACTATAGAGTTTGGAACTAAAACTGTAGAAGTAAGAGTTGTATCACTTGAAGTATCTATTAAAAAAGAAGATGCGACTGATATGTATGAGCTAGTATCTGAAACAAAGAAATATTAATAATAAAACCTCACTATCCGATTCTGTTAGTGGGGTTTATTTTTTCTCAAAAAAATATATGGATTTTTATTTATAAAATATCTAAATAATTATTTTTATAATAAATTATAAATTATTTATAAAATAATCATACTTTTGACTACTTATATATATGAAAAGCTTATAGATAAGT
>JAEEHU010000116.1 GCA_016280975.1 Acholeplasmatales bacterium | reverse complement strand
TTCTGGCTTTAATGTTCTATAGTTAATAGTTTCATGCTTTAAAACCTCACCATGGCTCCATGATAAGATTTCTTCAGGAGAAGCTAATCCAATTTTAATGTATTTATATTGCTTACTCATTGTCTTCTCCTCCATTCTCAGCATCTAAATCGTCTTCCTCAAAATCAAGCTCATCGTCAGATTCCTTTTCAATCTTAACTTCATTCTTGATTGAGTTAACATAATTATAATTTGCTCTTTCTGAATCGAAATCAGATAGCTTACCATCAACAATTGAACGATTTACTTCGTTTTCACCATCGTTGTTGATTAATTCAACATGCATACCTAGTGATTGTAATTCTCTTGTTAATACTCTGAATGACTCAGGAATTGATGAATTAGGAATTCTCTTACCATCAACGATTGCGTCGAAAGTACGATCTCTAGCTACTAAATCATCTGACTTAATAGTTAGCATTTCACGTAATGTATGTGCAGCACCATAAGCTTGAAGTGCCCAAACTTCCATTTCTCCGAAACGTTGACCACCGTTTTGAGCCTTACCACCCATTGGCTGTTGAGTAACTAATGTATACTTACCAACGTTTCTAGCATGTAGCTTATCATCAACCATGTGGCTTAACTTAACGAAGTACATAATACCTACAGTAATACGGTTTTCGAATGGCTCACCTGTACGTCCATCATATAATACCATCTTACCATCGCAAGTATATTTATCTACTGCTTCCTTGTCATCTGGATTTAGACCGCGCTCGATCATTTCGTTGCGGTACATTCCAGCTTCCTTCATAATTTGCTCAATATCCTCAATTGTAGCACCATCGAATACTGGTGTTGCAATCTTAAGCTCAGGAACAGCTGCCTCAATTTCAGCTTGAGTAGGGATTAAACCGTTCTTTGCCTTGTATTCTTCGATAAACTTAGCACGCTCACGGTTTGTAATATTTCTAGCTGCGATACCTAAGTGTAATTCAAGTACCTGACCGATATTCATACGAGATGGAACACCTTGTGGGTTAAGCATAATGTCAATTGGTTGACCATCTGCTGAGAATGGCATATCCTCAACTGGAAGGATATTAGAAATAACACCCTTGTTACCATGACGACCAGCCATCTTATCTCCGACTTGGATCTTACGCTTTTGAATGATGAAAATACGAATTACCTCATTAACACCTGGATTTAAATCATCTCCATTTGCCTTTGATAAATGTTGAACATAGTGAACAACACCACCACCGCCATGAGGAACACGAAGTGATGAATCTCTAACATCACGGCTCTTTTCACCGAAAATAGCTAATAATAATTTTTCTTCTGGAGTTGGATCAGTTTGACCCTTAGGAGTTGTCTTACCAACTAAGATATCTCCTTCTTTTACTTCACTACCAGGAATAATGATACCATTAGCATCTAGGTTCTTCTTAGATTCTTCTCTAACATTTGGAATTTCATATGTGAACTCTTCAGGTCCTAGCTTTGTATCACGAGCTTCGATTTCGAATTCATCGATGTGTAAAGATGTATAAACGTCATCTTCAACCATCTTTTCACTCATAATAACGGCATCCTCGAAGTTATATCCTTCCCATGTCATGAATGCGATTCTAACATTTCTACCTAATGCTAATTCACCATTCTTCATAGATTGACCATCAGCGATAATATCGCCACGTTCAATTCTTTCGCCTGGCTTAACAATTGGACGTTGCATAATAGCTGTAGCTGAGTTAGAACGTAAGAATTGATATAAGTCATATCTTCTGATATCACCATTATCCTCTTTTACGATAATCTTCTTAGCATCAACATATTCAACAACACCATCGCCTACTGCAACTAATGCAGAACCAGAGTCCTTAGCAGCTCTATATTCCATACCAGTACCAACGATTGGGCTTTCTGGATTAATGATAGGTACTGCTTGACGTTGCATGTTGGCACCCATTAGGGCACGAGTAGCATCGTCGTGTTCAAGGAATGGAACGCAGGCAGCAGCAACAGAAACTACTTGTTGTGGAGATACGTCCATATATTCAATATCTTCTTTATTGAAGATTTCTGTTTCACCGTTTAAACGACCGATAACCTTATCCTCAACGATGTGCTTGTTTTCATCAAGAACTGTATTCGCAGCAGCGATTACCTTTCCTTCTTCATCTGTTGCAGATAAGTGAATAATTTCATCAGATACATACTTAACGCCATTTTCATCAAGCTTAACTACGAAATATGGAGATTCAATGAATCCATATTGGTCTACTGTAGCGTGTGTAGCTAAAGATGTAATTAAACCGATAGATGGACCTTCTGGTGTTTCAATAGGGCACATACGACCATAATGTGAATTATGAACGTCACGAACCTCAACGCCGGCTCTATCACGAGCGATACCACCAGTACCAAGTGCAGAAATACGTCTCTTTTGAGTGATTTCAGCAAGTGGGTTAATTTGATCCATGAATTGTGATAATTGGCTTGAACCAAAGAATTCCTTTAATGTTGATGTTAAAGGCTTAATGTTAATTAAGTTTTGAGGAGTTGCCTTCTCAATTTCAACTGTTGACATTCTATCCTTGATATTCTTTTCAAGCTTACCAAAACCAATTCTGAATTGGTTCTTTAATAATTCACCAATTAATCTTAAACGTCTATTACCTAAGTGGTCGATATCATCAATTGTACCAACACCACTATATAAATTAATATAATAAGATACAGATGCGATAACATCACTCATTGTTAAATATAGACCATCTTCGCTACTCTTATTACCGATAATCTTAACTGTTTCATGTTGATCACCTTTTACTACATCAACATATAAGACTTCGATTTCAGCGCGATTTACGTGGAATCTATCTTCATCACTTAAAGTGCTACCGAAAGTATAAGTCTCAGTGAAGCCTTCACGAGCCTTATCTAGCTTATCGTAAACTTCATTTAATACTACTTCGCCAGCCTTAGCGATTACATCACCTGAAGAATATAATAACTCACCAGTTTCAGCGTCAAATACATCCTTATTAGCGATAACGTCAGTTGCTAAAGCATAACCCTTAGCACGAGCTAATACATCTAGCTTTTGGTTATATTTGAAACGACCAACCTTTTGAAGGTCATACTTATCTGGATCAAATAAGTTTTGAATAATTAAAGTACGAGCAGAGTCAGCTGGAACCTTTTCGCCTCTAATCTTTTGATAAACTTCAACTACTGCAGAATCAGTATCAGTTGAGTTATCCTTTTCAAATGTAGCCTTAAAATGCTCGTTATCACCGAACATATTAATGATATCTTCATTAGAAGATAAACCAAATGATCTTAAAATTGTAGTTAGAGGGATCTTCTTGCTACGGTTAATCTTACCATACCATACTTCTCCTCTTGAACCTGCTTCATATTCAATCCAAGAACCACGAGTTGGCATAATAGTTCCGCTAAACTTTACGTCTCCACTCTTCTTATCGATTTCCTTATTGTAGTAAACACCTGAAGAACGAACGATTTGGCTAATAACAACACGTTCAGCACCATTGATGATGAATGTTCCAACAGGAGTCATATAAGGAATATCACCCATAAATAATTCATGACGTACAAAACTACCAGTTTCTTCGTTTTGTAATACGACATTTACCATAAGAGGACGCGAATAATTGATCTTTCTTAGCTTAGATTCAACTACATTGTATTTTGCATCCTTAAAATAATAATCATGGAAGCTTAACTTTAAGCTACCATTGAAAGATTCAATCGGAGATACTTCTTTGAATACCTCTGCTAAACCTTGCTCTACGAATTGGTCAAAGGATTTTGTTTGAATGTCAATTAATCCAGGTAATTCAACTGTAGTACGAACCTTAGAATAATTACGTCTTACACTTTTCTTACCGTAGTTAACATTCTTATAGCTTCCATTGAATTCTTGACTTTCCATAAAGTACCTTTTTTGTATAACTACTATACATTTTCCCTTTCTTAATTTTTAGGCAGTCTTAGACTCTATAGCTTTAGCTAAAAGGCTTGCCTAACACCTTATTTATGGGATAACCACGATCTATTATTAACCTACTTTCGTAGGGAAAATTCATTCCAAAAGTGCGCAAATTGCCACTTCATGCATTTTAGTATTATACGGCAACAAAATCAAAATTTCAAGAAAAAATTCAAAATATTTTTCAAAAACAAAAAGACACTGTATTCTCAAATACAATGCCTTAAAAATCAAAATATTTTTACTTTTTCTTAATTTTAACTTTTCCACCGATGCCACGGCTAAATCTTTTACATGCCTCAGTCGCATCCTCATTACCATTTTGGCTTGATAGTCTATACCACTGGAATGCATCATCTAAGCTTATAACTGATACACCGATTCCCTTTTCGTAACAATCACCTAAACGATACATTGCGTAAGCATCTCCTGCTTCTGCAGCCTTACTCCACCACATCTTAGCAGTAACTAAATCCTTATCAATATTATCATCAGTTGGATCAGTTAGATTTTCAGCTAAGTGAATCATCGCATCGACATTTCCCTTTTCAGCTGCTTTTTCCCACCAAGATAGGGCTGTAATATCATTTTTAGGTACACCATCACCTAAGTGGTAGCATTCAGCTAAAGCATTTTGTGCTTCTGCGTTATCGTTATTAGCTGCTTTTTGATACCAAAATATTGCTTTATCAATAGATTGAGTAACTCCATTACCCTTAAAATATCTATTAGCCATTTTAACTTGAGCTTCAACGTTTCCATTTTCAGCAGCAAGCTCATAGTAGTGAACTGCAAGCTCTGTTGATTGAAGTGCACCATTACCATCCGCATAGCAATCGGCGATTTTTTCCATACAGTATGCATCACCATCCTCAGCACCAGCTAAGTATAATGTTGCAGCACCCTTCATCTTACCTAATTCCTCGTAGCAAATACCACCATCTCTTTTGGCATCTACTATTCCCTGCTTTGCAGCGTGAACTAGCCATGATGCGGCTCTTGGGATATCTTTAGCGATACCCTCACCTTTCATATAGGCAAGACCTAAATAATATTGACTTAATGGATGGGCATATTTTGCGGCCTCAGTGAACCAGGCAACAGCTTGTGTTGAATCCTGCATGATACCATTACCTTCTAGATAACACATACCAACCATATAAGCTGCGTCGATGTTCTTATGTACTGCGGCACCCATATATAAGCTGAATGCTCTTTTGATGTTTTTAGATACACCCTTTCCATAATATAGCATTTCAGCTAAATAGAATTGAGCATTATAATTTTCTGGGTCATTTTGAACAACAAGCTCGAACATAGGAAGACATTCCTTAAATTTTTCAGCTTCATATAATTCAAAGGCTCTTTTATATACACCACGGTACTGATTAATTTTATAATCTGCCATAAAACTATCAACCTTTCTATAGTTTTTATAGTTTAAAAGAAAATGATACTAATGTACCATTTTCTATAATTAAATACTATTCTTCATCTGATGAAGATGATGCTTCTCTCATTGTTCTTGCTAAGAACTCTTCTGGAGTTTCCTCTTCATTATCTGTTTCATCAAGTACAATATCACCTAAAGTCTCGTTATCTTCAAGAGCTGAGATATCGTCAAGTAATACACGATATTGATGCTTTTCAATATAATCGAAGAATGCATCTTGACTCATAGGCTTTGCAAAATAGTAACCTTGACCATAAGAAATATGTTGTGTCTTTACATACTTACCAATTTCAGCAGTTTCGATACCCTCTGAAATAATTTGCTTATTGTTATCAAGTGCATACTTAACAAGCATTTGTAATAGCTTTTCCTTCATGAAGTTATTATCAATATCCTTTAAGAAGCTACGACCAAGCTTGATAACATCGATAGGAGACTTTTGAATAGCTTGAACTGATTGACCATCAAGCTCGAAGCCATCGACTGCAATCTTGAAACCATAGTCACGAAGCTTATAGATATTAGTTTTAATAACTGCGATCTTTTCAACTACCATGAAGTCAGAAATTTCAAGCATATAATGCTCTGGCTTAGCGTTATTCTTATTCATGATATCAATGAACTTATTAGCTAGATTAGAATCTAGTAATTGCTTTGTTGATAAGTTAAGTGAGAATCTAACTGGAATAGTTGGATATTTTTCAACCATACTATTATGCATACGAATCATTGATTCAATACCCCATTCACCGACCCACTTAATATCGCCAGATTGCTCTAAGACTTTTAAGAATGTTGATGGAGCTTGTACACCTTTTGTAGGGTGGTTCCAACGCATTAGGGCTTCGGCACCTTGCATTGTCTTATCAACTAAGTTAACAATTGGTTGATAGTAAAGTACGAACTCCTTATTATTGATAGCGTGCTTAACTTCTTGGAAGTAGCTCATGTTCTCTGCTTCTTCGGCTTTAATACCAGCATAGAACATTGTATATTTATTACCACCATCACGCTTAGAAACATAAGTTGTTAATAATAAGTTTGAATAAAGGTCTGCAAAATTTTCACCTGAATTAGGATAAGTTACAACACCAATTGATGCAGTAACTGCAATTGATTCACCTTGTAATACTTGATATTGACCATTAATTGTTTCATTTAATCTTGCTGCTAGCTTTTCAAGACGATTGTTATTATCCTCATCCTTGATAAATACTAAGAATTCATCGTTTTCATATCTACATAATGAAGCCTTATAAGGAAGTGCTCTTAAGATACGGTTTGCGATTTCCTTTAATAACTCATCACAAGTGTCTCTACCGAATACTTCATTTAAGTCAGCAAATCCATCAATATCGATATACATTAAGGCAAGTGCACCAAATCTATCAACCTTTTTAATGTATCCAGAAATTGATTCTTCCATTGCCTTTTTAGTAATTGCATTTTCAACGATTACCTCTGAAGCTTCTTTATCTTTTCTCATATTATGTCTTATTAGGAATAAGAATAAAGCTCCAAGTAATGTGATACCTAAAACTATTAAGATTGTAAAAAATATATATCCTACATCACTCATTTTGGTAACCTCCTACTTTTTAGTGTTATATTTTTCAAGTAAGTCAATTGCTTGATCATAAGGCATAGCCTTACCGATTAACCAACCTTGAATTACTCTACAGCCCATCTTCTTAACCATATCTGATTGCTCTTGTGTTTCAACACCTTCACAGATTAAGTCAAGATCTAGGCTATTACCTAAGCTACAAATTGTTCTTACGATATTTTCATTGAATTTGTTATTTACAATATACTTTGTAAATTCCTTATCAATCTTTAATGTATCAACTGGTAAATCCTTTAAGTAAAGCATTGATGAATAACCAGTACAGAAGTCATCTAGGTGGATATGGAATCCTGCTTCTCTTAATAGCTTTAATTTCTCAGCTACTAATTTAAATGAACCCATCAATAATGTTTCTGTAATTTCAATTGCTATAGCACCAGGCTTTAATTGGTTTTTATTAAACTCATCAATTAATTGTTGAACGAAACCTACTTGTAATAATTGAACTGGAGAAATATTAACACTTACGTGTACTCCATATGGTTCAATTCTCTTTGCAAGCTTAAATGATTCTCTAATAACGAATCTACCGATTTCAAGCATATGACCACGCTTTTCAGCAAGCTCAATGAATAATTGTGGAGATTTATCTCTATATTTAGGATTCATCCATCTAATTAATGCTTCAAATCCATCAATTCTATTATTGAATATATCGAATTGTGGTTGTAACCACATTTGGAATTCTTGGTCGATTAGGCCTGTTTCAATATCTCTATCCATTTCATCTGTGGCAAGGATTATACCATCCATTGCTGGTTCGTAAATTACATAATCCTTACTTGAGATATTTTCAATATTTCTATAGGCTAAGTCTAGCTTAACTTGAATATCCTTAAGTGCAATGTTCTTAATTTTTGCACTTGATTCATCTACTTCAGTTGATGCTGTTGTAATATCATCATATGTTGCACCCTCTTTTAGGTTATATGCAACGATCTTAGCATCAATATAAATGTTATTTGCCCTAATTGTAATAGGTCTACGTAATGTATCAAGTAATCTGTTAACACTATCTGTTACTTCTGACATTTGAACATTAGGATAAATAATCATAAACTTAGAATCATCGATATGATAGATTTCAAGATCTTGGAATACTTCTCTTAAAATCTTTAAGAATTCAACTAATGCTAGGTTATAAGTTGTTCTACCGAAAATTGTAATTAGGTCATTATATTTATGAATATTACACTCTAAGAAACAGATATCTTGTCCAGGATACATTTCTGTTCTTATCTTTTCAAACTTAGTTGATAAGATAAATCCATTTTCACATCCTGTAACCTCATTGTGACCAGATAGGTTTCTTAAGTCCTGACTTTCGTTATAATCAAGTGTAACATCAGTACCCATTAGATAATAGCTCTTTGAAATATATAGTGGAGATAATTGGAAGTATCTTACATTATCTCTCATATCATCTAGTGGAACCTCACATATAAATGCTTTATTTTGCTTAATTGTTTTTAAGATTGGCTCTCCAGTATTTGTATCAATGAAATGACTTAAATCAACTTCTCTTGAAATACCATAGATCTTTTTAAATGTCTTATTAGTAAATATTATTTTACCATCTGTGTTAATTCTTAATACGATAGCCTCAGTCTTTTGTAGAGCATGTCTATCTGCTCTTAATAATTGACTTGTCTTTCTAACACCTAGGATGAATAATAGTAACATCGCAGCCATTATTACAACACCGGCAACATAGAAGATAATTGCTTGTTGATATACCCAAGCAACACCTAAATATGTATCTTGGATATTAATTGCTGTTGCGAAGTAAATATTTGATACTCCTAAGCCATCGACATCGTATGCCTTAATAGTATCACTTTTTATAATTGAAATAGCATGGTCTTCTCCACCTCTAAATGAGATGACGCTATTTAATACTCCATCCTTGAATGCTTCTTCAAAACTTTCACCTAATAAGCTTGTTACTGAATCTAAGACATTTACTCCTTCAATATTAGAATATGTAACTGTCTTATCATAATCAGTATAAACAAACATATCAGTTGTCGCGAATGAATAGAAGTTTTCTGCGCTCATTCTATGAATACAGAATACTTGATTATTTAAATCATCTGTAATTGTCTTTGCAAAATAGAAATAATACTTATTGTTTTGGATTCTTCTACCCGTTGAATCAACTGCCTCTTCAAATACATAGGCACTTGAATAAATAACCTTTGGTAGAGATGGATCCATATTATTGAATAATGCTCTTCTTCTTGATACTGAACCTTGATCTGGAAGAGTTTCAAATAATTTTGGTGTTCCGTTTTCTGTATATTGACCAGTCTCGTTATAGTTATAAACTAACTCATTATTAACATCACTTGAATAAATGGTGTAATATTGAGAAATTAATTCTTCTTGTAATAGATCATCTTGCTTAGTAACCTCAAGTCCTAATTCCTTCATAGAGTTTTGAACTTTACCGTTTTTAATAGACAAATAATAACAAACTGCTATAGCGGCGTATGAAACTAATAAAATAAAAGTAGCTAGAATATACCACTTTAAATCTCTTACTCTCAATTTTACACCTCCTTTACATTATATAAATATAATGTCACTCTTAACTTATATTATAAAATACATAGATAATTTAGTCAAGAAAACCTATTTTTTAGATAAAAACTAAAAAAAGCCACTGCCTAAAAATGAAAATTTTCTTTTGAAAAGCGGAAAACTTTTAACCATTTTTTAGGAGTATAGCTTTAATCACTTTTTCTATTCTTATTTTACAATTATATTCAAACGTTTACAAGATAATTGTATTTGTTAACAATGTGTAGCATTATAGACTTTTTTTAATCAATAATTTATAATTAATTGATTACTAACAAAGGAGGAGATATAAATGATTCCATATTATGCAGTCGTATTTGGTATATCAGTATTAATGACAACCATCTATATTTTTAGATGGCATAAGCACTTTAATACCCTAATAACACTTACATTTATTCTTACTCCAATTATTAATTTAGCCTACCTATTCTTCTCAACATCAACTGTTATGGAAGAGGCTGTTGTTTCAAATAAAATAACCTATTTAGGTGGGTGCTATCTACTTTTAATTATGACACTTACAATATTTAACCTATGTAAGATCGAATTAAAAAAATGGATAAGATTATCGCTACTTTTATTTAGTACACTTGTATTTATTACGGCGATGACATCACCTGAATCTAAAATATTTAATACAGAGGTTACATTTGAAATAGTTGATGGGGTAGTAATGCTACATAAGAAGCTTTCTGTTATGCATTATGTATTCTTCGTAATGGTAGGTGGATATATTCTTCTTTCTTTAGGTGCTATTATCTATAGTTATTTTAAGAGAAAGCAAGCATCAAGAAAAATAATACTACTTCTACTTATTCTAGAGATATTCTCACTAATATGCTTTGCCGCGACAAGAATATTCTCACTTAACTTCGATTTAACTCCACTATCTTATGATGCTGGATTACTAATATTCATTATCGTAATTAGAAAGATGAGTCTATATGATATTACAGATTCTGCAATCGATACTATTATTGAAAAAGGCGATACAGGCTTTATATCATTTGATAACAAATTCAATTATGTTGGTAGTAATGAAACAGCTAAAACAATTGTTCCTGAAATAAATGATTTAGTTGTGGATAAGCCAATTGATAATGAAAAGCTAAATAACATAAAAGAATGGTTAAATGATTTTAAGATTAATAATCTAAATAACGTTCATTATTTAGAAAGAAATGATAAAACATATGTTATTACTACTTCCCTACTTTATGTTGGTAAATCTAAAAAGGGATACCAATTAACAATTAAGGATGATACTCAAAATCAAGAATATATTAAGCTTATCAATACATTTAATGATGAGCTTAAAAATGAGGTTGAGGAAAAGACAAGAGAAATTGTTAAGGTAAGTGATAATTTCATCATTGGTCTTGCGACTATGGTTGAAAGTAGAGATAACTCAACTGGTGGTCATATTAAAAGAACATCTGAGGGTGTTAGATTATTAGTTGAAGAAATGAAAAAGGATAAAATAATATCTGATGAATTCTGTGAAAGAATAATCAAGGCTGCCCCAATGCATGATATTGGTAAAATCGCAGTTGATGATAGAATATTACGTAAGCCTGGTAAATTCACACCTGAAGAATTTGAGGAAATGAAAAAGCATAGTGAGGCAGGTGCGAAAATATTATCTGAAATTGTCGATGATAAGCACGATAAGGAATTTAAGAAAATAACAGTAAATGTTGCCCACTTCCACCATGAAAGATGGGATGGATCTGGATATCCTAAAGGCTTAAAGGGTGAGGAAATTCCACTTGAAGCACGAATTATGGCAATAGCCGATGTATATGATGCTTTAGTAAGTAAAAGAGTATATAAGGAAAAGTTCTCTTTTGAGGAATCATATAAAATAATTAAAGATGGAATGGGAACACAATTTGATAAGAGCCTAGAGGTATATTTCGATAGAGCAAGAGAAAACCTAGAGAAATATTATAGTGAAATAGATTGTTAAAAAAGGATGAGAAAAATAATTCTCATCCTATTTTTTAATATGTTTGTTTGATATTATTATTCAAATTCAATTGTTGCAGGTGGTTTAGATGTACAGTCTAAAAGTACTCTATTTACACCTCTAACCTCATTTACGATTCTTCTTGAAATAGTATCAAGTACATCATATGGGATTCTTGCCCAGTCAGCAGTCATAAAATCTGATGTTTCAACAGCACGTAGTGCAATTGCATAATCATATGTTCTTTCATCACCCATAACACCAACTGATTGCATATTAGTTAATGCTGCGAAATATTGACCTAAATTACAAGACTTATCAACACCAGCCTTTGCAATTTCTTCTCTATAGATATAGTCAGCATCTTGAACGATCTTAACCTTTTCCTTAGTTACTTCGCCAATAATTCTAATTCCTAGACCTGGACCTGGGAATGGTTGACGATAAACTAGATAATCAGGAATACCAAGCTCAAGACCAACTTTTCTAACCTCATCTTTGAATAATAGACGAAGTGGTTCAATTATTTCTCTAAAATCAACAACTGATGGAAGTCCTCCAACGTTGTGATGAGACTTAATAGTTGCACTCTTACCTAAGCCTGATTCGATAACATCTGGATAGATTGTTCCTTGAACTAAATAATCAACAGAACCAATCTTTTTTGCTTCTTCTTCAAATACTCTAATGAATTCCTCACCAATTATTTTACGCTTACGTTCAGGCTCTGTAACACCCTTTAGCTTAGCGTAGAATCTTTCTTGAGCATTTACTCTAATGAAGTTTAGCTTATATGGACCCTTAGGACCAAATACAGCCTCAACCTCATCACCTTCATTCTTACGTAATAGACCATGATCAACGAATACGCAAGTTAATTGCTCGCCTACTGCTTTTGATAATAACACAGCAGCAACAGATGAATCAACACCACCAGATAGGGCACATAATACCTTACCATTGCCTACCTTAGCCTTAATTGCATCTACAGTAGTCTTAACGAAGTCAGACATAATCCAGTCGCCCTTACACTCACAAATGTCATATACGAAGTTTTTAAGCATCTTCATACCTTCAATAGAGTGATTTACCTCTGGATGGAATTGTACTGCATAAATCTTCTTTTCTACATTTTCCATTGCAGAAACAGGACATGAAGGAGTCTTAGCAACTACCTTGTAGCCTGCAGGTGTTTTTGATACGAAATCTGTATGGCTCATCCATACTTGAGTCTTTGGACTTACACCCTTAAATAATTTAGAATTATTATCAACATCAACGATAGTCTTACCATATTCACGCTTATCTGCATGGCTTACCTCTCCACCATTTAGGTAAGCAACAGTTTGACAACCATAACAAATACCTAAAATAGGATAGCCAAGTGTGAATAATTCCTTATCAGCAAGTGGTGCGTCATCGCCAAATACTGAATTAGGTCCACCAGTAAAAATAATACCCTTTGGATTAAATGCCTTTATTTTTTCAATTGGCATATTATATGGATGAACCTCACAATAAACATTACACTCTCTTACACGACGTGCAATAAGCTGATTGTATTGTCCACCAAAATCTAAAACTAATATTTTTTCGTTTTGCAAAGGTAATACCTCCTTTTATTTTATATTTAGACGATTAAAGATATAATCGACATTCTTCATATAATAATCAAGTGTGAAGCATGAATCGATTTCTTCATCTGTTAGCATAGATGAAACTACGCTATCTTGCTTCAATAAATCTCTATAATGCTTCTTAGTCTCTAGTGCCTTCATAGCAATAGGCTGAACAGTATCATATGCCTTTTCTCTTACAAAGCCCTTTTCAATTAGCTTATATAATACTCTTTGAGCGAATATAACACCATTTGTTAAATTGATATCATCTATCATCTTTTCAGGGAATACTGTTAAATTCTCTAAAATACCTTTAAATCTATTTAGCATATAGTCAAGTAACTCAGTTGCATCTGGAAGAATAATTCTTTCAGTTGCAGAGTGAGAAATATCTCTTTCATGCCATAATGCGATATTTTGATAGAATGTATCCATATATCCACGCATAACACGTGCACAACCACAAATATTTTCAGATGAAATAGGGTTTCTCTTATGAGGCATAGCTGAAGATCCCTTTTGGCCCTTTCCAAATGCTTCTTCAGTTTCCTTAACCTCTTGACGAGATAGGTTTCTAACCTCTAGTGCCATCTTTTCAAGCTCAGATGCTACTAAAGCTAAGCACGCCATATAGTGTGCATGTCTATCTCTTTGTAATACTTGAGTTGAAATCTTAGCATAGCCAATATTTAAATCCTCACATACATATTCTTCGATTTGAGGTGGAATGTTTGCAAAATTACCAACAGCTCCTGATAATTTACCAACCTCTACTTCCTTACATGCATATAAGAATCTTTCCTTACATCTTTGCATATCCTCATACCATAAAGCCCACTTTAAGCCAAATGATGTGATATCTGCATGCATACCATGTGTTCTACCGATACATGGAGTATATTTAAATTCTAAAGCTCTCTTTTTGATAACATTAATAATATCATCAATATCCTTCTTTAAAATCTCATTTGCTTTTTTAAGCATATATCCATTTGCTGTATCAACAACGTCAGTTGATGTTAAACCATAGTGAATCCATTTCTTTTCATCACCAAGTGATTCACCAACAGCTCTTGTGAAGGCAACAACGTCATGCTTTGTAACCTCTTCAATTTCCTTAATACGGCTAACATTAAATGTTGCCTTATCTAGCTTTGGTAAATCCTCCTCTGGTACAACTCCTAATTTAGCCCATGCCTTTGCATTAGAAATTTCTACCTTAAGGTATGCGTCAAATTTAGCCTCTTCAGTCCAAATATCACGCATTACTTTTCTACTATATCTTTCAATCATACTATTCCTCCACATGCTTTAAAAAGCATTCTATTGTGTTTTCCATTAAACATGTAATAGTCATAGGACCAATTCCTCCTGGAACCTTTGTTATATAAGATGTCTTATCCTTAACATTTTCAAAATCAACATCTCCACATAGCTTACCAGTCTCAGGATTTCTATTAACACCAACATCTATTACAACTGCGCCTTCCTTTACCATATCCTCTTTAATAAATAAAGGCTTTCCTACAGCTGCGATTAAAATGTCAGCTTCCTTACAAACCTCACTTAAGTTTTTAGTTCTTGAGTGAGCTATAGTTACAGTTGCGTTTCTATCAAGTAATAATTTAGATACTGGAAGACCTACAATATTACTTCTTCCTACAACAACTGCTCTTTTTCCTTCAATTTCAATATTCTTAGAATCTAATACCTCAATTATACCTTTTGGAGTACAAGGTAGGATTCCAGGTTGCTTTAAATAAAGGGAAGCGACGTTCTTTGGATGGAAGCCGTCAACATCCTTTTCAGGCTTAATAGCATTAATTATAGAATCTTGATCAATATGCTTTGGAAGTGGTAATTGAACTAAAATACCATCAACCAAGCTATCGTTATTAAGATCATCAATTAATTTTAATAATTCAGCCTCAGTTGTTTCTTCAGGAAGTCTAATAGTATTATTTAAAATACCAATTTCAATACAAGCATTTTCCTTTCCTGTAACATAAGATACACTTGCAGGATTATTACCAATTAGAATAACTACAAGCTTTGGTAATCTACCATATTTTTTAGGAAAAGATTCAACTTGTGCTTTCATTTCTAATCTTTTATTAGCTGATAAAAGCTTACCACTAATTACAGTAGTCATATTTGATACCTACTTTCTATATGCTTTTGCGCCTATATCTGTTCTGTGGAATAAATTCTCACATTTAATTTCATCAACAAGCTTATTTGCAAGCTTATTTGCTTCCTCTAAGGATTTACCCTTAGCAACTGCAAATAAAACTCTACCACCATTTGTAACTAAATTACCATTCTCATCGAATTTAGTACCCATATGATAAATATCATCACTATCGGCACCTTCAATTACAAATCCCTTTTTATAATCACCAGGATATCCCTTTGATGCTAATACTACACCAATTGTATATGAATCATCCCAAGTTAATACTGGAACTTTACCATCTACAACTGCGTTAAATGCATCATAGATATCTGATGTTAAACGAGGTAATACTACCTCTGTTTCAGGATCTCCGAATCTAGCGTTAAATTCAATTACCTTGATTCCACGCTTAGTCTTCATTAATCCACCATAAAGTACACCCTTAAATGGAGCATCCTCATTAACTAAAGCCTTAGCTGTTTTAATCATTATTTCATTAAGTGCATATTCATAATCCTCATTTGTAATAAATGGAAGTGGTGAATAAGCACCCATACCACCAGTATTAGGACCTAAGTCATTATCATATGCTCTTTTGTGATCCTGAGCCATCTCTAGTGGATATACATTTTCGCCATCTACAAAGCACATAAATGAGAATTCTTGGCCTTCTAGATATTCCTCGATAACAACCTTTGGTGTACCAAATTTGTCATCCTTTAGCATATCAGATAAAGCTTTTTCTGCCTCATCTAAATCATTTGCGATAACAACACCCTTACCAGCAGCTAAGCCATCATACTTAATAACTGTTGGGAATGGTGATATTTTAACGAAATTTAATGCCTCATCATAGTCCTCAAATACTTCGTATCTTGCAGTTGGAATATTGTATTTTTGCATTAAATCTTTAGCAAAATTCTTACTTGATTCAATTAAAGCTGCATTCTTTCTTGGGCCGAATACCTTAATGTTATTCTTTTCAAGCTCATCAACTATACCTAAAGCTAAGCTTGCCTCAGGTCCAATTACAACTAAATCAATTTCTTCTGCCTTAGCAAATTCAACAATCTTTTCAACCTCAGTGTCCTTAATGTTTACACATACTGCAAGCTTAGAAATACCTGCATTACCTGGGGCTGCATAAATTTCATCTACCTTTTTACTTTTTGATAGCGCGTGAACAATTGCATGCTCTCTTCCGCCACCACCTACAACTAAAACCTTAGCCATAAAATCTCTCCTTAAATTTATTAGTGCTTAAAATGACGCATTCCTGTGAATGCCATAGGAACATTCTTTTCATTTGCTAAATCAATTGAATCTTGATCCTTCTTAGAACCACCAGGTTGAACTACTGCAACAACACCGTTTGCAATACCATATTCTAGAGTATCTGCAAATGGGAAGAATGCATCAGATGCTAATACTAAACCGTCCTTAGCTCCTCTTGAATGTGCTTCTTCGATTGCTATCTTAGCAGCGCCAACTCTATTCATTTGACCTGCACCAACACCACATGTTGTTCCATTCTTAACAACAACGATGGCATTTGATTTAACATGCTTAACTATCTTCCATCCGAAATTCATGTCAGATAATTGTTCTTTAGTAGGTTTGCTATTTGTAATTACCATATCCTCAGTAATTGTCTTAATTTCAGTATCTTGGTCTTGAACTAATAAGCCACCATTAACAGATACATATTGAGGATTCTTTGGATAATCACCTAATTTATATTCAATTAATCTTAAATCTGGTCTCTTGGCAAATGCCTTTATGGCATCCTCAGTAAATCCTGGAGCAAGGATAACCTCAAGGAAAATTGACTTACCCTTCTCGCCATGATCAAATTTAATCAAGTTTGCTGTTTCTAAATCAATAACCTTATTTGTTGCAACAATTCCACCAAAAATAGATACTGGGTCAGATTCATAAGCCTTTAACCAAGCTTCCTTTAAATCCTTACCAATTGCTGCACCACATGGATTCATATGCTTTAATCCTAAAGCGAATGGAGTATCACCAAATTCTCTAACAATATTTAATGCTGCATTAGCATCTTGAATATTGTTATATGATAATTCCTTACCTTGGATTTGCTTTGCATTAGCAAGTGAGTAACTTAAGTTTGTATCAGTTGCGAAGAACTTAGCACTTTGATGTGGATTTTCACCATATCTTAAGCTTTGAACTAAATCTGCTTCAATGAATAGCTTTTCATTTAAGCCAGCCTTTTCACGCATATACTTAGCAATCATTGTGTCATATTCTGCTGTAAGTGTATAAACCTTAGCAGCAAGCTTTAATCTAGTTTCATATGTAGTATCACCAAATTCCTTGATTTCCTTTAATACTGTATCATAGTCATTAATATCAGATACTACTGTTACATACTTATGATTCTTAGCTGCTGATCTTAGCATTGAAGGTCCACCGATATCGATGTTTTCAATTGCATCCTCAAAGCTTGCGCCTGATTCAATAGTCTTCTTAAATGCATATAAATTAACACATACTAAATCAATATATTCAATATTGTGTTCCTTCACTTGCTTAACATGAGACTCTAAATCTCTAACTGCAAGTAAACCTCCATGAACGTTTGGATGAAGCGTCTTAACACGTCCATCTAAAATCTCAGGGAAACCAGTTATATCAGAAATATCAATTGCCTTAACACCACCAGCAATTAATACCTTCTTAGTACCACCAGTTGATACAATTTCATAACCTAATTCTTCAAGTCCCTTACAGAAATCAACAACACCTGTTTTATCTGTAACACTAACTAATGCTCTTTTCATATATCCTCCTAATTAATAAGCTTCTTAACAACCTCTGGATATAATACGTGTTCAATTTCATGAATACGTCTTTCAACATCCTCGATTGTTTCGCCTTCAACATAATCAAATGCTCTTTGAGCAATTATTTTACCGCTATCCATTCCACTATCTACATAATGAACTGTAACACCGAATACCTTTACACCATAGTTAAAGGCATCTAATATTCCGTGAGCTCCCTTAAATGATGGTAATAATGCAGGATGAATATTAATTATTCTTCCTTCATATTCATTTAATAGAACCTCACCACATATTCTCATATAACCAGCCAATACAATTAAATCAACATTTAAGCTCTTTAATTTATCAACTAGTATAGCTTCATATTCACTTTTCTTATGACCCTTATAATCAATAATATGAATAGGTGTATTATGATTTTTAGCTCTTGTTATAACATAAGCATCCTCATGATCGCATGCTAAAAGTACAACATTTGCCTTAATATTACCATTTTCAACCTCATTGATTATAGCTTCATAATTAGTTCCACTGCCACTGGCAAAAATAGCTATATTTTTCATATTACTTATGAATTACAACCTTACCAGCGTTATCAGTGATCTTACCAATAACATATGCCTTATCGCCATGCTTAGCTAAAATTTCAATAGCCTTCTTAGCGTCAGCCTCATTTGAAACTGCTAAAACCATACCGATACCCATATTGTAAATATTGAACATTTCTCTATGATCAACACGACCGTATTTTTCTAAGAACTTAAATACAGGTAAAATTGGCCATGAGCCTTCAACGATATCAAGACCCATATTGTCCTTTAAAATTCTTGGGATATTTTCATCGAAGCCACCACCAGTAATGTGAGCAACACCGTGAACATCAACATCCTTCATTACATCAAGAACTTGCTTACAGTAAATTCTAGTTGGAGTTAATAATACATCTCCTACTACACCATTTAATTCTTCACTATAAGAATGTAGGTCAATCTTATTATCATTAATAATCTTTCTTACTAATGAAAAACCATTTGAATGAACACCAGTTGATGCAATACCAACAAGGATATCACCAACCTTAACCTTTTCACCATCAATTAGCTTAGACTTATCAACAACACCAGTTGTGAAGCCTGCGATATCATATTCACCATCTGAATACATACCAGGCATTTCAGCAGTTTCACCACCAACAAGTGCGCATCCTGCTTGTCTACAACCCTCAGCAACACCAGCTACTACTGCCTCAACGATTGCTGGATCATTATGACCACATGCATAATAATCTAAGAAAAATAATGGTTCAGCGCCTTGTGCTAATACGTCATTAACACACATAGCAACAGCATCGATACCGATAGTATCGTGCTTATCCATTTCAAATGCGATTTTTAATTTAGTACCAACACCATCAGTACCTGATACTAAAATTGGTTCTTTAATATTTAAAGCTGCTAAGTTGAACATTCCACCGAATGATCCAATGTTACCCATTGAACCAAATCTAGCAGTTGATGCAACATGCTTCTTTATTCTTCTTACTACTTCATATCCAGCTTCTAGGTCTACTCCACCTGAAGCATAAGCTTTAGATCCCATAAAATACCTCCAGATTATATTTAAAATTTATCTATTACTTAATCTTTTGTAAACGACTATAGATTTCTTCGTATGCGTCAATAACATCACCTAAATCTCTACGGAATCTATCCTTGTCTAGCTTCTTGTTAGTTTGAGCATCCCATAATCTTGCTGTATCTGGTGAAATTTCATCAGCAAGAACGATCTCACCATCAGCTGTCTTACCAAATTCAAGCTTGAAGTCAACAAGTACAACACCAACTTCAGAGAAAATCTTTTGAAGTTCCTTGTTGATCTTATCTGTTAAGCTATAAACTGTCTTTAATTCATCATAAGTTGCAGCACCTAAAGCTACAGCGTGATCATCATTAATAAGTGGATCGCCTAAAGCATCATCCTTATAACAAATTTCATGAATTGTATTTTGTGGATGAGTTCCCTCAGGAATACCTAATCTCTTTGACATTGAACCTGCAATGATGTTTCTAACGATTACTTCAAGAGGTAAAATTGTTACCTTCTTACATAATTGATCACGATCATTTAAAGTTTCGATATAGTGTGTAGGAATACCTGCTTTAATTAATCTTTGATAAATAATTGTTGTAATCTTGTTATTAAGAACACCCTTATTGCTAATTTGTGCCTTCTTAATACCATTAAATGCAGTTGCATCATCCTTATAATGCATAATTATGATGTTTTCATCCTCAGTTGCGAATACTTGCTTTGCCTTTCCTTCATAAAGCATATTTTTCTTTTCCATTTTTAATAATCTCCTATCTTACTTTCTAAAATATTTTACTGCGTTTTCAAATAAATTTTGTTCCTTATTACCACTAATGTTTTTGAATAATCCTTCTTCATATCTTTCTGAATGTCCCATCTTACCTAAGATTAATCCATCTGGTGAAATGATACCTTCAATTGCATAATTTGAACCATTTGGATTATATGGTGATTCAGTAGTTGGATTTCCATTTGGATCAACATAAAGGAATGCGATTTGTCCATTTTCCTTTAATGTCTCAGCCATTTCCTTACTAACAACAAACTTACCTTCACCATGGCTTACTGCTATAGAGTGAATTTCACCTGTATGATAGCTTGTTAGCCAAGGAGATGCGTTTGTCATAACCTTAGTTGAAACAATTTGTGATATGTGACGGTTTATATCATTTCTGAATAATGTAGGTGATGATACTTCAACCTCACCTAACTTACCATAAGGTAATAAACCAGACTTAACTAATGCTTGGAATCCGTTACAAATACCTAGGATTAATCCCTTTCTTTCAATTAGACGATTAATAGCGTTCTTAACCTTTTCTTGATTTAATACATTAGCTATAAATTTACCTGATCCATCTGGCTCATCTCCTGCAGAGAAGCCTCCAGATAAAACAAATATATCACAACCATCGATATTATTTGCCATCTCATCAATTGATGTAAATATATCTTTGCTAGTTAAATTTTTAAATACTGTTGACTTAATGATAGCTCCAGCCTCTTTGAAACGCTTTGATGTATCATAATCACAGTTTGTTCCAGGGAATACTGGGAAGTAAGCTACTACTTCACTCTTGTTCTTTAGCTTCTTAATTCTCTTCTTATAAGGCTTAATTTCCATTAATTCACAGTCATTTTCTGCCTTATCCTTATAGATTTGAGTGAACTTAGTAGTATTTGCTTTATATAATTCTTCAAGTGTGAATTCAACCTTATTGAATACACCCTTCTTCTTCATTGAAGTTTCACCAACTAAAACTGCATTCTTATAATTTAAGCTTCCTGATACTTCAACTAGGATTGAACCATAATTGTATCTATCTAGCTCATCCTCGTTATATCTAATTTCAAATCCGATATTGTTACCAAATGACATCTTAGCTGCTGCCTCAATTAAACCACCAGCACCAAGCGCATATGCTGCAACAATTTTACCAGATTCAATATTCTTATTAACAAAATCAAAGTTATCCTTTAGCTCTTCAATATTTGGAGTATAGTTTTCAAGTTCCTCATGCTTAATTAAATATAACTTGTGGAATCTACTCTTAAATTCAGGAGAGATAACATTCTTTGTCTTAATTGTTGTAATACCAAATGCCATTAGCATAGGAGGTACGTTAATATCTTTGAATGTTCCACTCATTGAATCCTTACCACCAATTGATGGAAGACCGAATTCAATTTGCATCTTAAGTGCACCTAGAAGTGCAGCAAGTGGCTTACCCCAAGATAATTCATTGTGCATTCTTTCAAAATACTCTTGATATGAGAATCTCATATTATTGTATTTAGCACCAGCAGCAACAACCTTTGCAATTGCTTCAATTACAGCATATTCAGCACCATGATATGGACTATACTTTGCAATATATGGGTTATAACCATAAGCCATAATTGATGCAGTATTTGTAAATCCATCCTTAACTGGTAGCTTTTGAACTGATACTTGAGTTTCAGTTCTTTGGTATTTACCACCAAATGGCATTAATACTGTTGATGAACCAATTGTTGAGTCAAACATTTCAATTAAACCCTTTTGGCTAACAACATTATTATCAGCTAGAGTATCAAGTACTCTTTCCTTTAATTCCTTCTTAGGCTTCATAAATGGGTTAACATTTTCAACCTTGCCAATTGTAGCCTTTGCATAGTGATCAGCACCTGCTGAATCAATGAAGTCACGAGAAATATCAACAATCTTTCTTCCTCTATAGTGCATTACTAATCTATTGTTATCAGTAACTACTGCAGCATCTGATACTTCAATATTTTCTTCATGACAATATTTCTTAAATTCTTCTACATCCTTAGGATCAATTACAACTGCCATTCTTTCTTGTGATTCAGAAATTGCAAGTTCTGTTGCATTTAATCCAGAATACTTTGTAGGTACATTATCAAGTGATATTTCAAGTCCTGGAGCAAGCTCTCCAATAGCAACTGATACACCACCAGCACCAAAGTCATTTGACTTCTTAATTAATCTTGTAACCTCAGGACGTCTGAATAAGTGGCTAATCTTTCTTTCCTCTGGAGCATTACCCTTTTGAACTTCACTTGAGCAAACCTCAATTGACTTTTCTGTATGTTCCTTAGATGAACCAGTTGCACCACCGATTCCATCTCTTCCTGTTTTACCACCTAAAAGTAGGATTACATCTCCTTTAGCAGGTGATTCTCTTCTAACATTTTCAGCCTTAACAGCACCAACTACAGCACCAACCTCAAGTCTTTTTGCTACATAATCATCATGATAGATTTCTCTAACATGTGTAGTTGCAAGACCAATTTGGTTACCATATGATGAATAACCAGCTGCGGCCTTAGTTGAAATAATTCTTTGTGGTAATTTACCAGGAATTGTATCCTTAACATCTAAATAGATATTACCAGCACCAGTAACACGCATTGCTTGATATACATAAGCTCTACCTGATAGAGGGTCTCTAATTGCTCCACCTAAGCATGTTGATGCACCACCGAATGGTTCAATTTCTGTTGGGTGATTATGAGTTTCATTTTTGAATTGTAATAACCACTTTTCATCCTTACCATCAACATCGATATTAACAAATATTGAACAAGCATTGTTTTCTTCTGATACTTCTAAGTCATCAAGCTTTCCAATTCTCTTTAGGTATCTAGCACCAATTGTTGCTAAATCCATTAAGCAAAGCTTCTTTTCTTCTCTTTCAAGATCTTTTCTAATGTCATAGTATAAATCTAATGACTCCTCAAGCTCTGACTTCATGAATGATTCATCAATTGTGATTTCAGTTAAGATAGTACCGAATGTTGTATGACGGCAGTGATCTGACCAATATGTATCAAGGATTCTAAGTTCTGTTTCCCATGGGTCTCTATTTTCAGCCTTGAAATAATTTACTACACATTCAAGGTCATCCTCATTCATAGCTAAGCCCATCTTTTTGCAGTAATCCTTGAAGTCTTCCTTCTTCATCTTTGTGAAGCCTTCTAGAACCTCAACTGGCTTAATTGGAGCTTTTTCCATATCATTTAAGTCATTTAAGTCCTTTTCTCTGGCTTCAACTGCATTGATAATATACTTCTTTATCTTGTTTAAGTCGCTATCAGCAGTATCATCATCTAAAATAATAATCTTACCTGAACGAATATTAATTTCAGCCATTGGGTCAATTAGCTTAACACAGTCAATAGCACTTGATGCTCTTTGATCGAATTGACCAGGTAAATATTCTGTTGCGATATATTTCTTACCATTTAAATCAAGACTATCAGATACTGTATCAGTTACGATTTCGCCAAATACTTGATATCTTGACTTCTCTAATAATTCATCAGTAAAACCAAATAAATCATAAACATTAATATATCTAAGATTATTTAATTTTAATCCTAAGTTTAGATTTAATTCAGCTTGTAAACTCTTAGCCTCAACTCTAAAATTTGGATTCTTTTCAACATAAATTCGATAATTTCCCATTACTACTCTTCCTCACAAAATAAATTTTTATAATCTTTCTCATATTTATCATAAGTCGTGTTAGTAAAAGTGATGTGTGCCATCTTTCTTCTTTCTCTTACTTCTTCCTTATGATAATCATGAATATGAATATCAGAACTATTAGATAGCTTTTTCATATTCTCATAATCAAATCCCAAAATGTTTTTCATAATTGTAGGTGATTTCAATTTAGGCTCCTCAAGCTCTATTCCAAGTAGGAATTTGGCAAGCTCTCTATATTGATTTGTTGTTACACCCTCAATTGTATAATGCCCTGAGTTATGTGGTCTTGGTGCCATTTCATTGAAATAGAAATCATCACCCTTAACGAAAAACTCAATCGCAAGTATTCCATAATAGTCACAAGATTCCATGAATTTCTTTGCGCTATCTTGGATTTTCTTAAATATTGGTAATTCCTTATCAACAATACATAAATCTAAAATTCCTTTTTTATGCTTATTGATACCCATAGGGAATGTAATAGATTTATTTTTATCTCTAACAACTATAACAGATGTTTCAAAATCATATTTAATGAATTCCTCTAAAATTCCTTCACCGTTTAAATATGGAGTGCATTTTTCAATATCGGCATCACTTTTAAGTAATACTTGACCGTGACCATCATATCCTAGTGTTGTAGTTTTATATACACAAGGATAACCTAATTCTTTTATTCCATTTTTTAAATCATCAAGTGATAAAATCCTAAAGAATTTTGGAGGATTAAGACCATGCGCTTTTGCGTTTTCCTTTTCTCTGATTCTGTTTTGAGAATCAAATAGTGGTCTAATACCTTGTGGAATATTAAATTTATCCATAATGTACTTAAGCTGTTCAGATGGTACATTTTCAAATTCATAAGTTATTACATTTGATTTTTCACCTAACTCATTTAAGCCAGCTAAATCATCGTACTTTGCAACAACTATATCATCACATACAAAGCTTGCAGAACATTTAGGATTTGGATCTAAGCAAATGCTTTTTCCACCTAAAGATTTAATTTCTTCGGCAAGCATCATACCAAGCTGCCCTCCACCGATTATACCAATGGTCTTCATATATAAATTCTCCTTAAATATAAAAAAGCACTAATTTTAACAAAAAAAGTGCTTAATTACGCATTATAAAATAACCAATTATTAATAACTGGTCTACATAAACTATTAACTTCCATCTTTAGTCTTAACATTTCAATTAATCTCCGATTCAAGTGAAGTTTTATAATAATTTATTTATAAATTATTGTCTTTTTAAAGACAAAAACATTTTAACACAAATAATATAAAAATTAAAGCATAATAAAAAATTGCTCGACTGAAAACACTATCATTGTTACATAAAAAAATAAAGAGCCACAAATGTGACTCTTAAAATCATTATCTAACTGTATCTCCAGGTTTGCAAGTGTCAATATTTACAAGCTCTAAATATGTGTCAGCTTCATCTGATCCACATAGTAGCATACCCTTTGATTCTTCTCCTCTTAGCTTAATTGGCTTTAGGTTCTTAACAACAATTACCTTTTTACCAACTAAGTCATTTGGATTATAGAATTTTGCAATTCCTGATACTATTTGACGTACCTCAGTACCGATATCTACCTTAAATACTAAAAGCTTATCTGCCTTTGGATGAGGACGAGCCTCTAATATTTTTCCAACTACTAAATCAAGCTTTTCAAAATCCTCAATTGAAATTTCAGGCTTTGAAGGAGTAGCTGCCTCAACCTTTTCCTTTTCTTCTTCAGCCTTTAATACGATATCAAGTACATCCTTATTTACATCAAGACGCTTAAATAGGATTTCACAATTAGAAACTAAATAAGATGCTTCCTTACCGAATTCTAGATCCTTAAAATCAGTTAGCTTAGTACCTAATGCTTCATATACCTTAGCTGATGATGTTGGAA
>JAEEHU010000115.1 GCA_016280975.1 Acholeplasmatales bacterium | reverse complement strand
ATTATAGCATAATATTTATATTATTAAATAAAATAATATAAAAATAAGGCTATTTTTTTATTCTCTACACTTAGAAATTATTTTACTTTTGATATCTATTTTGATATAATCTAAAAGGTGGTAAATATATGCAAGATATTAAGCTTGACAATCTAGAATTATTCTATGATGTAGTAGATGAATCTAATAATTTATTATATGAAATTTTCCACAAGCCATATTTTGAGCTAATCGAAATGACAGTTGAAAATATACTTGCTGGAGATGTCATTACTGATTTAGAAAACAAAGAAGATGAAGAAAAGCTTCTTGCCATATATGATAAGCTTGAGGGAGTAGATTTCTCAGTTGAGGATGTAAGAAAGGCTATGCAGTCAATCATACTTCGTGGCTTTAAGGAAATGAGAATTCCTAATGGTAATACTACACCTGACACTATGGGTATTTTTATGGTTTATCTTATTACTAAAATGTATAAGGATAAGAAAATAAAAATATGTGATCCACTTTGTGGTACAGGTAATTTACTATATACTATATCAAACCATCTTGTAATAGATAGTGAGCTTTATGCCTGTGATAATGATTTATGGATGACTAAGCTTACTAAGATGATGGCTGATTTATTAAATTCTCCAACTGAAATATTCTTACAGGATTCACTAACACTTAATTTATCTGATTTAGATTGTGTTGTATTTGATATGCCACATTCTGAATATAAGGATAATAAGTATTTCCCATATGAGGCAATCCTACATTATAAGAGTTATCTAAAGGATAATGGTATAATGCTTGGACTTGTAGAAAATGACTTTTTTGATTACGATAAGGATCAAAAGTTCAAGAAGGAATTATTAGAGGATATGTCTATTGTAGGTATTTCTGAATTACCAGATAATATGTTTTCTAATAGTAAACCAAAAATTGTTATAACTTTAATAAAAAAGCACATTAACAATAAATGTTTCATGGTCAAACTACCATCTTTCACCGATGTTAAGGAATTCAATGAAGCCTTAGTTGAGATTGAAATGTGGTTTGAAAATAATAAATTTTTGAAAGAAGAGGAAAAATAAAAATGGCAAAAATAATGGCAGTTAATGCAGGTAGTTCATCTATTAAGTTTCAATTATTAGAGATGCCACAAGAACAAGTAATCGCATCAGGAGTAATGGAAAGAATTGGACTTGCAGAAGGTATTTTTACACTTAAATATAATGGTAAGAAGGAAGAAACTCATCCAGTTTTACCTACACATGCTGAAGGAGTTGAATTACTTCTTAAGACATTAGTTGAAAAGGGTATTGTTAAATCATTAGATGAAATTTCAGGTGTTGGTCACCGTGTAGTACAAGGTGGAGAATATTTCAAGGATTCATCTTTAGTTGATGATAGTGTTATCGCAAAGATTCAAGAATTAGCAGATCTTGCACCACTTCATAACCCAGCTCACATCATTGGTATTAAGGCATTCCAAAAGGCTTTACCATCAGTTCCTGAGGTTGTAGTATTTGATACAGTATTCCATCAAACAATGCCAGAAGAGGCATATATGTATGCAACTCCATATGAGTGGTATGAAAAGTATGGAATTAGAAAATATGGTGCTCATGGTACATCTCACAAGTATGTATCTGAAAGAGCAGCTGAATTAATCGGTAAGCCATTAAAGGATACAAAGACTATCGTTTGTCACTTAGGAAACGGTGCTTCAATCAGTGCTGTTGATGGTGGTAAGTGTAAGGATACTTCAATGGGTTTAACACCACTTGAGGGTATTCCTATGGGAACTAGATCAGGTATTCTAGACCCAACTGTAGTATCTTATATCTGTGAAAAGGAAAATAAGACAGCTGCTGAAGTTGTAAATATTTTAAATAAGAAGAGTGGATATTTAGGTATGTCAGGTCGTTCTAATGATGCTCGTGATGTAACTCAAGGTATGATTGAAGGCGACCATAGATGTAAGTTAACATTCGACGTTCAAGCTAAGAGAATCGTTGATTATATCGCTGCATACTATGTATACATGGGCGGATGTGATGTTATCGCATTTACTGCAGGTATGGGTGAAAACTTAAAGCACTTAAGAAAGAATATTATTGACCGTTTAGGTGTATTAGGTGTTAAGCTTGATGAAAAGCTAAACGATACTTTCTCTGATGAAAGAATTATCTCTACACCAGATTCTAAGATTCAAGTTTGGATTATCCCAACTAACGAAGAAGTAATGATTGCAAGAGATACAGTTAGAATCGCAAACATTAAGTAATTTAAAATATTATTAAAATTAGAGGAATGTAATCATTCCTCTTTTAAAATTTATGGAGTATTTATGAAATATATATTATTTGATTTAGATGGAACGTTACTTGATTTTAATAGTGGTGAAAAAAACGCCTTTACATCTACTATAAAGGAATTTGCAGGATACACTCCAACAGATTCTCAATGTAAATTATTTAGCGATATAAATGAATATCTATTTAATGAATATAGTAGTGGCAAATTAAAAAGAATTGAATTTCAAGAAAAAAGATTCCAAGAAATAATGGAAAAGCTAAATCTTAAATTTGATTATAGCTTAGCTAATAAATTCTATATTGATAATCTAAAATATCAGGCTATATTATTCCCTGATGTAATTGATACACTTGAATATCTATCTAAAAAATATGAGCTATATATCGCATCTAATGGAATGAAAATAGTTCAAACTGAAAGAATAAAGAAAATAGCTCATTATTTTAAAAAGAGTTATATATCTGAAGAGGTAGGCTTTAATAAGCCTGATAAGGGATTCTTTGATTATATTTTAAAAGATATTAATGATCCTAATCCAGATGAGTTTATTATTATTGGAGATAGACTTGATACAGATATTTTAGGTGGAAAAACCGTCAATATTAAAAC
Source organism: Acholeplasmatales bacterium (assembly GCA_016280975.1). Taxonomy (GTDB): domain Bacteria; phylum Bacillota_I; class Bacilli_A; order Acholeplasmatales; family Anaeroplasmataceae; genus Anaeroplasma. Next base: position 486 of record JAEEHU010000115.1, on the reverse strand, counting down.
TACGTATTTAAATAGAAATAATAGTAAAATTACTGATATTAAGCCTGATTATGAGATTAAAAGCTTATATGAAATAAAGGATATTTTATAATTTATATATTCTCACATTTACTAAAATTTGATATAATTAATAAAAGAGGTGTCGATTATGGAATTAGAATTCAAAAAAGAGGATACTAAATTAATAGTATCATTTAAAGGTAGATTAGATACAACTACATCAATTCAAGCTGAAGAGGAAATTACTAAAAACCTTGATAATGAGGATGAGCTTATAATTGATTTTAAAAATTTAGAATATATTTCATCTGCTGGATTAAGATTGTTATTAAAGCTTCAAAAGGAGTTTGCAAGTAAAAAAGGAATGACAATTGAAAGTCCAAATGATATTGTAAAGGAAATATTTAAAGTTACAGGCTTTTCAAATATTTTAAATATAAAGGGTTGATATTAATGCGAATAAAAATTCGTTTAAAAATCATTATT
>JAEEHU010000114.1 GCA_016280975.1 Acholeplasmatales bacterium | reverse complement strand
ACCTCTTTTAAATCATCTGTAGATGAAGGGAAATGTGATTTATAGATATATTCCTTTATTTCATATAATCTATACTTTTTTATTAAATCTAAAGGTATAGTTTCACTAAAGTTATTATTGTAATCAATAATACTTTCAATCGTCTTAGAAATGAACTGATTTGGAATTCCCTCAAGTGCGTAATCCGCCTCAATTCTAAATCCTAAATTAGTAAATCTAACCTTTCTAACATTAAAATATTTATCATTAACGTTATATTTACATAAAACACCAACTCTTATTCCTTTTTTTAAGGAATAAGCTAGATTTAAAACAGAATATAATGTACATCTTATCTTAACGTTATTATCTAAAAGTAATCTAAATGATATAGCGTATGATCTTCCTCTAAATTTAAACATAGATGGACTAGAATCAACCATACCCTCTAAATATATAACCTCATTAACATAAATGTTATCTACTCTTGGTTCATATACCTGATATGTTTTCGGAAATCTTAAAAGTAGGTCAGAAATTGAATAGATTCCCTCATTATTTAGTTTTTCTATTCTTTTTTTGCCTAAGCCCTTAATATCTACTAGCTCCAAGATTTCACCTTCAAAAAAAGAGCTGGAATCCAGCTCATTTTTATTTTTAATATTAATTATTCAACCGCAATAATATATGAATATATTTCTTGCTTACCATCAACAACTTCAACATCGATTGATGGATTTAATTCAGTACAAATATCCTCTAAGGCATCTGCTTCCTCTTCAGTAATATCAGCACCTAGGAAGAATGTAATGATTTCTGAATCTTCCTTAATTATTTTCTTTAATAATTCCTTTAAGCATACTGACTTTTCTTTAGTTGAAACTAAGATTTCACCATTTGAAATACCCATATAATCTCCAGATTGAATCTTAACTCCACCAATTTCAGTATCTCTAATTGAATATGTAATTTCACCAGATGTTACACTTTCAACTTGTGCTTGCATAGCTGCCATGTTTTCTTCAAGTGTAGCCTCAGGATTATAATTTACTAAAGATACATAACCTTGAGCCATTGTCTTAGCCTTTAATACTTCTACATTAGTATCACTTACTAAGCCCTTAGCTTGATTTGCAGCCATGATAACATTTGAGTTATTTGGAATAATAATTACATTTTCAGCATTTACTTTCTTAATTGCTTCAACGAAAGCCTCAGTAGATGGGTTCATTGTTTGACCACCTTCAATAACGTAGTCAACACCTAAGTCTCTGAATGTTTGAGAAATTCCTTCACCGAAACATACAGCGATTAAACCAAATGGTTTCTTAGGACTTGGTTTTTCAGCTTCCATCTCTTGTTTCTTTGCTTGATATTTTAAGTTCTCAATAGTTAATACTTGGAATTCACCTTGTTTTTGAGAAATATCAATAACTCTACCTGGACGGTTAGTATTAATATGAGTCTTAACAATATTGTTATCCCTCTCAACAGATAAATTCTCACCAACTAATGATAAAGCAGCCTTTAATTCTCTAATTTCGAATTGATCTGGCTTCTTTAATTCTAGTTCATAATTAATTGAATAGAAATATTTAATATCTTCAACATTAATAGCTTGTACTTCTGGCTTTTTAACATCAGTATCTTGAACCTCAAGGATTTCTCCTCTTAAAGCCATTACCATACCTTCAATGATCTTAACGAATCCAGCTCCACCAGAGTCAACTACACCAGCTTCCTTTAATACAGGAAGTAGGTTTGGAGTATCATTTAAAGTCTCAATAGCACTAGCTAAATAGAATTCTAATAATTCTTCAATAGTTGTGAACTTTTCAAAGTTCTCTCTAGTCTTTTCAGCTGATACTCTAACTACAGTTAGAATTGTACCTTCAACTGGCTCCATAACAGCCTTATATGCAATTTTACGACCTGATTCTAAACAAGCCATTAAATCATCAATTGTTAAATAATTATGTTGAAGCTCTTTAATACCTACATAAAGTCCTCTGAAGAATTGTGATAGGATAACACCTGAGTTACCTCTAGCACCCATTAAGCATCCTCTTGATAAAACCTTAGCAGCTTCAACGATTGAGCTTGACTCGCAATTTTCAAGTTCTCTAATACCTGAAATTGCTGTCATTGACATATTAGTACCAGTATCTCCATCTGGTACAGGGAATACGTTTAATAAATCCACTTCTGCGTGATTATTTTTTAAATTAATTGCTCCATTAGTTACCATCTTTTTAAATAGTGCAACATCAATCGAAATAACACCCATGGTAAACCTCCTAAATAATATAAATTTGTATATAGCAAAGAGACTAAAATCTCTATAATTTCCTAAAATAAAAAAATGATTTATATATAATATAAAAGACTAAATAATTTACACCTCTTATATTAATCAAAAAAAATATATCACTTTTTTTAATCTATGTCAAACTTTATCGCTAAATATGTATTTCAAAAGGCTAAAAGTGTATCACATTTATATACATTTGATTTAAAAATTTATCTTTTTTCTAAAAAATAAATATTTTTCTTGCAATAATATATTAGATATAGTAAAATTATGGGGCTTGATGATTTAACAAGTAGGAGGTAATTTTATGGCAAAGTGCTATATTACTGGTAAGACAACAGTTACTGGTAACAGTCGTTCTCATGCTTTAAATGCTACTCGTCGTACATGGAAGGCTAACCTTCAAACTGTACATATCAAGGACGAAAACGGAAACGTTAAGAAGGTTAAGGTTTCTGCTAGAGCTTTAAAGAAGGGTAACATCGAAAGAGCTTAATTTAATAGCTTACAAATTAAACGCATTTAACAGGCACAGCCTGTTTTTTTGCTTTTTATACGGAGAAAAAAAGGCTTTCTATCAGCCTTCTTCTATTTTTAACTATAATTAGCTATATTGATCGTAATCCACTTCATTTAAGCTATTAGTTCTACAACTTAAATATAAAGCAAATATTAATAGGATATCTAATATTAAAACACTGAATCCTAAAGTTGAACCACCAAATGTTTTAGATAAATTAAATGCTAAATCGATTAAAATAACAACTATTGCGCCAAATAAATATTGTGGTCTTGTTATAGCAAGAATTGTTGCAACTAAGCATAATACTTCAATTAATAAATTAAAGATAGATGAATAATCACTATCAACAACAATACCATAAATTATTGTTGCACTCATTGATGCATAATAAAGTATTGCTGCTCCTGCTATAAGATACTTCTCAAGTGTTCTTCTTACACCAATAATAATAAATATAATTTCTGCAAAGAATATACAAATATATTTAACTAAATCAAAATAGTATCTTGCAGGTACCTCTACTCCATATTCAATACGTGCACGCATAATATCAATTACATCTGTAATAGATGGTATTAATAATGCAACTGATACAATTCCTAACACAATAGCCAATATGTATTTATTGTTTTTAATAAAGTTCATATAAATCTCCTCCTGTTTTCAACGAAGACTATTATATCATATAAAAAAGAAAAAAGACCAGATTTTTAATCTGGTCAATTGATTATCGACGTTCCTTAATACGAGCAGCCTTTGCAGATAATGTACGGATGTAATTTAATCTAGCACGACGTACTTTACCTTTTCTAACTACTTCAATATGGTCAATACTTGGTGTATGAACAGGGAATGTACGCTCAACACCGATACCATAAGAAATCTTTCTTACAGTAAATGACTCTGAAATACCAGTTCCTTGACGCTTCATAACTAAGCCTTCAAAAACTTGTATACGATGAGTATCACCTTCGACAATCTTTACGAATACTTTAACAGTGTCTCCAGGTCTGAAGCTTGGACGTTCTTGTAAGTATTCAGCAGTAATTTCATTAATTAATGCTTGTCCTTTTGCGTTTGCCATAATAGTATCTCCTTATTAACAAAACTCATAGCCAATATTTCCCAATTGCCAGCGGAGTAGTGTGCCTTGCTTAAATCGATAAGCCCTTATATTTTACCATAATATTTTTAATAATCAAGTAAATTTATTAAAAAATAAAAAGAGGGCCAAGCCCTCCTATTATTACTCTGCTAAAATTAAGTGACCAGTCATGCACATATAGATGATATCGATGATGTTTAAAATTAAACCCCAACCAAATACTACGAATAGAACAAATACAACAATGTGCTCTACCTTTTGTGTTTTAAGCATAACTGAAAGTCTAACTAATAACTCAACAATCCATCCAACTAAAGGTAAAACGATTAAAATTACTTTTACTAGTGTAGATTGGCTATTAAACCACTTGTCAAAAGTCATGTCTTAGGACTCCTTTCACTATAAAATACGTAAATAATTATACATCATAAAGTAACATTTTCAATATTATTCGTAAATTTAATTTAAAAATTTTAAATTACGTGCTATAATAAATGAAAATACAAAACATAGAAAGGAAATTAAAAATGGCTGCATCAAAGAAAGATTATTTTGGTTTAAGTAGACTAGCAAGTATTATTCTAGCAATTATTCCTATCACTTCATGGATTTTAGGTATTCTTACTAGAGCAAAAGATGGTCATATCGTAGCTGCAATTATCCGTGTATTCTTCGGATTCAATATCCTATGGATCTGCGATATCATCTTCATGGTACTAGACAACCACATTTTAAGAATTTTAAGTGTTTAAAATTTTTAAGAGAAGCAAGATTTATTTCTTGCTTTTTTCTTAGCCATTCAATATAGATTATGATAGATAGATTCGATGATGATTATTTTAATATAGGTCACTACTACTCTTATGCACTCGCAATCTTTCCTCTTACATCTTGGATACTTGGTATAATTACAAGATTTCAGGAAAAATGCATTTTAGCAGGAATAATAAGAGTATTCTTTGGTTTTAATATCCTTTGGCTTTTAGATATATTCTTTATTTTTAAAACTAAAAAAATATTAAAATTATTAAATATTTAATTCAATTTCATACTATATAATGATATAATTCTAAATAAGGGTGACGTATATGCAAGAAGAAAATGTTAAAAAAGAAGATTACGCAAATTTAAATAGAGCAGCAAGTATAATAATGGCTATAATACCTATTACATGTTGGGTATTAGGCTTTATTACTAGATTTAAGGAAAAGGGTGGAGTACCTGAGGGTATAATTAGATTATTCCTAGGATGGAATATTTTATGGGTACTTGATTTAATTTCTTTAATTGTTGAAAAGCAAATATTTAGATTTATAGAGCCAGATCCTAAAAAGGAAAAGCAAAAACAAATTAAGAAAGCAAATAGAGCTAAGAAAAGATAATTTCTTAAGCTCTTTTTTTATAATAAAAAATGGACTAGTTAGTAGTCCATTATCATATCAAATTCACCCTTATTTAGGGTATCAAGTGATGCCATTACAATCATTAATGGAATCATATAATAATAACATGCAAACGTGTTATCAATTAAGCCATAGGCATCTACTGCTAAATAACCTATAAGCATTACAACACCACATGTTAAATTAAGCTTAAATAATTGCTTATACTTTTCAAACATATGGAATAGATAAGCTAAAACTCCAAGTACACCAAGTGTACCTAATAATTCAAAGAATGTTGAATGGAAATAAATTAGGCTTGGTAGTCCAAATTCAGAAATAACTTGAGCTGATGGTATTGGCATAATACCAGCACCAAATACTATATTAAGACCATTTTGCTTCCAAATGTCATAGGCTTTTTGCCATAATCTAAATCTACCATTATCATTGAAATCTACTGCGAATACTATATCAACTACCTTATGATATGCCTCAGGTAGTGTAATAGTAAAGTGTAGTGTTAGTACTGCAGCTATTAATACAACTAATGTTGATAGTAGTAGGAATATCTTCTTCTTTGCCTTAATTAGTGAGAATATATATAATAATCCAAGCTCAATAATACCAAATAAATATGTACCTCTACTTACTGTTAGAGCACAACCAAATATAACAACAATTAATATTAAATCAGAAATAATTAGCTTAATATAATTCTTTTCGTGGATTAAATCTATAAATATAAATGGAAGCCCAACAAGCATTGTTATACCTGCATCTATCGTTATAGCCCATCCTAAATTAATACCCTTAACAAAGCCAAACTTCATACTTGCAAATATACATTCTAATGCTATTACTAGGGTCATAAATACCATAGCTGTCTTAATCATTCTAAATGAATCCTTCTTTAGAGTGACTACAAATAGAATATATATTAATAAATATAAGAAATAGCTTAAATAAACAAAATATAATATTCTTTCATTTGCCTCAATTACATTATTCCAAATAAGTGGAATTGGAGATAATATACCTAATGCTAAAAGTCCGATACAGGACTTTACATTTTTTATATGGATACCATTTCTAATAATGTAGATAAGGCCTATCGCTACATATAAAACTATCGCCACAGCGAACTGCATAGGGAATTCTAGGGTGTTTGCTGTATAGCCTGTACCCACAGAGAATATTAAGCCTAAGCCTGATATAGCCATATACTTAAAATCATTTAATATAGTTACAGCAAGTAAAGTTACAGGAATAATAGTCATATATCCCCATTTTGACTTAAAATACCAGCCAAATAAAGTTATAACTGATATAACTAAACAATACAAATATTCAGTTTGCTTACTTGAATTTATTCGTTTAATCATATTATTCTCCCTAAAATTAGAAAATCAACTAATTTTACCACTTTAAAATTTCTTTTTCAACTTTATAAAAATAAAAAAGCCAATCACTTGGCTTAATTACCTTTAAAATTATTTAAAAGCTTGTATAAGATATCATATAGATTCTTTGCAGATTCCATATCTAATTTTACACAGCCTGCCATTTTTTCTGGCACTTGAAGAGCTTCCTCTCTTAAAGACATTCCTTCATCTGTAATTGAAATTAAAAGATTTCTTTCATCCTCTTTAGATCTTGATCTTTTGATATATCCCTTTGATTCTAGCTTTTTGAGTAAGGGAGTAAGGGTGCCTGAATCAAGGTATATTTTTTCACCTAACTCTTTAACATTTAGTTCTCTATATTCCCATAATACCATCATGGTAATATATTGAGTATAAGTTAAATCAAGCATATCTAAAAATGGCTTATATAATCTTATAACTTCTTTACTACATGCATAAAGAGGGAAGCATATTTGATTTTCTATTTTTAGTGAATCGTATTTATCCATAGTTATAACCTCGACTATTATAAATTATATACTATTTAATTGTATAAAAACAACACACAAAATATAAAATCTATAAAATTTCTTCAAGTCTCTTTCTAATGTCTTTAATAGACTCTACAGGTTCAAATCTATCACAAACATTACCAGCTTTGTCAACTAGGAACTTAGTGAAATTCCATCTGATCTCATTTGTTCCCTTGGTATTACTCATTTTTTCTAAAAGCTTCATAACAGATTTGTTCTTAAATCCCTTTGGCTTCTTATAAGGAGCGCTCTCCTCTAAATATCCAAATAGAGGAATTTTATTTTCTCCATTTACTTCTACTTTAGAAAAAATTGGAAATTTAATATTGAACTTAGTTGTACAGAATTCGTAAATCTCTTCATCTGTACCCTTAGCTTGTTCCTTAAATTGATTACATGGGAAATCAAGAATTACAAAATCCTTATCCTTATAATCATTATATAAAGCTTCAAGCTCATCATATTGTGGAGTAAAACCACAGCCTGTTGCGGAATTAATAATTAGTAAGGTCTTACCTTTATATTCATTTAATGATACCATTTCACCTTTTCTAGTTTTTACTTCAAAATCATAAATACTTGCCATATTATTACCTCCATAACTTTGCATCAAATTTAATTGTATGCAATTTAATTATACAAACTATTTTTTATTTGTCAACACTTAAAAATAAAAAAAGTGAAATTTATTTTTTAATAAACCTCACTTTAATTAAATTACTTTATTATTGTTTTTCCACCCATATAAGGTTGTAATGCCTTAGGGATATTGACTGAGCCATCCTCATTATAGTTATTCTCAAGTACTGCAATTAAGCCTCTTGGAGTAGCTAATACTGTATTATTTAATGTATGAAGTAGGTATGTACCATCCTCATTCTTTGTTCTAATACCAAGACGTCTAGCTTGAGCATCACCTAAAGTTGAGCATGAACCAACCTCGAAATACTTCTTTTGACGTGGGCTCCAAGCCTCAACATCACATGACTTAACCTTTAAGTCAGCTAAATCACCGCTGCAGCATTCAAGTGTTCTTACAGGAACATCTAATGATCTAAAGAATTCAACTGTATAGCTCCACATGTTGTTATACCACTTCATTGAATCCTCAGGCTTACATAATACTATCATTTCTTGCTTTTCGAATTGATGTACTCTATAAATACCACGCTCTTCAATACCATGAGCACCAACTTCTTTTCTGAAGCATGGTGAATATGATGTTAATCTAATAGGAAGCTCTGATTCCTTAACGATTTGATTTTTGAATCTACCAATCATTGAATGCTCTGATGTACCGATTAAGTATAAGTCTTCTCCTTCAATCTTATACATCATGTTTTCCATTTCAGCAAATGACATAACTCCATTTACAACATCTGAGTGAATCATAAATGGTGGAATTGCATAAGTGAAGCCCTTATCAATCATAAAGTCTCTTGCATAAGATAGCATAGCTGAATGTAATCTTGCGATATCACCAAATAAATAATAGAAACCATTTCCTGATGTTCTTCCTGATGCTTCCTTATCTAAACCATTGAATTTAGCGATGATATCTGCATGATATGGAATTTCATAGTTTGGAACAACTGGTTCACCAAACTTTTCAATTTCAACATTCTCGCTATCATCTTTACCAACTGGAACACTCTTATCAATGATATTAGGAATAACCATCATCTTCTTAGTTAATTCAGCTGATAATTCTTCTAATTCTGGATCAATTTCTGCAATTCTTTGATTATTCTTATTAACTGTTTCCTTGATCTTATTAGCTTCGTCAATCTTCTTTTCTCTCATTAATTGACCAATTTGCTTTGATAAGTCATTACGAGATGCTCTTAAAGATTCTCCCTCTTGCTTTAATGATCTAATTTTCTTATCAAGCTCAATTACCTCATCAACAAGTGGAAGCTTTTCATCTTGAAATTTCTTCTTTATATTTTCTTTTACTATTTCTGGATTTTCTCTTACAAATTTAATATCTAACATAATAAAACTCCTCAATAATCTACTACCTAATCAATTATAGCATAAATTATAAAAATTTAAAGAAAAACAAAAGAAATAGGACTAGTTATTAGCTAGCCCTATTCTTTTAATTGGGAGAGTTATAGTTTGCTTATGAAAAAGTAATCTATCTTAGGGAGAATGATAGTTACCCTCTTAAGACACTTACATTATAGAAATAAATTATAATCAAATTTTCGTAAGATTATGTGAAATTATGTATTGGTTTACTTTTTAGCTATAACTTCTATTTCAATATTAGCACCCTTAGGTAGATTTGATACCTCAACTAGGCTTCTTGCAGGCTTAGATACAAAGTATCCTTCATATATTTGGTTTATTTTACCAAAGTCATTAATGTTTTTGATAAATACAGTTGATTTAACAACATTATCAAAAGATAGGCCTGCTTGAGATAAAATTGCACCAACATTTTTAATTGCTTGATGTGTTTCCTCTTCTATATTTTTAGCATCAATTGTGCCAGTTTCTGGATTAATAGGAATTTGACCTGATACAAAAACTAGTCCATCTATTTCTATAGCTTGGCTATATGGTCCTACTGCCTTTGGTGCTTTTAATGTTGATATTTGCTTCATAATAATATCTCCTTATTTTAATGATTTTATTAAGTATAACATAGAAAAATTAAAAAAAGTAGACACAAGGTCTACTTTAAATGTTAATATTCACAGTTCTTAGGAGTTCTAGGATATGGAATAACATCACGAATGTTATCTACACCTGTTAGGTACATAATTAATCTTTCAAATCCCATACCGAAGCCTGCATGAACACATCCACCAAATTTTCTAGTATCTAAATACCATCTGATTGGATCTGGATCTACATTTAATTCCTTCATTCTGTTTAATAAAACATCAAGGTTTTCTTCTCTTT
>JAEEHU010000113.1 GCA_016280975.1 Acholeplasmatales bacterium | reverse complement strand
TTCTTCTTACTGCGCTAATACTTATAGCCTCACCCTTACCCCAAAATGGCTTTGGGTCAAACATATGAGATTCAATATCAATATTATTAAATGTAATATCTTTAATCTCACCATCATCTCTTAGTTGGAATGATATACCTCTATTTGAATCCTTAATCTTAATATTATCGAAATGAATATCATAAAATTTCGCAAATGTTTCAGTTCCAATTTTAATAGCCGCACTTGATGATTTTAATGTACAATTTGAAACATGAATATTATATACATCTCCATATTTTGTATTAGCACCTGTACCCTTTAAAACAATACAATCATCAGCGGATTCAATATAGCAATTCTTAATAACTATATTTTTAGAATGATCTGGGTCAATTCCATCAGCGTTTAGCATTCTTCTATTATTTAATATTTTTACACCATCAACTATTACATATTCACATCCAACTAAATGAAGTGTCCAGAACGCACTATTTCTTAATGTAATATTATTAAATTCTAGATTCTTAGAATTTTCTAAGTAGATAAGTGGCATTCTAGGATAGAATTTACCTTCAATATAAGATTCCTCTATCTCTCCATAGAAAATTTCTTCATTACCATCAATAATACCCTTACCAATGATTTCTACATTTTCTATATTCTTTCCATAGATAAAATATAATTTAGGATTACCATCATAATCACAATTAATAAATGTATTAACCTCTAAATTACTAATACTATTATTTGATATATTAAATAGATTAATATCACTTGCAGCCTTTAATACTGCATTATGCTCAAACTTTAATTTAATATTACTTTTTAAGAATATAGTTCCTGATTCATATACTTTATTCTTAGAAAATACTAATGTATCATCTATCTTTAAATCACAAATAGCCATATTGATAGCCTTAGTCCATAAGCCATCAAACACATATTCCTTATAATCATCTAATAATATTTCCATGATTTTACTCCTCAAAAAAAAGCTCAAAAACTTGAGCTTAAATTTTTTATAATACTCTTGCGTAGAACTTAGAATTTAATAATTCCTCATCCTTAACGTTTTCTTTAAATACACCGTTATTGTTTTCATCAACGATATAGTATGTATAATTAGTTTCCTTATTTTGATTTACAACTAATTCTCTTTCATTCTTATAGCCGATATATGCTCTATTCTCTAAAATAGATACTAAATCAGATACAATCGCAGTCGCAGTTGGAATAGAGCCTGCACCCTTACCATAGAATAATAAATCACCATTAGTTGAACCAGTAAATAATACTGCGTTAAATTCATTTTTAATAGATGCGAAAGGATGTGTAGGCTTAACCATAGTTGGTTCTACTCTAATTACACAGTTATTTCCATCTCTTTTAGATGATGCAACATACTTTAAAGAATATCCAAGCTTCTTAATATTTTCAAGGATTTCCTTATTGATGCCTGTAATACCATAATGATAAATATCATCATTATTAATATTTCCTCTGAATGCTAGGCTTGATAAGATATTAATCTTTCTAACGATATCTAAGCCCTCTAAATCAGCTGTAGGATTAGCTTCAGCAAATCCATTGATTTTAGCTTGAGCTAAGGCGTCATCAAAAGAAAGACCTTCTTCATCCATCTTAGTTAAAATATAATTTGTAGTACCATTTAGGATACCATAAATATCATTTACATCATTTACCTTAATGTTATCAATAAGTGGTCTAATAACTGGAATACCACCACCAGCTGATGCTTCAAAACAGAATGATGCGTTATTTTCATGAGCTAAATTAATAAACTCCTCTAAATGCTTACTTACAACCTCTTTATTAGCTGTAACTACGCTTTTACCCTTCTTTAAGCATCTTGTAATTACTTCGTAAGGTAGATCATGTCCACCTAATACTTCAACTACTGCCTCAATCTCATCATCATTTATAATATCATTAATATCAGTGACAAGCTTATCACCTAGTAAGTCCTTCTTTATAGGTAGGTCAAATACCTTAGTTATACAAGAATTATAGCTCTTGTCTAACTCTCCTACTAATGTATAAACTCCTCTACCAATTACTCCATATCCAAATAAACCAAGCTTCATAGTTTTACCTCTCAAACGACAAAAATATTATAACAAAATGCTTTATTCATTTCAATTATTATATATAAATATATAAAAATCTTTAAATGAATAATTAAATTAGATATAATCTTTATGGTGATACAATGAAAAAAGTAGGAATAATATGTGAATATAATCCACTACATAATGGTCATGTATATCATTTTAATAAGGTAAAAGAGGAATCTAAAGCCGATATTATTATTTGTGTTATGTCATCATCATTTACTCAAAGAGGAGATTTATCACTTTTTGATAAATTTATTAAGACAAAACAAGCACTTAATATGGGTATAGATTTAGTAATTGAGCTTCCACTTATATATACAATTGAGCGAGCTGATATTTTCGCATCCTACTCAGTTAAGCTTCTTAATAGCTTAAATGTAGATGAAATATGGATTGGAAGTGAAAATAACGATCCTTCTATCTATGAAAAATATTATAGCAATATAAAAATAGATAATAAGGATGACTATTCTACTTCCTATAAGGATAAATCTAGTATAGATTTACTTTCAAATGATATTTTAGGATTTTCATATTATAAGGCAATAAAAGATAATAGCTTTAATATCAAATTAAATACAATTAAAAGAATTGAAAATAATTATTTAGATAGTAAGGCTAATGATTCTAATATTCAAAGTGCACTTACTATTAGAAATAATATTTCTGATATCGAAAAATACACACCTCAATATGTATCAGCTGATAAGGATTTAATATTAGATGAAAATAAATTATTCTCATTAATTAAATATAAAATCTTATCTTCAGATAAAAAAGATTTAAAGAATATCTTCTTTGTCGATGAGGGAATAGAAAATAAATTATATGATATTAAGAATTACAATGATTTAACTACATTTATTGAGTATCTTTCAAATAAAAGATATTCTAAATCAAGAATTAAAAGAATGCTAATATATGTACTTCTTAATGTAACAAAAAGTGATGCAAATTTAGCTTTAGAAAGTGATCTTGCAGTAAGAATACTTGGATATAATGATATTGGAAAATCATATTTAAAAACAATAAAGAAGGATTTAGTATTTTATACTAATATCAAAAATGATATTAATATTGTATTTGATATAGAATTAAAGGCATCTAAAATATTAGATTCAGTATACAACATTAATCTTTTAGATAGAGAAATGAAGGGTCCAATAACAAAATAGGCTTAAGATTGAACTTAAGCCTATTTTTTATTTTATTCTTAATGTTTTTAAATAATTCTTCTTTTCATCACTTATTCTAAAGCTTTCTACTGCTTTAGATATTGTTTTATTATGAACCCATTTATCTAATTTCTTTTCTTCAATGATTCCAATTGTACTATCATACTGCTTTACTAGGGCAGTTGATAAATACCAGGCAATCATCATATTGATATAATATTCATCCGATTTGATATTAGATACCAGCTTTATATAAGATTCATTAAAATCCTCATCTAAGAAATGAGATAATAGCATACCTATTCCAAATCTTATTTCATAGGTATCCTTTGATTTAATCCATTTCTTTATTTCTAAAATCAATTTATCTCTATTCTTTTTA
>JAEEHU010000112.1 GCA_016280975.1 Acholeplasmatales bacterium | reverse complement strand
TAAGTATGTAGTATGTAATGGTGATGAGGGTGACCCAGGTGCATTCATGGATAGATCTATCCTTGAAGGTAACCCACTTAATGTTATTGAAGGTATGCTAATTGCAGGTTATGCAATTGGAGCAAGTGATGGTTATTTTTACGTAAGAGCTGAATATCCAGTTGCTGTATCAAGATTAAGAATTGCAATTGACCAAGCTGAAAAGCTAGGATTACTTGGTGATAATATTTTAGGTACGGGCTTTAACTTTAGAGTTCATATTAGACTTGGAGCTGGTGCGTTTGTTTGTGGTGAGGAGACTGCTCTATTAAATTCAATTGAAGGTAAAAGAGGTATGCCTAGACCTCGTCCACCTTTCCCAGCTGTAAAGGGATTATGGGGTAAGCCTACAATTATTAACAATGTAGAAACATTAGCTAATGTTCCATATATCATTAGAGAGGGTGCAAACCAATTTTCAGCAGTTGGTACACTTAATTCTAAGGGTACTAAGGTTTTCGCACTTGGCGGTAAGGTTAAAAACGTTGGTCTAGTTGAAGTACCTATGGGAACAACTTTACGTGAATTAGTATATGATATCGGTGGCGGTATTCCAAATAATAAGAAGTTCCAAGCTATTCAAACTGGTGGTCCATCAGGAGGATGCTTAACTGTTAATGACTTAGAAACTCCAATCGATTATGATAACCTAATTGCTAAAGGCTCTATGATGGGTTCTGGTGGTGCAATTGTAATGGATGAGGATAACTGTATGGTTGACGTTGCTAAATTCTATTTAGGATTTATTTGTGATGAATCATGCGGTAAGTGCTCTCAATGTAGAATTGGCACAAAGAGACTTCTTGAGATATTAAATAAAATCACAGAAGGTAAAGGCGAGATGTCTGATATTGATAAGTTATATCAATTATCACATTCACTTCAAGTTGGTTCTTTATGTGGTTTAGGTCAAACTGCAGCAAACCCAGTCTTATCAACATTATCTAAGTTCCGTGAGGTATACGAGCGCCATATTATTGATAAGAAGTGTGATGCAGGTGTTTGTAAGAATTTAATGCAATATACTATTGTTAAGGATTCATGTATCGGCTGTGGACTATGTGCTAGAAACTGTCCAGTTGATGCTATCCATCCAACAGACTATATAGCTCCTGGTAAGAAAAAGCCAGCAATGGAAATTGATCAGTCTAAGTGTATTAAGTGCGGTAGCTGTATGGCAGGCTGTAAATTTGGAGCAATTATTAAGGGATAGAAGGTGAATTAAATGGCAATAGTAAATATTAAAATCGAAGGTCAAGATTATAAGGTTGATGATTCCCTAACTTTACTTCAAGCAGCAAGAAGATGCGGCTATCAAGTACCATCTTTATGCTCATGGATGGACGGAAGATGCTCTTTAGCATCATGCCGTGTATGCTTAGTTAAGGTTAAGGGTGAAAGAAGATTAGTTCCAAGTTGTGCATATCCAATTAGAGAAGGTTTAGAGGTTACAATTAATGATCCAATGGCAATTGAAGCTAGAAGAACAAGCGTTGAATTATTACTTTCTAACCACTCAATGAATTGTCAAGCTTGTGAAAAGAATGGCAAATGTGAGTTACTAGAAGTATCTAGACTTGTTGGTGCAAGAGAAGGTATGTATGAGGGTGAAAAAACACCTACAACATATGATGATATCGCACCAGCCCTAATACGTGATACATCTAAATGTATATTATGTGGTAGATGCGTTGAAACTTGTAAAGAGGTTCAAGGTATCGGTATTTTAGGATTTGAAAATAGAGGATTTAAGACAATTGTTTCACCAGTTGAAAATAGATCATTTTCACAAGTTCCATGTATCCAGTGCGGACAATGTGTAAATGTATGTCCAACAGGAGCTTTACAAGAGCACTCTGAAATTGATAAGCTTGATGAAGCATTTAAGGAAGGTAAGATTGTTATAGTTCAAACAGCACCAGCTGTAAGAGCCGCAATCGCTGAAGAATTTGGTGAAAAAATTGGTACATCTGGAACTGGTAAGATGGTTGCAGCATTACATAGATTAGGATTCTACCGTGTATTTGATACAAACTTTGGAGCTGACTTAACTATTATGGAAGAAGCAAATGAGTTAGTTCATAGACTAACTACAAGTGCTCCATCTCCAATGATCACATCATGCTCTCCAGGCTGGATTAATTATATTGAATATTATTATCCAGAATTATTACCACATCTATCAAGCTGTAAAAGCCCTCATGAGATGGTTGGTGCGATTATTAAATCATATTATGCAGAAAAGCATAATTTAGATAGATCAAAGATTTGTGTTGTATCAATTATGCCATGTGTTGCTAAAAAGTATGAAAATAAGCGCCCACAAAATTCAGTAGATGGAATTATGGATGTTGATGTTGTATTAACAACAAGAGAACTTGCAAAATTAATCCGTAGATCTGGTATCACTTGGAAGAAGCTTCCTAATGAGGATTTTGATAATGACCTTTTAGGTGAATATACTGGTGCTGGTGTTATATTTGGTGTTACTGGTGGAGTAATGGAAGCTGCAGTTAGAACTGCATACCATATCATAACTGGTGAAGAATTAGAACCAGTAGACTTAACTCCAGTTAGAGGCTTTAAGGGTATTAAAGAGGCTACATATAATATTAAGGGTAATGAGATTAATATCGCAGTAGCATCAGGTATGAAGAATGCGAAAGTATTACTTGAAGATATTAAGAAGGGTAAATCTAAATATCAATTCATTGAAATCATGGGTTGTCCAGGTGGTTGTATCAATGGTGGTGGTCAACCATTTGTAAAAGAAATCTTCTTACCAAATGAAGATGATGATATCTTAGAAACTTATATGTCTAAGCGTGCTAAGGTATTATATGATGAGGATAAGAATAAGGTATTAAGACGTTCTCATTTAAATAAGGATGTTCAAGCCTTATATAAGAACTATTTAACAGAACCAGGTTCACCTCTTGCTCATAAATTACTTCATACATCATATAATAAAAAGCGTGAAAAATATCCTAAGTTAGAGGATTAATAAGAATAAATATCCCTATAGTGTAAAAGTGCACTTTAGGGATATTTTTTTATGCTTAAAAGTATGATAAAATAAATAAAATAGCTTATTAATAAATAGAGGGATAATTATGAACGATAATTTTCTATTTGGTAATGAAAAAATCGAAAAATTTAAGGTTGTTACGTATTCAGGAAGCTCTAAGTTTTGTTCTAAGTGTAATAGTGTTTTAGAAACAGTTAGTTCTAGTTTCTTAACGAGTAAAAATAAACCAGCAGTTTGTACACATAAAAAATGTAAAAAATGTGATATTAATTATATAAAAAAGAGTTTTTACAAATCTATTAGCAACAATGGAAAGAATCCAAATGTTATATTGATTTCTTCTAATGAAAATCAAACTGGTGAAGAAAATAAAAAAAACATGAAATCTGAAACAAAAAATAATGTGACACCACGTGCGGGTATTCATTTTGTGATACGAGCTACTGGCAAAAAAAGGTGTCCTAAGTGTAATGCTGAACTATTAACTGTCATAGTAGGATATCGTTCAAGTAGTGATAATAAAAAGAAGTGTTTTGCAGAAAGATGTAAGAACTGTGGAATTTATTACTTGGATGCCAAAACATATGAAAGTGTTTCAGAAAACGGAAGAAATCCATACGTTAAATGTGATTCTTTAATAGATATAGAAACAAAAAAAAGTAATAATTTAGTAGATATAAAAAAGAATAGTGGAGATAATGATAACATAAATCTAGATGATGTTTTTGTTTATAAATCAATTAACATTTCGTGTAAAAAGAATCATCCAGAAATGGTAAAGCAGATTCCTTTAAAACATAAAAATGCTAAAAACGGATAGATTATAAAAGTAAATTGTTTTTGTTGTGAGAAGTGTCATAAGAAATTTATAACTATTGAAGCTATT
>JAEEHU010000111.1 GCA_016280975.1 Acholeplasmatales bacterium | reverse complement strand
TATGTTCTTAGTTGCAGGAAATTCACTTTCTGATAGATCAATGGGTATGCCATTCTTAACAGAATTAGGAACTAAGTTCCGTGAGAATGCTAAGAAGGATGCAATCTCAGAGGATTATGCAAATTATTATTACCAATCATTATGCTTTGATTTTAATACAAGCTATGGACTAAAGAGCAAGTTTACTAATTTCGATACATTCTTAACTGAAAAGAATTACAAGACTAATTTATTATCTACAAATCCAATGGTTTTAGATACATATACAGATATAGCATTATCATATTTAAATGATGGTCATACAAATTTATCTGAATCATCAATTTGTTATGAATTTGGTGAAGCACTAATTGATACAACTAAAAAAAGCCAAGAAAGAGCAAATTGGATGACTAATGGCGAAAGATTTGCAGAAAACAAAAAAGGAACAATCACTGCTGGACTTGACTATCAACAAGGAAATGACACAGTATTTGTTTCATTCGATGAATTCTCAGCATTTGATGAGGACCTATACTATATGGGAACAATGAAGGAAGATCAAACAGAATCAATTCCTGGATTAGAAATTCCAACAGAACTAATTAAGAGTAATATCGCATCTAATACAGCCTTATTATTCAATAAGCTATATCAAGATTTAACATCTGATACATATAAGAATTCAATTCATAATATTGTAATTGATTTAACATCAAATGATGGTGGTTCATCAGATAGCTTAGTATTCGCATTATCTACATTAATTGGTAATGTTGAAATTGATATTATAAACCCACTTACAGGTGCTCGTAATCATCAAGTATATAAGGCAGATATTAATGCCGATGGTAAGGTTGATGATAACGATAGACCACTTATGGATTTAGGATTCAAAATCTATTTCTTAAATTCAAATTATACATTCAGCTCAGGAAACGCAATGCCAGTTATCGCAAAGGCAAATAAGCCAAGTATCGTAACTTTAGGTGCTAAAACTGGTGGTGGACCATGCGCAGTAAGAACAAATGTAACTCCAATCGGAAGCTTAATTAGTTCTTCAAGCTTAAGCACAATTGCTAAGTATGATGGAACAAAATATGTTGATATTGATGGTGGAATTGAGGCTCAACATCAATTAACAGAAGCACAAATGATAGATAGAGCATATATAAGAAGTACTATAGGCTCTTGGAACTAAGAGGTGATTAATTATGGAAAATACTAATATTATAAGCATAGCAGATAGAGTATCTGCAGAAAAGGATACTAAGAAGGGCTTGTTATCATCAGCTGTATCATTATTAATTCTAGCATCTGATATTATCTGGTTTTCAGTAAGAAGAACTTATGGTAGACCAGTTGAATGGTGGGAAATCTTAATTTTAGTTATTTCTGGATTATTCCTACTATTCTCATTATTTGGTTTAATGTTTACCTCATATAATAATAGCTTTAATAAAAAGATTATTAATGAACCATTAATTTCTTATGATTCAGAAAAGAAGGTATTCTTAGTATATAGCTTTATTGATATGAAACTAAAAGAATTTAGTAGAGATGATATCAAGTCTGTTTCAATTAATGTTGAAACAGATGAGGTAACATTAAAGTATAAGAAAAATGATAAGGATAAAACATTATCTATTGGATATGCAGATTTCCATTTAGAAAGAAGCATTAATGATTCTATTTTAAAATATAAAAATGAAGTAGAAAAAGAAGTAGAAACAAAACAAAATTAACATATACACAACAGATTAAGTAATCTAATTGATATTAGATTGCTTTTTCTTTTTTGGTTTTCAAACCTTAGATATTTGTCACAAAAGAGAGTATTTTTGCCTATAATTCCATATATTGACCTCAAATTGATAGATTATTTAATAAAAGTGTGCTAAAATACAAGATACAAATATCACCTAGGGGATGATAGGATGTACGATTTCAATAATTTTATAGAAATTTTACGCGATCAAAATTCTTTATCTGAGTCTATAAAAAAGGCATTAGATTCTCTTAAAGACCATTTTCATTTAGGAAAAGTAGAGGCTAAATCCTCAGTTTCTTTAGAATGTCTTGAATATACATTTTCTGATGATTATGATGTTACACCTTACGCTACATACTCAGCCAATGGTTTTAATTTTAATTTTTATAGAATAAATGATAGCTATAGTTATACTGAAGAGGATAATAAGGATATAAATCTATTCTTAAAACTATTAAGCCTATATCATTTTAATTATAAGCTTATTAAAAAGGCAGAAGATGCAGAGTTTATAAGTCCTAATACAAAGCTTTTAAATGCTCAAGGGTTTGTAAGAAAAGTAAAGATTTTATCGAATTATGTTGATATGACAAAATATAATGCATACTTTATCAATATTAAGGGCTTTGGACTTGTAAATAAATTATTTGGTGATAAACAAGGAGATAAAGCAATAATTAGCTACGCTAGAGCTTTGGAGTCACTAATAGATAAGGATGAGGTTGTAGGACATGCAGGCGGAGATAATTTCGTTGCATTAATTAAAAGAGAAAAACATCACTCATTTATTGATAAGGTAACAATGTGTCCTATTGATGTCGAAAGAGAAGATGGAGTTGTTATAAAGGTAAATTTAATTGGTGTTGTTGGCTTTTATGCTATAAAAGAGGTAATGCCAAATTATGGATCCATAATGTCTCATTCATCTATGGCATGTCAATATGCACGAAGTAATAAAAAGATAGTTGTTGAATTAACTCCGGAGCTTGTTGAAATGGTTAATTCAGTTAAAAGTATTGAATCGACATTTAGAGATGAATTAAAAAATGGAAGCTTTGTTGTTTATTATCAACCTAAGTTTGATATAAAATCGGGTAAAATTATTGGAGTTGAAGCTTTATCACGTTGGGTAAATAATGGTAAGGTAATAGCTCCTAGTATGTTCGTACCTGTCCTAGAGAAAAATGGTGAAATAATTGACCTAGACTTATTCGTTCTTGAAAGTCTATGTCGAGATATTCACAATTTTAGAAATCAGGGTCATAGAATTGTTCCAGCATCATGTAATTTGTCAAGAAGAGACTTTGCCCTTGATGATATTGAAAATCGTGTTATAGAAATTATAAAGAAATATAACGTTAGAACAGAAGATATAGTAATTGAGGTTACAGAAACTACAAATTTAGAGGAAAACGAAAGATTAGCTAAATTTATAAGCGTAATGCATCAAAATGGTATAATGACATCAATTGATGATTTCGGTACTGGTTATTCATCTTTATCTGTACTAAGAGACTTTAAGGTTAATGAAATAAAGATTGATAGATCATTTATTAATAGAGAGGAGCTAACAAGCTCAGATGAAATTATTATTGGATCTATAATTGATATGGCAAAACGTCTTGATATTAAGGTAATATGTGAGGGTGTTGAAACTAAATCACAGGCAGATTTCTTAATTAAGCTTGGATGTAATAACGCGCAGGGCTTTTTATATAGTAAACCTGTCCCTAAGCTAGAATTTGAGGAAATGCTTTTAAGAATTGGAACAATTTATGAATAATTAAAAATAGGTGTAAAAAAACACCTATTTTTTCTTGTTTAAATCAAATTTATATAGACAATATCACATACAAAATGTATAATCAATGCGGTTTGAGAGTTAAAAGTGATATTATGAATGTATTTGTTGAATTTATCGAAAGCTTTAAAAATTTAACACCAATATTATGGGTAAGCCAAATAGCTGGTTTAATTGGTTTATTAATAGTAGGAGTTGCCTACCTATTTGAAAAGAGAAGATTCCTTGCAATATCAACTATCGCAGTATTATTCTTTATAGTTGAGCAATCATGTGCTCTACTATATTCAAATCTTATAGTAACAACCTCATGCTTAATAAGAAATATATTAATGTATGTATTCTTAGTTAAGTCAAATAAGGAAGTTCCACTTTATATACTAGGATTATTACTTGTTTTAATGTGGGCGGGAATAATAACTTATCTTGCAATAAGTCAAACATTTGATCAGTGGGATAATTATCTTCCACCGGCAATAGTAACAATGTCTACATTTACTCAAAACAATAAGAATGAATATGTTGTTAAGATTGGTTCTGCAGCACATGAGACTGGATTTTTGATATATTACATTATTTATATGCTACCAGTATCAATACTAAGAGAAGCAATATTAATTATCGCAGCCCTAGTAGGTCTTGCCTTAATAATTATAAAGAATATTAAAAAGAAAAAAGAAATAGATTTAGAAAAAAATCACGACTCAATTTAGTCGTGATTTTGTTTTATATTTTGATGGAGACATACCAAAGTATTCCTTAAATGCATAAGAGAAGTGCTCTGGAGTAGAATAACCAACAAGTGTAGCTAAATCTGCAATTTTAATTTCAGAATAGCAAAGCTTATTTGATGCGAAAGACATTTTAGCGTCATTTTTTAATTCTCTAAATGTTTTATTGTAGTTTTTTAATAAATATCTTTGAAGCTCTCTAACGCTTATATGAAGTCTTAATGACATATCTTCGATTGTTATTGTATTAAATTCATTATATAAAATCTTTTCAATTTCGAATTGAAGACTATCAGTATCCCAGTGTGAAATTCTTTTTCCAACAGTATTTTCGTTTCTTAAGACCTTGATAATTATATTTTTAAATAGTGATACTACAACCTCATTATAACCAAATTCTTTAGTTTGAAATTCATGTAATAAATCGTCAAATAGATAAACTAGGTCATATTTGTCTTTTCCAACAAAATAGTTTTTAAGCATAGGAATATATTCCTCAAAGCCCAATTTTTTATCGATTAGTAAATATATAGAATATATTTCAAATTTCGTATCTGGAATTAGTGAATATGATATGAATTCAGGAATTACAATATAGTAATTTGAATCAACATTATGTGTTTCATTATTAATAATGACCTTTCCACTTCCAGACTTAATATATTTAATCTCAATAGTCTCTGCCCCATGATAAAATGGAGGGGTTATTTCATCAACGATAGTATATGAGAAGTCTGCGAGTGTAAAAAACACTTTTGCCATCATAAATTTAATTGAGTCTTTTGTGCTATACATAATAATCACCATTAGTATTATAACAAACATTCGAAAAAGCGTCAAACAACATCGAAAATAGTCGTATAAAACGCTTATTTTAGAATTAATATTATGCAATAATAGTAGCAAATGAAAGAGAGGATAAAAAATGAAGATTAGGAAGGCTATGGGTATTTTAGGTTTAGGAATATTTGCTTTAACCGCATGTCAAGCAGAAAATAGTAGTGGTGAATCAACAGAATCAACAGGTAGTGCTGAAAGTACAACTGTTGTAAATAACGATAGAGAAGCTACTATCTTTTTAGCTGGTGACTCAACAGTTAAGACATATAGTAATGATCAATATATTGGTGGCTGGGGACAATACTTAGATTTATTTTTAGATAACAATATTACAGTTAAGAATTGTGCTCAGGGCGGTAGAAGCTCAAGATCATTTATTAATGAAGGAAGATTATACGATATTGATGGAAGCTCTTATACATTTAGTGAAAATGGTGGAAACTCAATTGAGGATGATATAAAAGCAGGCGATTATTTATTTATTCAATTTGGTCATAATGACGATGACACAAAGGCTGCAAATTCACTTGCTGAAAGAATGGTTCCACTAGGAGAGCCTGTAAATGGAATTTATCCAGTTACAGCTGGAACTAAAACTCAAATTGTAAAATCTGATGGTGTTGCAACACTTGCATCAGTTAGTAGTCAAGTAAGTCAAAAGATGTCATCTTATACAGATGTTTTAAATAACTACTTAAAGAATTCAGTATCTAAATATGGACCTGATTACTATGAATATTCAAGTGGTGGTACATATAAGTGGTTTTTAAAGCAATATATTGACTTTGCAAGAGGAAAGGGTGCTATTCCAGTACTTGTTACTCCTGTTGCAAGAGTATCATTTAATTCTGATGGTACACTAAAAAGTGGTGCAGGACTACATGGTGATGATTTTGCTTATGTTAAGGCTGTAAAGCAATTAGCTGAAGAAGAAAATTGCTTCTTAATTGACTTATTTAATGATACAAAGGTAATGCTTGAAACATTAAAGCAACAAGAAGCAAATTATATTATGGCACTTAAGGATTCATCTGGTAGCAATGGTAATACAGGCTTATGGCCTTCAGGTTTTGATACTGAATATCAAAAGGCTACAAAGGAAGCAACTCACTATAATAAGTTTGGCGCATATTTATCTGCAGGTAAGGTTGCTGAACACTTAAAGGAATTTATCTCTTCTAATAAGAAGTGTAAGAATAATGAAGAAATTGGATTTAAGAATTCAGTTTTATCAACTCCAGAAAGCTATATTGCACCTTCTAATTTGATGCATAAGGCAACAGCTACAAAATTATATAATTTATTCTCAACAGTAAGAGTAAACGATCCTAATTTTAATTATCCAGATCCATCAATTGTTTCTAATTTAATTGCTAAGATGGTAACTGATTATCCAACTGTAACACAAGAAAACTATTTAGCAGTTAAGGATGTATGCTTAGATATAAGATCAAAGTTTGTCTTAATAAATGTTGATGATGTAAATCAAGTAACAAATATTGCTAAGCTTGATGAATATGAAGAAGCATATTTAAATTTAGAAAAGGCTAATAGACCTGTCGCAACAGAAACTATAGTATTTGATCCATCTGATTTAACCAATGCATCTGGATCATATATTACAAGCGAGACAACTCTAGATGGATTTAAGATATATGGAACTACTGATAAAAATGTAACAATAACAGCTGGTGTTACATTTAGCTATAACGATAATGAATATACAACTACAAAGTCATTATCAATGGGTGGAGCTGCAACATTCGGAAGCTTTAGATACATTGAATTTACTACAACTAAGAAGGCATCTATAACAGTAGTTGCTAAATCTTCTGGAAATGATGATAGAATCGTAAAGATGATAACTAAAAGTGATAAGGCTGATGCAGGTACATTTGATGCAAAGGCAGCAGTTTCAGTAACGACAATTAATGACTTAGAGGCAGGAACATATCAGCTTGGTTCTGCAAATAAGGGTTTATATATCTACGCTATAATTATTGAATATTTTGACTAAATAGTATAATTTCTTTTTCTCCCAAAAAAAACATGACTCCAAAAGGAATCATGTTTTTTTTACTTGTTATTAGGTATATGTTTTTTTATTGCCTCAACATAGGACATGCCATATTGGCTTAATGGCTGTTCCTTATTCTTAATATATCCTATTTTCATATATTCATTTAATTTAAGAGGTCGTGAAATTATGTTTTCTCCGTTTAATTCCTTACTGATTACACCAGATGATACTGTATAACCATTTAATCCTATAACAAGATTAAATAGAGTTGCTCTATCGCGAACCTTAATGTTTTTTCTTCTATCAAGTGTACTTACAATTTCTTCAGAGAAGTAGAAGGAATTATATTCACCCTGCTCAAATGATAAATATGGATAATCATCTAAGTCTTTAAGTGTTAATTCATCCTTTTTAGCAAGAGGATGCTGATTACTTATAAACACATGAGGATGTGCAGTAAATAATAGCTCAAATTTTAAATCATATTGCTTTAATATTTTAGAAATGATCTCTTCATTTTTAGAAGACATATATAAAATTCCAATTTCACTTATTCTTTGACTTACATCAGTAATAATTTCATGAGTTTGTGTTTCTCTTAATGTAAAATCATATGAATTAGCATTAAATTCATTTATTACATCAATAAATGCATTTACAGCGAAGGAATAATGCTGACATGATACAGAAAAACATGGCTTTTTCTCAACTGAATCAATGTATTTACTAGTAAGTAAATCAGCTTGCTCTAATATTTGTCTTGCGTATGATAAAAAGACATTTCCCTCGTTTGATAGGGTTACACCCTTATTATTTCTATTAAATATGTTAATATTTAATTCTTGCTCTAAATTCCTAATTGAAGTAGTTAGGCTTGGCTGAGAAATAAATAGCTTTTCAGCTGCGAGTGTTATATTTCCAGTTTCAGCTACACATACTACATATTTTAATTGTTGAAGTGTCATAGTAATCCTCCTTGATATAATTATAAATATATAAATTTTAATTTGCAATAGGTTTAAACTATGGTTGAAATTATAATTTATTTAATAATTAAACGATATAGCTTAAATGTTAAATAAGTAGATATTTATTTATTGATTTGAAATAAAAAATGCTATATAACAAAATTAGGTAATGTTTTTGGAATTGGGGTTTTATGGAATGAGTAATGAGCGTGTTTTTAAATATGCCGAGAGAAAAGCCAACAAATTTAATATAATCGGTTTACTAATAATAGCCTTTTTAGGAATAGTAGTGCTAGTATTAAATGAATTTGATGTATTCACATTGGATAAGGTATCAATGAGAGCGACTTTAGGACAATTACTTGTTTATGATAGCTTGCCACTAATAATTTATCTAATTCATGATAAAGCATTAAAAAAAGAGACAATTCTAGAAAAGGATTATTTCAAAAAAATAATCATCGCTATTACGTTTGTTTCTGTATTAGAATTATGTGTTCCATTTTCATTCCACGGAACAATATTATTTGCAATACCACCAATTATCGCATCACAATATAAAAGCAGTAAAAAGTTTTCTTTAATTATTTTGTTATCATCAATGCTTTTAGTTATCGTAGCGACTTATGGCTCTTTTATATTTGGTATGTATGATGCGAACCTTTTAAAGCCACTTTCTCAAGAGGAAGCTGCTATTATATCAAATAGAGTTAACTTATTGACATTTAAAAGAATAGTAGAGGTATTCTATCACTATGCACTTCCAAATATGATTGGTCTTGCCGCTATTGATTTTATAGCACTTACAATTACAAGACGTACATCAGATATGCTTAGTATTGAAATAGATTTAAATATAAAGGTTCAAGATGAAATTGTTGCTAAGGCTAATATGCAAAATGGTGTTATTGAGCATTTAGCAGATATCATTGAATCCCGCGATATTGAAACAGGCGAGCATATCAAAAGAACTAAAAAATATGTTTCAATATTAGTCGAAAAAATGAAGACTATGGATAGATATAAAGACTATCTAACTCCTAAAATGTGTGAATATATAATAAATGCTGCACCCCTACATGATATCGGTAAAATCGCAGTAAGTGATTTAATATTATGTAAGCCAGGTAAACTTACTGATGATGAATTTGAAAAGATGAAGATTCATACAGTAAAGGGTGGAGAAATAATAAAGAATATTTTAAATGAGCTTGGAGATAAGGAATTTTTGGAGATTGCATATGAGGTTGCTATATCACACCACGAAAAATGGAATGGTAGAGGATACCCATATGGAATTAAGGAAGAAGAAATTCCTCTTCCAGGAAGAATAATGGCTGTTGCGGATGTATTTGATGCGCTTGTTGCTAAAAGAGTATATAAGGATCCTATGCCAATTGATAAAGCAATAAATATTATTATTGGTGACTCTGGCACTCATTTTGATCCAGGTATTGTTGAGGTATTCCAAGAGGTAGAGGATGAATTTACCTATGCAGCTACTGCTAAATTATAAAAAAATTGTGGGTTTTTAAACCCACATTTTTATTTAAGCTTTTCTTCAAATTTATTTTTCTTTTGATTCTTTGGAAGCTCAACTGGATAGATTCCAGAAAAGCAGCCATCACAAAATGAGCATTTAGAATTATCGGCTAATCTATGTGCTCCATCAATTGATAGATAAGCAAGTGAATCAGCTCCAAT
>JAEEHU010000110.1 GCA_016280975.1 Acholeplasmatales bacterium | reverse complement strand
TGGATTTTACTAGGCTTAGGCTTAATAATCTTAATTATCATTCTAATCCTTGTTAATAAGGATAAGTTTGGTTCAGTATCAAAGAAAAGAAAAAAAGCGTAAAGGATGTGAATTGATATGAATTTATTTACATTCTTAGCTACATTCCAATGGCATCCACTGCAAGTCATAGTACTTGCAGCGGTAGCTGTCATAATTTTAATGGCAGTAGTTGCATTTAGATTCAATTATAGAACACAAATGCGTTCTACATACTATATGGATACTGAATGTAATGTATTTAATGATAAGGGTTTAGCAAAATACTTATCAGATAGAAAGAAGAAATTTGAAAAGCCTTCCTTGGTCATTGTCGATATTAGAAACCTAATTATTGTATCTAAGCATCATAATGATCCTGAAAGACTAATATATGATATTTCAGATATCTTACTTAAGGGTTTAAGTAAAATAGAGACATTAGGAAGAGTTGAATATAATAGATTCTGTATTGTTTACGACAATAAGGATAAAGAACAAATTAAATCTTTATGTAAATCAATAGAAGAAAGAATTAATAATTCAAAGGAAACACTAAAAAATGATGTAGATTTTATATTAAGATTTGGTGTTTATCAAAATGTTGATTTAGAGGATACTAATTTTGCAATCAAAAATGCACTTTATACCCTTGTATATTCAAAGGATGTAGATAACAATATCTATTTTTACTCAAATGATGTATCTGAAATCCTTTCTAAGGAAAAGAAGATTACAGAGCAAATGCATGCTGCACTTGAACAAAATAGATTTGTTCCTTATATTCAACCTAAGGTTTCTTTAAAAACAGGTCGAGTATCTGGTGGTGAAATTCTATGTAGATGGGTAGACGATGCACAAAATCCAATTTTCTTCCCAAATGAATTCATTCCACTATTCGAATCTAATGGCTTCGTTAAGCAAGTAGATATGCTAATGCTTGAAAATGCATGTAGACTAGCTAAAACATTAGTTGATAGAGGCCATAGAAACCTAGTAATATCTGTAAATTTATCAAAAGCTAATTTTGATTCTCCTGATTTTGCATCAAAGATTGAAACTATAGCTAATAAGGTTGGTGTAATGCCAGCTAATATTGAAATAGAAATCACAGAAACAACGATCATGAATAGCTATGGTTATGTTTCAAAGTGTATTATGGATTTAAGACAAAGAGGATTTAAGGTTGCGATGGATGACTTCGGTAAGGAATATTCATCACTTGGTTCTCTATCTGATAACCCATTTGATACTATTAAGCTTGATGGAATTTTCTTTAGAGATAACTTATCTACAGAAAAGACAAGAGGAATAGTAGAGGATTTAATTAACATGCTATCTAAATTAAACTATGAAATAGTATGTGAAGGCGTTGAAACAAAGGATACATTAAGTGTAATTGGTAGAATTACAAATGATGTAGTAATTCAAGGATATTATTTTTCAAAGCCTATTCCTATTCATCAATTTGAATCATTCCTTAATACAAATTACGATGATTTAATCGCTGAAATAGTTGTAGAAAAGAAAGAACATGAGAAGGCAAGACCTGTCGCTCAAGCAAAAGCTAGAATAGTAGATTCAGATGTGCCTGAATCAGAGCTTTCTGATTTACAATCTCAAATTAAGGAAATGCAAAAGACAATTGAAGATCAAAAGAAGCTTGCGTATGAACAAGAAATTAGATTTATGCGCGAACAAATCGAGCTTCTAAAAAATCAAAAGGCTGAAGCTCCTGAGCCTAAGGAGTCTGAGGTTGAAAGATTACGTAGAGAGCTTGCTGAAGCTAAGAAGGCTGAGGAAAAAAGAAAAAAAGCTAAAGCCGAAGCTTTAGAGGTTGCGAGACTACGTAAGGAGCTTGAAAAATTGAGAGCTCAAGCTGAAGAGGACGAAAATGTCGAAATCGAATATGTCGATGAGGATGGTAATCCTGTAGAGATTTCTCCTGATGATGAAATAATCGAGGTTGAGGAAATCGAAGTTCCAGCTGATGAAGAAGCTTTAGAGGAAGTCGAAGAGGTGGAGGAGCCTGAAGCTTTAGATGCTACAGAAGAGGTTGAAGAGCCTATAGAAGAGCCTGAGGCTTTAGAACCTGAAGCCGAAGAAGCACCTCAAGAGGAAGCTTTAGAACCAGTAGAGGAGCCAGCTCAAGAAGAAGTACAAGAAGAAAAACCAAAGAAAAAAACAATTAAGAAAAAAGCCGAATAATAGTCTCTTTGGTTTAGGGGTGTGATTAATTCACATCCCTTTTTTATGCAAAAAAAGAGGTAAGCATTAGCTTACACTCTCATAATCAGTTGTTGATATAACTGGAAGATTATAAATATAATTAATTCCATCATTTATACTATTAGAAATATCTGG
>JAEEHU010000109.1 GCA_016280975.1 Acholeplasmatales bacterium | reverse complement strand
TCCTCTGAATCAATATCAGTACCGAAATAGCATGGGTGCTTAAATGCTGGAGATGATATTCTTAAATGAACCTCCTTAGCACCATTATCCTTAAGAAGTTTAATAATACGAGCACTTGTTGTGCCTCTTACAATCGAGTCATCAATTAGAATGACTCTTTTATTTTCTATAGTTTCTTTAATTACATTTAATTTGATTTTAACGGCAGATTCTCTTTCTTCCTGAGTTGGCTTAATAAAGCTTCTACCAATGTATTTATTTTTAACGAATCCAATACCATATGGAATCTTACTTTCCACAGAGTATCCTATCGCAGCGTCTAGTCCTGAATCAGGTACACCAATTACTATATCGGCATCAACCTTTGATTCTTGGGCAAGTATTTTACCTGCGTTTAGTCTAGCTCTATGAACTGATGAGCCTTCAATAATAGAATCACTTCTTGAGAAGTAGATGAATTCAAATACACAAAGTGATGTTTTAGTTGATTCAATAAATTCTGAAGATAATCCATCAGATGATATAGTTAATATTTCACCTGGTGCGATATCTCTAATGAATTTAGCTCCAACTGAATCAATAGCGCATGATTCTGAAGCTACAACATATCCACCAGTAGAAGTTATTCCAAGAGATAGTGGTCTAAAGCCATTAGGATCTCTAAATGCGATTATTTTTGTTGCTGACATAGCGATACAAGAATAAGCACCCTTAATAATAGACATAGAGTTTTTAATAGCCTCTTCAATAGATTTAGATTTTAATCTTTCCTTAACTATTGTATAGGCAATATCCTCTGTATCTGATGTTCCATGGAATATTGCACCATCAAGCTCAAACTTTTCTCTTATTTCAGCTGCGTTTGTTAAATTGCCATTATGAGCAAGGGCAAGATTTCCCTTTTGATGACGAATGACTAATGGCTGAATATTATTAAAATTATTAACACCAGTAGTGGAATATCTAACATGTCCAATTGCCATATTACCTAAGCCAAGTGATTTTAATTTATCATTATCAAATACATCACCAACAAGACCTAAGCCCTTTTGTGATGAGAATACTCCATTATCGCATACAGTAATACCACAAGCCTCTTGTCCTCTATGCTGAAGGGCATATAATCCTAAATATACCTTATTACCAACATTTGTTGTATTTGGCTCAAATATACCAAATACTCCACATTCCTCATGAATTGAATTAAACATAATTATTTACCACTATTTCCATAATTTTTTAAGACTCTTGCTGAAGGGTCATTAACATTACAGTTTTCCCAATTCTTATTAGGCATCCAGAAGTCAACAACCATTTCACTTTGACCCTTATAATACTTTTCAAATATTTCTCTATAAAGTAATGATTCCTTAGTGAAAGGAGTAGAATGAGTATATTTCTTTCTTAATTCTTCGTATTCAGAATCACTATATTTACTATTTGCATATTCCTTTAGGTAATCAACCATAGAATGTCCAACTGCATCACTAAATGCTGCCTTTTCACGCATTAATATATCTAAAGGTAGAATATTATCTTCCTTAAATGATGCTCTAAGTAGATATTTACCCATATTATATTTATTCATTTTTAATTCAGGGTTAATGCTCATTACATAATTAACGAAGTCTAAATCACCAAATGGTACACGTGCCTCAAGTGAGTTTGCACTTATACATCTATCAGCTCTTAAAACATCATACATATGTAATTCCTTAACTCTTTTAATTGACTCATTTTGGAATTCTTTAGCATTAGGTGCGAAATCAGTATATTTATAACCAAATAATTCATCTGATATTTCACCCGTTAAGATTACCTTAATATCAGAAGTTTCATGTATAGCCTTACATAATAGATACATACCAATAGATGCTCTAATAGTAGTAATATCATATGTACCAAGTATTTCTATAACATGCTCTAGTGAATTTAAGACATCATCTTTTGTAATGATTATTTCATGATGATTTGAACCAATAAAATCACTAACCTGCTTAGCATACTTTAAATCGATCGCATCTGTATTCATACCAATAGAGTATGTTTCAATTTTCTTATTTAGCTTTTTAGCTGCGATTGCACATACTAAGCTTGAATCAAGTCCACCAGAAAGTAGGAATCCTACCTTAGAATCAGATACTAATCTTTTTTCAACACCATTAACTAGCTTGTCATGAATATTCTTAAATATAACATCTAAGCTATCATTAACTACCTTATCAGTTTTAGTAATATCGTTATAGCAAACGAACTTACCATCCTTATAGTAATGTCCTGGTGGGAATGGTAATACCTTTTTAGCTATACCAACTATACATTTAGGCTCTGATGCTAAAATGATTTTATTATCATCATCAAATCCATAATATAGTGGTCTAATACCAATTGGATCACGAGCGGCAATTATTTCATCATTTTTATCATCATAAATGATTAATGCATATTCTGCATCAAGCATCTTAAACATATCCTCTTTATATAATTCATAAAGTGGAAGAAGTATTTCACAATCTGAATCACTTTCGAACTTATATCCCTTTTTAATTAGGTCATCCTTTATAGCCTTAAAGCCATAAACTTCACCATTACATACTAAGTGATAATTCTTATAATTAAATGGTTGCATACCTAAATCAGTTAGACCCATGATTGCTAATCTTTCAAATGCTAATCGGGCGTTTTGAAATTCCATTTCTCTAAACATATCAGGGCCACGAGATATAGTCTTTTCAAAGCCTGCTTTAAATTCCTCATAATTCTTTACGCTCTGATATCCAATTATTGAACACATAAAAACCTCCAAAAACAACTAATATGTGCCCAACCTTGGGCACATATTATATTCTATTCTACGTCAAGTAAAGCTTTGTAGCCTTCCTCACCTGTTCTTACTTTAATTACATTTTCAACATCATATACGAAGATCTTACCATCACCGATGTGACCTGTGTATAATGTTTTCTTTGCAGTATCGATAACATCTCTTACTGGAACATTTGCAACAACAATATCGATTTGAATCTTTGGTAATAATGTTGTTTCAATTTCAACTCCACGGTAGTACTCAGGTTTACCCTTTTGAATACCACAACCCATAACGTGAGATACTGTCATACCTGTAATTCCAATCTTCATAAGATTATTCTTTAATGTATCAAGCATTCTTTCCTTACATACAATTTCAATCTTAGTCATCTTACGATAATCAGAATCTGTTTTAGCTTCACTAATTTTTGTATCCTCTTTACTTAAGTGAGTAACATCAACTGCCTCAGACATTGGTACATCACCTGTAACACTTAAGATTTGTGTTCCTGAATAATCAATTGATTCAACTGCAGGAACGAAATCAGGATAAGCAGAAATTAGACCATGCTCTGAAATATCAAGACCCTTAACTTCCTCCTCAGGAGTAGCTCTTAAGAATGGTGTTACACCATCTTTTCTCTTGATCTTCTTCATTACACCAAAGATTAATAATGCCCAAGCAGCTGTCCAAGCACATACTGCTAATATACCAATTACTTGAATTCCAAGTTGAGCAAATCCATGTCCATAGAATAAACCAGTATTTGTTGAGAATAAACCACAAGCTAATGTACCCCAAAGTCCATTTAAGAAGTGAACTGAACAAGCACCTACTGGGTCATCAATATGGAATACCTTATCAATAACCTCAACACCAACACATAGGATAATACCAGCGATTATACCAATGAAAATAGAACCTAATAAATCAACTCTAGCACAGCCTGCCGTAATAGCAACTAAACCAGCTAAAGAACCATTTAGTGTCATTGAAACATCTGGCTTACCATTTCTAATCCATGTAATCATCATTACTGTAACAGTAGAAATAGCTGCAGCAACAGTAGTAGTCATGAATACTTGACCCATGCCCTCATATCCATCCCAAGATGTACAAGCAGCTGGGTTGAATCCATACCAACCGAACCATAGGATGAATACACCTAAAGCACCGATTAGAATATTATGACCTTGAATTGCGTTAATCTTAACAACTTTACCATTTTCATCACGAGTATACTTACCAATTCTTGGTCCAACTAACCATGCACCGATTAGGGCTGTTAAACCACCAACCATATGAATAGAACAAGAACCAGATAAATCAATAAATCCTTGAGCATTAGTTCCAACTAAGCCCCAGCTATCAGCTAGTTGTTGTAACCAACCTTGGTTTCCAGCACCCCAGTTCCAATAAGCTTCAACTGGATATACGATTGCTGAAATAATCATTGAATAAATACAATAAGCCTTGAAGTTTGTACGTTCAGCCATTGCACCTGAAACGATTGTTGCTGTTGTAGCACAGAATACTAAGTTAAATATGAAATCTGTCCAGTTATATAATGATGCGTTTGGTCCAAACATATCAGTCCATACCTGACCAGCATTTCCGAATAGACCACCAGCTATTGCATTTTCAGCACATAGTAATGGTCCTCCGATTAAGATAAATGTAACAGTTCCTAAGCAGAAGTCCATAAGGTTCTTCATAGTAATGTTACCTGTGTTTTTTGATCTGGTAAAACCAGCCTCACACATTGCGAAGCCTGCTTGCATAAAGAAAATTAAAGATATTGCAACAAGCTTCCAAATTTGATAGCTCCACTCTTCCATAATAATTTCTCCCCCTAAAAATTATTTTACGCTATATAATAAATCTCCATATGAGATAAATGGCCAATAAGCTTTATCAACTATTTTCTCAATATTATCAATAATCTCTCTTAAACCTTCCATCTTAGTTAATACATTATCCTTTAAGAATAATGATAACTTCTTACAATCTGCAATCTCATCTTTCTTAACTAAGTCTGCTTCAAGAGCTGATTTAATCTTATAAATCTCATTTGATGCATCTGCTAGTTTAGTAACAGTAGAAGTCTCATATTCAGCCTTTAAGCCTAAAGCCTTCTTATCATTAATTGATGAAATTAAGAAATTAGAGAATTTAGCAATTGCTGGTAAATAATATTTATTAACCATATCAAGTGCAGTTAATGCTTCGATATTAACTACCTTAGCATAATGTTCTTGGGCAATTTCATATCTTGCCTTAATTTCATTAATTGTATAGATGCTATGAGATGTGAATAAATCAATATTCTTCTTATCTAAGTAATAAGGAAGTGCCTCAGGTGTTGACTTAAGATTTAATAAGCCACGCTTTTCAGCTTCCTTAATCCAAGCATCATCATAACCATTACCATTGAATATAATTCTCTTATGAGCAATGATTGTATCCTTAATTAGTTTATGTAAGTCATTATCGAAATCCTTTGATTTTTCTAGGATATCAGCAAATTTCTTTAATTCCTCTGCAACTGCTGTATTAAGCATAATGTTTGCACAAGAAATAGATTCAGAAGAACCAA
This sequence comes from Acholeplasmatales bacterium, assembly GCA_016280975.1. Taxonomy (GTDB): domain Bacteria; phylum Bacillota_I; class Bacilli_A; order Acholeplasmatales; family Anaeroplasmataceae; genus Anaeroplasma. The sequence continues at coordinate 212 of JAEEHU010000109.1, read as the reverse complement.
CTGCTCTAAATTCGAACTTGTTACCTGTAAATGCGAATGGAGAAGTACGGTTTCTATCTGTTGTATCCTTTGGTAAATCAGGAAGTACATCAGCACCAATCTTTAAGAAGCTCTTGCCATGTGTCTTAAGTGGCTTACCAGTTTCAATTGAATCAAGAACATCCTGTAATTCAGAACCAATGAAGATTGAGATAATTGCAGGAGGTGCCTCG
>JAEEHU010000108.1 GCA_016280975.1 Acholeplasmatales bacterium | reverse complement strand
GGTGGTGATGGTTGGGCTTACGATATCGGTTATGGTGGACTTGACCATGTAATCGCTAATAACCAAGATGTTAATATCTTAGTTGTAGATACAGAAGTTTACTCTAACACAGGTGGACAAGCTTCTAAGTCTTCAAGAACTGGTGCTATCGCTAAGTTCGCTGCTGCTGGTAAGCCAACATTCAAGAAGGATTTAGCTTCAATTGCTATGAGCTATGGCCATGTATATGTTGCTACAGTATCTCATGGTTATAACCAAAACCAAGTTATTAAGGCATTAAAGGAAGCAGAAGCTTATGATGGTCCATCTATCGTAATCTGCTATGCTCCATGTATTGCTCACAATATTAAGAAGGGTCTATTCATGTCTCAAATGGAGGCTAAGAAGGCTACTGAGTGTGGTTACTGGCCAACATTCAGATTCAACCCTGATTTAGCTAAGGAAGGCAAGAACCCATTCACTATGGATTCTAAGGAACCTGATTGGTCTAAGTACAATGACTTCTTAATGAACGAAGGTCGTTATGCTCAATTAACTAAGGTTAACCCAGCTAAGGCTGAAGAATTATTAGCTTGGAACTTAAAGGATGCTCAAAAGCGTTACAATCACTATGTTGAGCTTGCTAATAAGGAATTCCCTAATAAGTAATATTAGTTAAACTTAAAATAATGAATAAAATGGTAGATATTTTCTACCATTTTTTCTTTTATATAAAAGTATGTTATAATACGGAAAATAAGATTTTTTAAAAAAACACCAATAAAATGCCTTAGTATTTTGTTTAAAGGATGTGAGACGATGAAAATAGAAGAATATATTAATGAATTTAGAGTGGCAAACTACACTCATTTTGATGAATTTTATAATGAAACAAAAAAGACTGTTTTTTTCTCTATTTTATCTGTCATCAAGGACACATCTGTAGTAGATGATTTAATGCAGGATACTTATATAAAGTTTTTAGAGAATATTGATAAATATACTCATACAAGTATCAATGCATATTTATCAACAATGGCTCATAATATAGCGATAAACTATTACAATAAAGAAAAAAGAATAGTCCATGACGAAGAAATTATTGATTATATCCCAGAAGAAAAGGAAAACAAGGATATGAAATATCAATATATTGAGGTCATGGAAATGCTAAAGGAGCTAGATGATATCTCACGTCAGATAGTTATTTTACATACTATTAATGATCTAAAATTCAAAGATATTGCCAAAATAGTTGATAAACCATTAGGTACAGTCTTATGGATTTATAATAAAGCAATCAAGGAATTAAAAAGAAAGGTAGGTGCTAAAGATGAGTAAGGATATTAAGTTTTTATTAAAGGAAGCTGCGAATCGTCAAGAAATATCAGATTTATCAGATAAAATTATATCTAATGTTGATGTAACTAAGATTAATAGACCATCATCTATTAAGGCACCTAGAAGAATTAAGGTATTCCCACTTATCCTTGGTGTTATGGCAACTGCCCTTGTTGTTACAACTACAGTTATTACATCACTAAGTGGAACTAACAGTGTAAATACTGTTACTTATAGTGATATAACTATGTCATCTTTACAAAGGTTTTATTCAGATTTCACTGTTAATGACACACCTAATATGATTAATATTGTTAATACATTTAATAATATTTCTTATGAAGAGGTTGATGGAAGAGTTGTTGATGGTGATAAGAAGCTAAAGCCTGATATGGAAAATGCTATTGTTAATGATCTAAATGCATTTATCTTTAATATTGAGGATATGCTTGGTCTTGAGAATAATGATTCAGTATTAACTGCAAATACAAATCCACTTTATGATTATGAATATTTAGTTACTTATACTAATACAAATAATAGCTATTATATTTATTATGATGAAACATTAGCTGAAGAAAAGAATATAGAAAAGGATAATTATAAATATAAGGCTGATTTAATTGGAGAAATTATATTTGGTGATAATTCTTATTCATTTACTGGTGAAAAAAGAATAAAGAATTCAAAGCTATCTTATGTAACAAATATAAAGTTATCAGATGATAAGAATGTTAGAGTATCAGAGGTTTATACAATAAACCCAGATTTCACAATCAACTATAATCAATTTGAATACAATTATTCTTATACTAATTTAAATGAAACTAAGAATATTGAAATTGTTCAAAAGTTTGGAGCTGATGGAGAAGTATCAAATGTTAGATTTATCGCAAATAGAGGAAGATACGATGAATATAAGCTAACATTTACTAATGATGCTACTCGTTATATTAAGGGTGCGTTTGATTCAAGAGATAAGGATGAAATCTATATTTCTAAGAACAATAGTGGATATACTTATACATTTAAGAATTCAAATAATACATACCTAAAGTAATAATTAAAACAATAGTGATTTAATCATTATTGTTTTTTTATTGTTTAATAAATTAATTTAATGTATTATTGTTAATGAGGTATGGCTATGGAATACGAAAAGACAGCTAAAAATAAAGAAGGATTAATAGATTTAATTAAAGAATTAGCTAAGGTATTTGATAATCTTAGAAATGATTTATGTGAGCCTTATGGCTTGTCTCCTGTTCAATCTGTAATTATTTTTACAATCTATTATCATCCAAATGAGAATAAGGTTACTGATATATGTAAGAGATTAAGAAAATCAACTAATACAGTATCTCCACTTATCAATAGATTAGTTCAAAGAGGATTCTTAGTTAAGGTTCAGGATAAAATGGATGCGAGAATCACTAATATTGAGCTTACAGAAAAGACACATGAAATATTAAAAAATATTTCAATTGATGTTGAGGATTATACTGCGCCTATGTTTGATTTTTTAACTGACTCTGATTTTGATCAAATATATAAGAATTTAGAAAAGCTTTTGGAGGCAACAAAGAAGTGAAATATTTAATTGTAAGTGATATACACGGTTCAAGTGATTCAGCTGATAGAATAATAAATATATTTGAGGAAGAAAAGTGTGATTATATATTACTTTTAGGTGATATCTTATATCATGGTCCTAGAAATGATTTACCTGAGTTTTATAACCCTAAGAAGGTAATAGAAAAGCTAAATCCATATTCTGATAAAATAATCGCAATTAAAGGAAATTGTGAGGCAGAGGTAGATCAGATGGTATTAACATTTAAAATTCATGATTTTTATGATGATACTATTAATAATATAACTACTCACCTAGAGCATGGTCACCATTTAGATTTATATAAAGGTGATGCTAAGCTAGTATTATCAGGTCACACTCATATCCCACATAATATGAATTTAAATGGAGTAATATTTATTAATCCAGGAAGTATTACTATTCCAAAGAATAATACACCTAGATCATATGGAATTTGGGATGATAATAAGATCACATTATTCTCAATAGATAAGGATATAATATCTAGCTTTGAATATTAATTTTCTCAAAAAATAAGTTCTTTTTATAAGAACTTTTTTTATTTTTAATTAAATTTCACGAGTTTTTAATTTTATTTATAAAATTATAGTTTTTTTGACTACTAATATATATGAATTCATCTATTTGGGGGTATTTTTTTGTATAAAAAAAGGGAAATAGTATTAGTAGTAATAATTATAGCAATAACAGTATTTTTAGCTTTTATGCCCACCTTTATATCTTGTGATAATAATGAAGATATAACTACTACTCAAACATTAAGAAAAACTATTAAAATCACGTTAAAAGGAGAAATAAAAAAGGATAGCTTCACACTTGAGATTCCATATGGATATTCCTATGGATTTATAATTATTAAATCAAAGGAAATATTAAATGATTATAGTGTTATTGATGATAATAAGGGTAAAAGATATTATGAGGATACTATCATTTATATTGCATCAAAGGATACAAATAGTATTGAGGATAAAAGTATTGATGATGTACCTGATAATAGAATAAATATAAACGAGGCATCATTTGATGTGCTTATTAGTCTATATGGAATTGGTGAGAAAAGAGCGAACGCGATAATTGAATATAGAGAAAAGAAAAGAATTGAAAGCTATGAGGAATTAAGGGAATTAATAGGAGTATCAGATGAGATTATTTCATCTATTAAAGAGAAGACCACTTTGTAATAATCTTCATTTCATACTTATCGCAATATTACTTTTAATGCTTTCAATAAAGTATTACTTTTTCTTTATAGCCTTAGGTATCTATTTAATATTTATAGTATTAAAAACCAAATATATAATACCAGTGTTAATAATAGTGTTATTAATTGTTTTAAGGTATTCTATATCATTGATAGTTAAGAATATTGAAATAGAAGGAGTGAATCAAGCTTATATAACAGATAAGGATGATGATTCATATACATGCTATATTGGAATATCTAAAATATTAGTATATGATAAATCGGACTTCAAGCCTGGAGATATCATAGAAATAGAATTAGAGTTTTACGATGATGATTTAAATAGCTATCCTGAGGAATTTAATTATAGTGAATATTTAATGTCAAAGGGAGTTATTAAACGAGCTAAGGCTAAATCATCTAAATTCATTAGTAGTGGCTTTTCTCTTAATTCAATTAAATATCACTACCTATCATTTTTAAAATCGAAATTAAGTAGCAAATCCTATGATTATATTAAGGCTATAGTATTTGGAGATAATAATTTAGAGTCAAATATTAAGGATGCCTATTCTATAATAGGAATATCTCATATTCTTGCGATAAGTGGCATGCATATTATTTTTTTATATTCAATAATAAGCTTTATATTATTAAAGCTATTTAAATATTATCGTTCACTTATTCCTAATGTTTTAATTACAGTATTTGTAGTTATTATTGGGGCACCACCTAGTGCTTTAAGAGCATTATTGTTCCTTTTAATAGGATCATTGAATAGTAAGGGTGATATTAGATATACTAAGCTTGATATATTATCAATATCGTTAATATTAATGACTCTATTTAATCCATATTTGGTATATCAAAGTGGCTTTTTACTTTCCTTTTTAGTATCGTTTGTATTAATATTCTCACGTGAATTAATCCAAACTAAAAACAAGCTTTCTTTTAATTATAAAAGCTATTTATTGATATTCTTTTCAACACTTCCAATAGTAATTTCATTTAGTAATAAAATATCGATATTATCATTATTACTATCCCCAATATTATCAGTTTTAATATCATATATTTTATTGCCGTTATCATTTATACTTGCCTTTATTCCTTGGCTTGATTATTTTCTTAAATATATTTATATATTTATTACTGATTATTTAGTTAATTTATCAAGCTATAACATTTATATTTCTTATCCATCATTTAATATTATTAAGGCATCATTTTACTATCTATTTTTTGGACTATTTATAGTATCAATAAAAAGACATAAATTATATATACTATTTACCATATCATTCTCTTTATATATGTTATTAATTAAATATATAAATTACATTGATCCTAATTCTAAGGTAACATTTATTGATTCAGGTCAGGGCGATAGCATATATATTGAGCTTGGCTATAATAAGGGAAATATGCTTATTGATGCATATAATTCATTTGATTTTTTAAAATCACGCGGAATAGATAAAATAGATTATATGGTTTTGACTCATTCAGATAATGACCATATTGGTGACTATAAAAAGATATTAGAAAGATTTAATGTTAAAGCTATTATTTACCCTAAATATGACTCAAGGCTTGATAGCTATTTAAGTCCATATAAGAATAAAAAGATTAAGGTTGATGAAAGCTATAAATTTGATAATACCTTTAAGTTTGATATATTAGGACCAATTAATGAATATAGCGATGTTAATTCTAATAGTGTTGTATTAAAGCTATCACTTTATAATACAACTATACTTTTTACAGGAGATATGACATCGCAAGAAGAGGACGATTTAATAGAAAAATATGGCACTTATTTAAAATCAGATATATTAAAGGTTGCGCATCATGGCTCTGATACATCAAGTCAAGAAAAATTCTTGGACCTTGTAAGTCCTAATGATAGTATTATTTCTGTTGGTAAAAATAATTCTTATAATCTTCCTAGCCTAGAAGTAGTAGAAAGATTAAAAAGGATATCTAATTTATATATGACAAAGGACTTAGGAAATATTAGCCTAATAGTTTCTAAAAATAGATATATTATAAATACATATAGATAAAAAATACCGATTTTAATCGGTATCTTTTTCATCATCTTCAATTTTATATAAGTTTTTTTCAAGCTCAAGCTTTTCTTTTCTAGTAAGTGGTACAGGATCATATCCACCCTTTGTAAATGGATTACATCTTAGTAGTCTTCTTGATACTAAAAGAGAAGCTTTAACAAAGTTAAATTTTTGATAGCATTCCTTTGCGTAGTTAGAACAAGATGGAAAAAATCTACATTTAGGAGGACCATAGGGATTTTTTCCTTTTTGATACATATCAATAAATTTTAAGGGTAGCTTATTCCTCATAATAGATGCGTGTCCAAACAGCTTTTAATGTATCAACACCAAGAGTTTTTTCAATTAT
>JAEEHU010000107.1 GCA_016280975.1 Acholeplasmatales bacterium | reverse complement strand
TCCATGTATTCACTATATAGATTATTATTTCCTAATCTTTTTGTGAAGTCACAATATGAACATATACTGTTACAAAATGGAATATGAATATATAGTCCTAGCATAAAATCACTTCCTTTAAAGATATTATAAATCATTTGAATTTAATATACTATGGTTTACATAATATTTGATTTGACTTTTGTTAATAATAAAAAAAGGAAGTATTCCTTCCTTTTATTTGATTATAAATCGAACATATCAGAATTAATTTTTGTAAACGGAACAAATAAAATATCTTTCTTAGCATTCGATAAGCTCATTAGTTCATTTAATTCTTCATTAATTTGAACTTTTTTATTTTCAAAATGTTCTTTTCCTTGTTCTTCTATTACATCAAAGAATCTTAATATTTTTGATATCAGCTGATTTGAGTAAATAATTTTATCATTTTTATCATATTCATTTTGTGATTTTTCAAATTTATTTAGAATCCAATCAAGTTTTACACAGAATTGAGAATATGAATACTTATTAAAATAATTAATTAAATTTATTTTGTCATTGGATGTTACTTTAGGATATAATCTGTATTTTCGTGACTTACATAATAAGTAATCAATATAAGAATAAAGTATCGCACTTTTAATATCTTTTATTAAATCTGATATTATTCTTTCTTTATTCTTTTTAAATCCTTCATAAAACTTATTTATATCAAAATTCACTTTATAATTTATAGAAAAGTTCGCATATTGCGGAACGATTTTACCTTCTTTGATTGCAAAGGAATCATTAATGTGGCTTTTAGATATTGTTATATAACCTTTATCAAAAAGCTTATAGTAATACGAATTACTTATATTCATCGTTCTAGTATCTATTTCTAAATTCTCTTTTATTTCTGGATATGTCGAAATAATATTATTTATTATCAACATAATATTATATTTTTCTTCATCGTAATTTGGTTCCAATAATGGTAAGTTTATGTTTTCGTATAGAATTTTTTTGTTTTGCTCTTCTATTAGTTCTTTTTCTTTAAATCTATTATCAACGCATGAACTACATTTACAAATTACATTTTCTTCATGTCCACAATTATTGCAAAGTGTTCTTTTTCTTCTGGTTCCTAATTTTGTAATCATATATGAACCACAGTTGGGGCATTTAACATCAATTTGAACTGAACCAATTGCTTCTCTTACGGTAATTTTTCCTAATATTATATTATATTTTTTTTCAATATCTTTTTTTGATAGTCCAGATGAAAAATCATCTATAATTTTTATTTTATCTTCTGATGAAAGGGAATCTACTTTTCTTTTGTTGATTTCTTTCATACTGCTTGGTTTTAATTCTGCATTTAAGTATTCATCAGATGTTATATTAAAAATATCGCATAAATCTAAGATTTTATCAGAAGCTATTTCATTTTTCCCATAAAGCCAATTTGTAACGGCTTGACTTGATACACACATGAGTTGAGCTAATTCTTTTACTTGCATATTTTTCTTAAGTAATAATTCACGTAAAAGTTGTCCTCTTTTCTCTAACAAAGTCATTTACATCACCCACTATTAATATAGTTCAAATAATTACTTTAAGTCAAACAAGTAATACTTGATTGATAAAAAAAGCTATCACATTTTAGTGATAGCATTTCTTTTAATTTTCCTCTTTTGTAGTCTTTATTAAGTTGATGAAATTAACAAGTACGATAGCTAATATAACACCTGAAACTAGTCCAAAATATAAATAATGTTGGCATTCACCATATGTATATCCATCAGCTAAATTCTTGAAGAATTCTCCTAAGCCATAGAATGATACTAAAAGTGATATTACAGTTAGTGATATAAATAATGCTTTCTTTTCATCCTTGAAATTAATTAATCTTAGGATTGAATAGATAAGTGATACAACACCTACTATTACAAGAACAATCATATTACTGTTGAATTCTAATTTAACAGCCCAGCCCTTATCCTTATAAACAAATGATTGAGCAAGTAGTGCAACACCTATTGAAAGTAATAAAATAGAAAATACTAAAATAAGTATGTTAGTGATCTTTTTAACATTTTTCATTTACTTTATCCTCACTTTCAACCTTTACTTCTTCAACATTATCATTTGTTTCTTCATTTACAACTTCTCTTTTATAATTTGCATCTAAAAGTTGTGGATAGTAAACAGTAATTACAACCATTACTGATGTACAAATGATAATATTTGGAATTGAATATGCGCCATTATATACAAATGAATATAACCATGTATTATTAGGAACACCCCAGAATCCATCACCACCATCACCAAGCCAGAATAATCCTCCAGCTACAACATGGCAGGCATACTTTAATAAACCGGCAATTACAGTTCCAAGTATTACGAATAATACCTTCTTCTTTGTTACTTCACCATTCTTAAATGCCTTATAGAATATACCTGCAAAACCAACAAATGTATATGCAAGTACATAATCAAGCATTACTTGTAAAAATGGTCCCATTGCTTGCATGAATGGATTATCAAATGTAGCACCATTAATTACATAGATGCCTGCAAGCATTTGAGTAAGTGATACTATAAAGCCACATAGTAAGCTTGCTAAAAATCCCCTTCTATAAGCAATAATAAAAATTGGTAACATGGCAAATCCTATAGATCCACCAGATAAGAATACGCCTCTAAAGATTCCTCCTTGAAGCATATCAAGAGCTAAAGCGATTGCTGCGAAGATTGCAATTTCAGCTAAAACTCTTACAGAAAATTTCTTTTCCTTTTTCATCTTTTTTCTCCTTATAAAAATAAAAATTTCGCTAGGTGCGAAATAGAAAAAAATATGATAAAAATATAATTATTATCAATATTATTCCTACGCTAGCATTACCTAGATCAGGTCAAGGGTCGATCTTATTCCTCTCAGCCTTTGGCTCCCCTTAATATGACGATATTATTATATATAATTCTTATTTTACTTGCAACAAAAAAGATATATCAATTTCATAATTTTTGACATATCTTTTAATTTATTTATTCTTTAATTAATTTTTCGAATTGATCAACTAATTCATTAAGTCTATTTACTACCTTTAAGTAAGTATCCTTCTTAGTTAAATCAACTCCAGCTTCCTTTGCAAGCTCAACTGGATAATTAGAATCACCAGATCTTAAAAGATTAATATATCTATCAAATGCGCCTTCCTTCTTATTCTTTACATCTTGGTATAAAGCCATTGATGCAGAATATGAAGTTGCGTATTGATATACATAAAATGGTGTATGGAAGAAATGTGGAATATAAGCCCATACATATTGCTTATACTTTTCAGGCTTAATATTAATTCCATAATACTTCTTATATAAATCAATCATAATATTAGATAATACTTCATCATTTACAGGCTTATTATCCTCAACTAGCTTATGAGCTTGATATTCATAATCTGCAAATAATGTTTGACGATAGAATGTTGCGATTAAGCCATCGATTGCATTTTGAAGTAATACAAGCTTTTCATTCTTATCGTTTGTATTCTTAAGCATATAATCTAAAAATACTTGCTCATTAAATGTAGATGCTATTTCTGCGATAAAGATTGTATAATTTGCAGTCTCATAAGGTTGAGATTCATTTGAATATAATGTATGAATTGAATGTCCAGCCTCATGAGCGATTGTGAATGCTGAATCAAGTGTATTATTATGATTTAATAAAATGATTGGTCCTTCATTATAAGTTGAATTAGAATATGCACCTGTATATTTACCATCTCTTGATTCAACAGATACTCTACCATCCTCTAATACCTTACAAGCCTTCTTATAGAAATCCTCACCCATAGCCTTATCAGCCTCTAAAACTAATTTTTTAGCCTTGTCGTAAGGATATTCTTCCTTTGATTCTACTAAATCAATAAATCTATCATATGTATGATATGATTTGATATTTAATAATTCTTTTCTAAGCTTTAAATACTTCTTTAATGGCTTATTATTATTTCTTGCTGTATTGATTAATGTTAAATATACATTCTCATCAATATTATTACCAAATAAATGAGAATCTAAAATAGATTTATATCCTCTATTTTTAACATCAGCCATTTCAGCCTTCATAATACCTTCATAAATACCAGCTAAAGTTGATTTATGATCATAGTAATACTTATAGAAGCTTTCAAATACCTTCTTTCTATCCTTTTGTTCCTTTAAAGTAGAAAGATAGTATGAATATGTTGCGTGATTTACATTAATCTTTTCACCAGTTGATACCTTAACATCCTTACCAGTATAATCAACTACACATACATCATCATATAGTTTATTGAATAATCCTAATGCCTCATTATAGTTAGCCATAATACTTTCAGTATTAGAATCCTTAACATGTAAATTGTTATGATATAGCTTTTCAACTTGATACTTCATCTTCTTTAAATCTTCTTCATCAAGTAAGCTTAAAAGCTTTTCTTTACCGATAGATAATAATTCAGGTGAAACAAAGCTTGTCTTAATAATATATTCATTATATAAAGAATAAATTTGACTATATCTTTCTTGATTCTTTAAATCCTTTTGATTTAAATCCTTAGCTGAATTAACATATACATATAATTTAGAAATTAACATTTCAGCCTCTTCAAATAATCTAATATAAGATTTTAAAGAATCCTTTTCATGTAATTTACCACTAAGCTTAGTGATTTCTTCTAATTTTTCCTTGAATTTAGTAACGTCATTATTAAATTCATTTTCATTTTCATAAAATAATTTTAAATTCCATTCCATATTAATTACCTCGCTTTCAAATTATATCATATACCACAGTTTTATTGAAAATAAAATCTTTACTATTGTATAATAAATTTGGTGATTTTTAATGATTGCAAATATTAAATCTAAATTTTTTTATAAATTAATACTACTTTTAATTGCAATTTTAGCTACTGTATTTTCTATAATTGATTATGTTTATTATGAAACTCCATTTTTATATTATTATGATACATGGTCAACATGGCTATTATCATTTTCAATTTTACTTTCATTTATAGAAATATCATATTTATTTTTCTTACATATAGATAAAGGCTTCAATAAGGATTTTCATTTATTTAGATTCATGTCATTTATTATGATAATTCCATCAATGATATTATCTATTAAATACTCATATTATTCTTTTGGCTCTATTATAAGAAATATAATATTACCAATAGCCTTTATAATTGATTCATTATTATTTGAGGCAAGAAGAAAAATAAGAATATCTTATATATTTTTATCTCTTATATTTCCTATTATTTTCTGGGGATTATACTTTTTAATAGTATATTCTCATAAGGCAACCTTAGAGGGTGGAGTTATTCCAGAGGGTGAATGGGTTACTTATTATCCATATCAAATGTTTAATTTAGATAATGGTGTAAATTTCACAGATGTTCTATTAAAGCTATTACTAATACTTGGTGTATTATTTATAATTTCAATAATTCTATATTTAATTGATAAGATAACCTATGATAATAAAAAGCTTTCATTTAACTTTAAAATAAATGAAGAATATAATAATGATTATTATCATAAGCTAAAACAAAAACGCGAAAATAAAGGAGTATGATTTGATTCATACTCCTTTTTTCATTAGAAATTATTTTTAATCTCTTTTATTACTTCATCAATTTCACTATCAGATACATATTCATTTGTATTCATAACAAATGTTCCGCCCCATTCAAATCCATCCTTATACTTTGGAACTAAATG
>JAEEHU010000106.1 GCA_016280975.1 Acholeplasmatales bacterium | reverse complement strand
TGCTTGTATGTATTTACAAGCATTTTTTTAATGCTTTTAAGGAGTATTATAAATGAAAAAAGTAGCAGAAGCTGATAAAAAGTTTATATCTGTATTTATGCATCCAGATAGTGCAAAAGAGGATTTATTATATTTAAAAAACAATTGTGGATTTAAGGCTAAGGTTTCTTATGTAACTGCGATTATGCTTGGTATATCAATTTTCTTAATTCTATTTGGTGCAAGTATATCTTATATGCTATTACCAGTTGGTTTATCTTCAATTGGTGTTGGTTTAATATTAGTTATTATATCAACTATATTTCTAAGAAAGGTTGATACTAAAAAGAAGCTATTATTCTTAAATGAATATGAAAAGGCAATAGTTGAAAACTGTCAGAATAAGTATCCTAATTATTATCCAATTAGTGCCCTATATCCTATTTATTTATTCTTTGATAATGACGAGAAAGTAATAAAAATGACTTATCAGGATAAGGAATATTTATATTTTGAATATAGTGATGTTGCAAACTATAGAATACTTGTTGATAAGGAAGTACTTCAAAATAGATCAAGATTACCAGAAAATCCAAATAGAAAGTATAACTCTTATATTATTGAAATATCATTTAATAATAAGAAGAGAGCTCAAATAGGATTTAATAATACTTGTAGTAAGTTTATTTTAGGTGGTAAATATGATTATCAACAATTTGCAAATACTAATTCAATTAATAGTATTGCAAGAATCCTAGACTGCATTCTTAAAAAGAATGATGTTGATCCTAGCAAAATAAAAACTGATACTGAATAGCACCATTTTAATATGGTGTTATTTTTATTTTTACTTATAATAATTAATAATTATTAAATATTAAAAAAATGTTTGACTTAGAAATAATAATCGCATATAATGTTAATCGTTGTAACATGCACCACATAGAAAAGGTCTAAAATGGATTAAAATCCTACCTTAATAGTGTGTCTTAAAAATATAAGGAGGTAATACGACATGTACGCAATTATTGAAACTGGCGGAAAGCAAGTAAAGGTAGAAGTTGGTCAAGCAATCTATGTTGAAAAGCTTGAAGTTGCTGAAGGTGAAAGCTTCACTTTTGATAAGGTTTTATTAGTAGCTGATAAGGATGTTAAGATTGGTGCACCATATGTTAAGGGTGCTACAGTTGAAGCAAAGTGTGAAAAGCATGGAAGAGGTAAGAAGATCAGAATCTTCAAGTATCGTCCAAAGAAGCATTCTCATACAAAGCAAGGACATCGTCAAGCTTATACAAAGTTAGTAGTTGAAGCAATTAATGCTTAATTATGACGAATTTTAGTATTAAAGTAGTAGAAAATAAATTTGATGTAGTTGTAAAAGGTCATACAGGCTATGAAGATAGAGGTTATGACATAGTATGTGCATCTATATCAACAATGGTTAATATAACAGTTAATTTAATTGATAATTTTGGTTACAACGTTTATGATTTATCAATTAAAGATGGATATTTAAGTTTTAAGTGTGATGTTAATGATACAACAAAGGTTATCATTAAAACATTAGAAGATGATTTATCATCACTTTCAAAACAATATCCAGATTTCATCAAAAAAATTTAGGAGGATAATAAAATGTTTTTAGAGTTAAATCTTCAATTATTCGCATCTAAAAAAGGTGTTGGTTCTACTAAAAACGGACGTGACTCTGAAGCTAAGCGTTTAGGCGCAAAGGTTTCTGATGGCGAGTTCGTTATTGCTGGATCAATTTTATATCGTCAAAGAGGTACAAAGATTTTCCCAGGTACTAATGTTGGTCGTGGTGGAGATGATACATTATTTGCCAAGGTTACTGGTACTGTAAAATTTGAACGTAAGGGTAAAGATAAGAAGCAAGTTTCTGTATACCCTGTTGCAGAATAATTATTTAAGATTATAATGTGCCCCAATATAGGGCACTTTATTTTTTAAGGAGGTATTTTTATGTTTGTTGATCAAGCGAAAATACAAGTTGTTGCTGGTAATGGCGGCGATGGTATCGTTGCATACCGCAGAGAATTCAAGGTAGAAAAAGGTGGACCATTCGGCGGTAATGGTGGAGCTGGTGGCTCTGTTATATTTAAGGGTAATGAAGGATTATCAACACTTTTAGATATAAGATATAACCAAAAGATTGAAGCCAATGATGGTGAACGTGGTAGAAATAAGGGTCAATATGGCGCTAAGGCTGATAATAAGATAGTATTAGTTCCAGTTGGTACAACTATATTTAATGATGAGACAGGTAAGATTATTGGTGATATTACTGAGCATAATCAAGAGGTATTAGTTGCTAAAGGTGGTAGAGGTGGCCGTGGTAATATGGCACTTGCTAATGGTACATTTAAGTGTCCTGACTGGGCTGAAAAGGGAGAACCTGGTGAAAAGCTAATGGTTCGCTGTGAATTAAGAGTTTTAGCAGACTGTGGTCTTGTTGGTTTCCCTTCAGTAGGAAAGTCAACTTTAATATCAGTTGTATCTAAGGCAAAGCCAAAGATTGCAGCTTATCATTTCACTACATTAGTTCCAAACTTAGGTATGGTTCAATTAGATGATGGTAGAGACTTCGTTATGGCAGACCTACCTGGTATTATTGAGGGTGCTCATGAGGGTGCAGGTCTAGGCTTACAATTTTTACGTCATATTGAACGCTGTAAGGTTATAGTTCATGTTATTGATATGGCATCAGTTGATGGTAGAGATCCTATTGAGGATTATAATATTATCAATAATGAGCTAAAGGAATATAAGATGAATCTATCTAAGCGTCCTATGATAATTGTAGCTAACAAGATGGATTTACCTGGAGCTAAAGAGAATTTAGAGAAATTCAAGAAGGTAGTAAAGGAAGATATTATTGAAATATCTGCTTATACTAGATCTAATTTAAATGAATTATTATATAAGATTGCTGATACTCTAGATAAGACTGAAGCATTCAGCCTATTCGAAGAGGATGAGGAGAATATTGTAGAATATACATTTGAAGAAGAAAAGAAGCCATTTGAAATCGTTAAGGATAAGGATGGCGTATATAATGTCGTTGGTGAAAAGATTGAAAAGTTCTTCGCTATGACAGATTTCGATTCAGATATCGCAAGAGCACGCTTTGCACGTCAATTAAGAACACTAGGTGTTGATGATAAATTAAGAGAGCTTGGCGTTAAAAATGGCGATACTGTAAGAGTCGTTGATTTTGAATTTGAATTTATAGATTAAGGAGATTATATCTCCTTTTTTTTACACTATTAATTATTTGACAAAGAATATATGTTTTGATATAATGAATTGGTTTTAAAAAATATGTCGAAATGCGACATAATTTAATTGGGGTGTTATATATGTCAAAAATTATGATA
>JAEEHU010000105.1 GCA_016280975.1 Acholeplasmatales bacterium | reverse complement strand
GTATTAACTGGTGATGTTAAGGATGTATTATTACTAGATGTTACTCCACTTTCATTAGGTATTGAAACATTAGGTGGTGTATTCACTAAGTTAATTGAAAGAAATACAACTATCCCTTGCTCAAAGAGCCAAGTATTCTCAACTGCAGCTGATAACCAACCAGCAGTAGATATTCACGTACTTCAAGGTGAACGTCCAATGGCAGCTGATAATAAGACTTTAGGTCGTTTCCAATTAGGTGATATTCCAGCAGCTCCACGTGGAGTTCCTCAAATCGAGGTTAAGTTCGATATTGATGCTAACGGTATCGTTAATGTATCAGTTAAGAACTTAGGTACAGGTAAAGAACAAAAGATGACAATTCAAGGTGGTTCTGGACTTTCTGATGATGAAATCAACAGAATGGTTAAGGAAGCTGAAGAAAATGCAGATGCTGATAAGAAGAGAAAGGAAGAAGCTGATTTAATTAATGAAGCTAACCAATTAATCTTCCAAACAAAGAAGAGCTTATCAGAATTAAAGAATGTTGATGAAACTGAAAAGGCTGAAGCTGAAAAGTTATCAGATGAACTTCAAAAGGCATTAGATTCACATGATTTAAATCAAATCAGAACAAAGAAGGAAGAACTTGAAAAGGTTGCTCAATCAATTGCTGTAAAGGCATATCAACAAGCTCAAGAAGCTAATGGTGGTAATAACGGCAATAATGGTGGCGCAAACGGTGGAGATTCTACTGTAGACGCTGACTTCTCAGACGTACAATAATTATAATAAATAGCATAAAAGGGCCCTAATTAGGCCCTTAATGTGCGATAAAAGGAGTGCTTTTATGGCTAAAAGAGATTACTATGAAGTACTAGGTTTAACTAAGGGTGCATCAGAAGATGAAATCAAAAAAGCTTACCGTAGTTTAGCAAAAAAATATCACCCAGATATTAATAAAGAACCAGGTGCTGAAGAAAAATTTAAGGAAATAAATGAGGCATATGATACCTTATCTGATCCAGATAAAAAAGCTCGTTATGACCAATATGGATTTGAAGATCCAACTCAAGGCTTTGGTGGTGGAGCTGGTGGATTCTCTGGCGGATTTGGTGGCTTTGAGGATATCATCAATTCATTCTTTGGTGGTGGAAGAAGACAATCATCTGGTCCACAACAAGGTGCTGATATAGAAAAGAAGATGGAAATTTCTTTTGAAGATGCTGTATATGGCTGTAAAAAGAAGATTAGACTTTCTGTTGATGATGAATGTATGCAATGTGGTGGTACAGGTGCCGCAACTAAAAATGATATAAAGACATGTCAAAAATGTGGTGGACGCGGTAGGGTTGTTATGCGTCAACAATCTATTTTTGGTTACACAAATGTAGAAACTGCATGTCCAGACTGTCGTGGTAAGGGTAAGATTATTACTAAGAAGTGCCCAGACTGTAATGGAACAGGAAGAGTTAGAAGAACTAAGGATGTTGAAATTACAATTCCTGCAGGTATTCAAACTGGTATGTCTTTAAGAATGGAAGGCTATGGTCAAGCAGGCTATAATGGCGGTCCTAATGGTGACTTATATATTCAATTCATTTGTGGTGAGCATAAGGATTTCAAGCGTGATGGACAAGATATCTATTTAACTATTCCTCTAAGCTATTCTCAAATGGTTTTAGGTGATACTATAGATGTACCTACAATTGATGGAAATGTATCATTAAAAATTCCTGCAGGTACTCAGCCAGGAACAAAGCTACGCTTACGTGGTAAGGGTACTAAGAATCCTAAGGGCGGAATTGGTCGTGGAGATCAATATGTTATTTGTAATTTAATAATTCCAACAAGCTTATCTAAGGAAGAAAAGAAGGCAGTTGAGGAATTATCAACTTACGAAAAGCAAACTAAGAAATCTCCTTGGGAAAACTTTAAAGCAAGATTTACAAAGTAAAAACAAAAAGAATTATTCAAATAGTTATGAATAATTCTTTTTTTTCTTATATTTGCGATTATAAACAAATTTTAAAAGTAATAGCCATAAGTAAGCTAAACCTAATACTCCAATTCCTTCAATTATTATAATGTACCATGCATGATTATGTACATCTAAAAATGGATATGGAGGTGCTGTTAACTCAAATATACAAAGTGGAAGTAGTACACATGCATATACTATAGTAAAAGAATAGCCTAGTGCTATATCTCTAAATCTAATTCTATATCCATCCTCAAAGAATAAGAATATTATTATTCCTAAAACTGGACATAAGAAGTGTAGATAAAATCCACCACCAGTATACATAGAAAAATCTTTAAGTACTGGTGTAAATGCAAGTGCTACAACAAAGAATGTTTGACTTACAGCGGCAGTTGCTGAAAACTTTGCAATATGTGCAAGCTTTGATATTTTCTTATCAAAAATAACATTTATTAAAAGTGATATAAAATAATAAGTCGTTGCTACTAATAAAAATACGTTTGAATCCTGTGTATAGTATTTTAAATAATGATGTGGCGGATGGGCTCTTTCAAAGAATCCTAAATATAATCCCCTTAGTAGAGTAAGTATTAATAGTAGATTTAATACTAAGGCGATTATTTTTCTTTTTTTGCTCATAAAATCTACTTTTCAGATTTAAATTTTAATCCATCCTTAAATGCTACACCAACTACTCCACCAAGCTCTCTATAAACACCATTAATAGAATCGTAAGTGATTAATTCAAGCTTAGATACATCAATCTTTCCGTTTTCATTAATATAGTCGTTATCAACATTTACATTTAATACTCTACCTACTAATACTTCATTTTCATATGAAACAAATTCACATTCAAGTGTAAGTGGATACTCAAGTATAATAGGTGCGTTTACGAACTCACTTTTTTCAATAGTAAGTCCACTCTTTTTAATTTTATCCTCTTTTTCAGCTGATACTACACCAAAATAATCAGAGATAACCTCTAATTTTTTTGTTGCGAAAGAAATAGTAAATGCTTTGTTTAATAAAATGTTATCTGTTGTTTTGTGCTTTGATAGTGCAATTGATATCATATCAAAGTCTGTTTGTCCTCCCCACGCAGCGTTCATTGCGTTGGGTTTACCATTTTCATCGTATGTTGCGATGATTAGGACAGGTTGTGGTAAAAAAACAATGTGCTTGTTACCTAGATTTGTTCTCATATATTATTACCTCTAATCGTTTATTTTCTTTATTATAAAATAATTTAATATTTTTTTCAAACTTACATAAGTAATTATTAATGAAAATAATAAAAATAGTATCGAAAATTTGTTCAAATAAAATGCTTAAAATGATATAATAAATTAATTGAAAAAAGGTGTGATTTTATGCTATTCGATGATTTCAAAAACATTAAACAAAAAAAGATATTAATAGTTGATAATTTAGATAATTATAATAGATTATTAAAAAAATATTGTGTAGAAAATAAGACTAATATCGTAAACATTAAAGGTGTCACTTTAAAGGATTTGGTACTTGCTTTATTTCATTCACAAAATGTAATTGATAATGAGAACTTTACAATTATTGATGAAAGAATATCTTCTGAAATTATCGAATTGTTATTAAGAGTAGAAAAAGGAAATAATCCTAATAGTGAATATGTTTTTGATTTTATTCCAAAG
>JAEEHU010000104.1 GCA_016280975.1 Acholeplasmatales bacterium | reverse complement strand
CTTATCACCATTATAAATAACATATCCAAATAAGATTCTTGATAATCTTTCCATTTCCTTATTTTGAATTATCATTTTACCATTTTCAAATAAGAATATCGCATTTGGATATTTATCGATACTTTCCTTAACTGAGTATAGTGATAATGTATTATTCTTCTTTTTATTGTAGTAGAAAAATAGCACAATTAACGCAATTAATAGCATTATGTCTAAGGAAGCGAGTAATATGAAATAAGATATTTCATATGATACTAGTGGCTTTACTTCTCCAATTACAGAATTAATATGATCATATGAGAAAAAGAATAGTAATGTTAAATTAATAACTAAATTGACACTTAAAAATACATAAACCTTATTATTTTTGAAGTGGTTAACCTCATATGTTGTAAAAATATTAGCTATGAAATTTAATATAAATATTGAGTAAAGTATTATTATAACGATAGATGGTAAATCTATTATCATGCTTCCACCTCCTCAATTATAATAAGAGAGTCATCCTCATACAATTGCTTATATGGAAGTGGTAATTCCTTAACACCATCAACTATAAATCTTATTAAATATTTTTTAGCTATTTTAGAGACGAACGCTAAATAGCTTTTTACACTATTATCAAAGCCAACTCTTAATATCTTATAGCATATTTCATATATATTAAGAGCTGCTAGGGCATCTATATTATCATCAACGTCAACAGAGATTCTAGCCTTAGCGCCAAGTGCTCTAATTAGCTCGAATAATTCATATATGTCATATGATAAGTCTTTCTTTGATACTAATTCCTTACCTGATACTGAAATAGTGAAATTTGATTGTCTCTTAGCTGAAACAAGTATCATCTTAGTCAATACAAGCTTCATATTAGAATCAATATTATTATCCTTTAATACATTTTTTGCATCCTCAAGTATTATAGATAATCTTTCATCTACTGTATTA
Organism: Acholeplasmatales bacterium; assembly: GCA_016280975.1. Classification (GTDB taxonomy): domain Bacteria; phylum Bacillota_I; class Bacilli_A; order Acholeplasmatales; family Anaeroplasmataceae; genus Anaeroplasma. The sequence continues at coordinate 3,549 of JAEEHU010000104.1, read as the reverse complement.
AATAATTCAGTATAGAATTTCTTTGTTAAAATCTCTTCTTGAACCTGCTTTTGAAATTTTAGCATAGATATTTTAGACTTAACCTCGCCCTCCATCTGAATTATTTCTTCCTTCTTCTTTGTGATATTTGAAATATCATCAACATAAACGAAATGTCCACCATTTATCTTAGTTGAATGGAATAGATAATCTCCAATACTTAATATATTATTTTTAAATAATTCATTAAAATCATCATAAGATAATTTAGGTACATTATCCTTCTTTAAATAAACCTTATTATTGTTATCAACAATCATAAAGCCCTGTGATGATAATATAAATGATTCAGCCTTAATATAAAGTGGAATAAGCTTAGTTACTGCTAGAATATAATAATATAGAATAATTACACTTGAATATAAAATTGAGAAGTCTGTATATAATATAAAATCAGTATAGAATGCTATTACCCATGCTATATAAAAGCCTAAAAAAATAAATAGCATTGCTAAATAGAATATAATATAGCTTTTATTAATCTCAATACCACTTCTTTTAGCACTTAATACACCAATAACGAACATTGATATCATATTAATAAATACATAAGTCATTATTAAATAGAACCCAACAAATGGTTCTTTTTTTATTCCGTTTTCAACTATAAATACAAAATTATGATAATCATTTGTTAAAACAACTATATATAAGCTAATAAAAACAAAAATCATTATACCAAGTAGGATATGGTATAGTTTTTCCTTTTTATAATAAATATCAATAAAGAATAATACACCCATAGAAGGTAGTGATATATAGCTTACATAGGCAACATAGGTTAATACTCTTTGGGTATCTATATCATTATGAAATACTATCCTTCCAAAAAAGCATACTAAAATAGATACTGTCATAATAATAAGAGATACATACATAATTGCCTTTGAGCTTCTTTTATATAATCTATCTGATATATAAAGACCAACGACAAAAACGATTGATATAAAAGAAATAGTTCTAAATACATCAATCATTAAATTGCCATCAAACACCCATGATAATATCTCAAATATTATCAACAACAAAAATGATGAAATGATGAAATATATTGACTTGCTTAATTTCTTCTTATTCACCATAAAAACTCCAAAATTAATTAGCTTCTAGCTTTGTTTTTAAATCATAATTCTTTTTACTATTTATTATTTCAATAAACTTATCTATTGTATCTTCTGATACATTCTTTTTTCTTAATAGATATAAGACTAATAAATCAATTAAATATACTGTATTAATGTATTCATTTTCTAAATCTATATTTGATTTAATCATATATCCTGATCTATATGATAATAATTCTGCCTCTTCATAAAGAAGGCTATTATAAATATTATTATCAACAAGTGATATTAGACTACTACTATCAGTATTTAATAATTCTGAAATATAATCAACTATAGCCTTAAATTTAACCTCTAATACCTCAGAAAATCCAAATGCCTTATCAATACCAATAGATTTAATAAAATATGAAATATCCCTAAATCCTTCTATTGAAAGTAATATCTCAGCTTCTCTATCAACATAGCTCATATACATCTTATTATTTGGATGATTATATATGAAGCTTTTTTCATAATCTAATGTGTTCTTATATTTGATTTTAATATCCTTATATAATGAATCAATTAATTTAAGTCCAAATATAATTAAACCAATATTAATAATATTAACATTCTTATTATCAAGATCATTAACCATATTATAATATTCGTTTAGCTTATTATTAGATGAAACAATATTATTTAAATCATAATCTGGAAATATAAATGGAAGCTTGGCTTCAACATCTTCAATATTAACAAGTTCAAACTTATCATTATCAAAATGGAATAAGCTAAAATCAAGCTTATCCTTGTACTTATCATATATAATCTTTTCATTATATGAATTATAAGAATCTAAATAAATAGAGTTTTCCTTATTTAATTTAGATAGAATCATTATAGTTTCAATTACTCTTTTATACATGATTTTTGTTACATGTGATACCTCGCCAATTAATATTGAATCATGTATTAAGGAAATAGAAAAAGATAAAAGCTGAAACATATATTTATCAGTATAAGATAAACTAGATTCTTCTTTTTTATTTAATAATTCATTATATATAGTTTTTATCTTACTAAAAAATTCATCTATCTTTTCCATAAAATGACCCCTTTTAATAATTATAAACCAAATTAGATGCTTAATTCATCAAGTACTTTAAATTCTATATCAAAATCACTATCACTCTTAATAGTTACTGATACTGCATTATTATCATAAATAAATGATTTTGAATAGAATGTATCCTCATCTATTTTCTTACCATTAAGTGGTAAAGCCTGGATAGTTTTTAAATTCTTAATTAAGCCTATTCCCTTACATTTAACTAGGCTTTCCTTTGATGTCCACATCAAATAGAAGTCCTTTTCTTCCTTGTAATGAGAAAGCTCTATATCTGATAATGTGTAATTAAGAAGCTTTTGATCAAACTCCTTAATATACTCAATATCAACACCAATTTCAAAGCTAGAAAGTCCAATAATCACATAATCCTTTGAATGAGAAACATTAAAATAAGGCTTCAAATCCTTATAAGGCTTTTTATGCTCATTATATTTTAATTCACCTAAGGTAAATTTATCTATCATAGTGCTTGCCAAAATACTTTTATATTTATCACTATCATTAACATAACGTAGAGCCTTATTCTTTCTTTCTTCCGTTAGCTTATTTAAATATAATTCATAATTATCAATTATTTTATGATAATCCATTAAATATAATTTAACCTTCTCCATTTACTAAATCCATATCATATATTTGATCAAAATATATGCTTTCTTTATTTATTTTAATAATCATTTTATCTATATATATTTTACAATTACCTTTTATATATTTAAACATTCCATCCTCTAAATATTTAACTTTAACTATATCAGTTGATTCTAAGTTAATTAAAATAGATGAAATCTTAGATAATGTATCCTCATCTATATCATATGACTTAATTCTTTCAAGCTCGAATTCCTTTATTCTTAAAGCTTCACGAAGGCCCTTTAGGGCATCAAATGGTTGAAAGATTCTTGCGCGCTCTAATCTATCCATTTTATCCACTATTATGACCCCCTATCATTTCATTTCTTTCTCTTATATTCGCTCCATCCTCAAAATCTATTCCTTTTAGAAGCGAATTCTTACCATACTTCTCTTTTATTCTTATAACATTATCCATAAGTTTTTTTTCTTTTTCTATTTTCTTTAAATCAGTAAATAAATCATAATGCTCAAATGATTTATCTAAGGATAAAACTGAATAAGCCATACCCTTAATGCTTTTATTTTTATCTACATATTTTTCAAACTTCTCAATTAGATATTTTGAAATAATGCTAAATAGATTAGTACACTCTACCATATTTACTCTTTTAGTTACAGCTGAATAGTCCTCATAAACTATAGTAAATGTTACATGGTTTGTGACTATATTACTCATATACATCTTATAGCATAAAT
>JAEEHU010000103.1 GCA_016280975.1 Acholeplasmatales bacterium | reverse complement strand
TTTTTTAAATATAATAAATCCTCTTTTGCACTATCTGGATGCATAAATACAGATATAAACTTTTTATCAGCTTCTGCTACTTTTTTCATTTATAATACTCCTTAAAAGCATTAAAAAAATGCTTGTAAATACATACAAGCATTTTATCATTTTATTTGTTAATTGTAAATTAGAAAGCTTGTGGAACAAAGAAATAAACTAAGAATAATACGAATATAACTGCTAATACAATTGATATTTCCATTCTTGGCTTTTCTTGTAACTTACCAGCCTTAAATCTAATGATATTAACTAACCAAATAATGAAGTTAATAACTACATATGAAATAACACCTACACCAATACCATTAGTGATTGAATAAGTAAGTGGCATCATTAAGATAGTTAAGAATGCTGGAACAGCAAATTTAATATCCTTGAAATCAATATTAACAACGTTCTTCATCATTAATACACCAACATATAATAATGCAGGAGCACATGCAGCACTAGGGATAAATGCAAATACTGGAGCGATGAAGATTGCTAGGAAGAATAAACAAGCAGTTACTAAAGCAACCATACCTGTCTTACCACCAGCAGCGATACCAGAACCAGATTCAACGAATGTTGTAACTGTTGAAGTACCGAATAATGCACCTGTTGCAGTAGCTATTGAGTCAGATAACATTATCTTATTATAGTTATGAGGCTTACCATTCTTATCGATTAAACCAGCATTTGTAGCACAACCAACTACTGTACCCATTGTATCAAACATATCAATCATACAGAATGTAATAATTAATACGATTGCAGTTGGAATCATGCTTCCTGTCCAACCAGTGAAACCAGATTCAAATACTGATAAGAATGCACTGTTTTGTCCTACTGTGAAGAATGAAGCGAAATTCTCCCAGAACTTCCAAGAAACAGCACCATTACCTGCAAGTGTATTTAAATCAGCAACTTGTAGAGGTATAGCTAAGATTGTAGCAGCTAAGATACCAATAATTACAGAACCCTTAATCTTGAAATGATCAAGAACTATAATTACAAAGAAGCCGAATAAACATACCATTGCACTACATGCAGGTCCACCTAAAGCCCAAGCTTCTGCTGTATTTAAAGTTACAAATTGAACAAATGTACCAACATTAGCAGTAATAACTTGTGCATTCTTTAAACCAATAAATGCGATGAATAGACCAATTCCTACTGGAATAGCCTTTCTAATGCATACAGGCATACCATCGAAAATCTTTTCTCTTAATGTAACATACTTTCCAGTTTCCTTATCTTTTCCAATTGGAACAATTGAAACGATTAAGAAAATGATACCAGAAATTAATACAAGTAACATTGCTTGACCAAATGAGAATGCAATTCCACCAACAGCACCTAATAAGATAGTACCGACTGTGAAGTTAAGTCCCATACCTGGAGCTTGTGCAAGAGGCATCTTGGCAACGAATGCCATTAAAAGTGTACCAACTACTGCACCTAAAGCTGTTGCAATAAATACAGATCCCCATGATACTGATGTTGCAACACCAAGGCCTAAGCCAAAGGCATCAAGAATGTTTGAAGGGTTTACGACTAAGATATAGCACATTGCTAGGAATGTTACTAAACCAGCCATGATTTCAGTTCTAATTGAAGAACCAAATCTTGTTACTCCGAAGAACTTATCAATCTTTGATGCGTTAGAATCATCATATTCTAAGATTCCTTCTTCATCAAGATGACCTTCTTTTGGAGCTTCTGTAGATGCATCTACAGTTTCTTCCGCAGCTTCGTTAGCAGCTACTTCTTCAGCAGCTTTTACTTCAGCTTCAGACTCTACGGATTCTTTCTTTTCCATATCATCCATTTTTTACTTTTCCTCCTCGATAAAATGTATGAAAATACATTTAATATTATAACTTAGAATCCATAACTTTACAACAAATTAGAATTTCAAAAAATTGAGCATTATTGAAACTATGGAAAATATAATTTTTATATAGAAATTAATTTGATATTTTGATAGAATAAAAAGCTGAAAGGAGAAATTTATTTTTAAATAATTAAGAATAAATTAAACTATAAAATGTACAATTCATTAAAAGAAAAGAAAGTCCCTGCATATTTATTTTTTACATATGCATTATTAATGGTAGTTGTATTCATACTATCTTATCAAAATTCAAATTTACTAGCTTCAACAATATCAACAGTTGTCTTAGTTTCACTTGCAGTTCTAATAGGCGTTGGATACTTCCTATTTAATATGAAAACTGCTAGTATGGTTGGATATATAATTCTACTTAGCTATTCAATTGTATATACATTAACTCACTGTACTTACGCAGCTGATGTTGATCCAAATGCTCCAACAATTATTAATGCAGCATTCATTCTAAAGATTGTAGAATTATTACCTGCAATAATAATATTGGTTTTAGCAATCATTAACTTCACTAATAATAAAGGCAATTTTGGAAAAATAATAGTTGTTCTTCTAATATTAATTGGTTTAATTAACTTTGTTGCTGAATTACTTGCTGGAATTTATGCCTTTTCATCAGGTCAAGAAATGGGTGGAGTAATGTATATTCTAAGCGGATTTGCATATCTTGCATTATATTTAGGATTTGCATCTGATATTGAAAATATAAAAATGACATTTTAAATGAGGATTATATCCTCATTTTTTTATTTAAAAAAGGCTTGGATCATCCAAGCCTTATTCTATACTCTTTAAAGATATATTAAAATCTATTTTCTTTATTTTAGGGAATAATAGGAAGCATGATAATAGAGATGCCACTACTGTTATTCCATATGTTGATACATATGAATACCATTTTACATCAGTAATAGATGCGAAATTAATCGCTTTAAATATTACATATATTACACCAGCACCTATTGGTATTCCTAAAAGTGCTGCAAATACAGTAACTAGTAATAGCTCTCTTGATGTATATAGTGCACCCTCATAATCATAATAGCCTAATACCTTAAGTACTGCTATTTCTCTTACTCTATCATCAATATTCATGCTTGCAAGAGCGTATATTACAAGAATACCTATTGCAAGACCAAATATAATTATTACAAATGACACAATACCCATAGTATCAGCTACATTTTTATATGTAGCATCTGTTCTCATAGCAATAGCTGAATCATTAAGGCCAAAGCCAATTAAAATTAAAATAGTTGATCCAATTACTGCAAGACTTGTTAGAATCAAGTTCTTTTTATTTCTAAATATGTTTCTAACGCTACTTTTAAATGAGAATGATAATCTATTCCATATTATACCTATTTTCTCGATAAATACCTTTTTACCAGGCTTTGGTGCCTTTTGTAGCATCAAGCTTGCTGGTGTTTCTCTTAGTGATAGGTATACAGAAAGTAATGTCACAAATATTGAAACAAACATCAAGACTCCACTCATTATTAATCCAATATGAGAAATACTATCAAATGGAATTCCATGCATTATAAATACAGTCAAATATGGCTCATAGAATACCTGTGTTAATAAATATACTCCTAAGAAATATCCACCAACAACACCAAATAGTGTTGAAATAACACTAAACACTAAATACTTAGAAGCTATTCTTCCCTTTGATACACCAAGAGAGAACTCACAGGCAATCATACTTCTTTCTTCTGTTATCAATTTTTCAATAATTAAATATGTAACAAGAGCACATACTAAAACGAACAATATTGGGAATATTACTGATATAGTTACCATAGTATTATTGAATTCATAAAACATTTTATAGCTTGTATTTTCATTTAATGATAAATAAGTATACTCATTATTTGTCTCAAGCTTTAAATTATCAATAAATTCATTAACTAAATCATCGTATTCTTTTGTCATATAACCAGGTTTTTCTGATAACTCGATAAAAATATCAGTTTTAGGTAAAAAGTTCCTTAAAGGGCATGTTTTGATATCTATAAAGAATATACTCTCTATATAATCAGGATTATCTGTATCTGCCTTATCATTCCAAGCAACATCTGGCCTTGATGATACATAAAGTGGACTATTTACAATTCCTACTACAGTAAACTTTTTACTATTAGTAATAAGTAGCTTTTCAAAAGTTATTTCATCACCGATTTCATAATTATTTTTTCCAAATACACTTCTTTGAATTAGAATCTCATCATAATTTTCTGGAAGTCTTCCTTCAACAAGTGTTGGTTTTAGAATATTTTCAGTTTCAAAATCAGTAAAATATACTCTATCTATAGTTTTAATTTCACTTTCTGATTTTTCATTTATATCCATCGCAATAAATGATGTTACCTCACCAACATTATCTAATCCTTCTATTTTAGTAATAACATCATTAGGAATACCTGTTGTTTGATTTGAATCCTTTAATTTAATTGTTACATCAGGCATTTTTACACCCTCATAGTTTTTTAAATAGCTCTTTTTAAAACCATAAGGTAAAAATCCTAACGCTGATATTAACGCTATCGATAATAAAACAATTAGCATATTAACTAAGAAACGGACAAACTTAGATTTAATTGTTTTAAATATCGTTAGTAAATGTATCTTTTTTACCATTCTATATCTTTAATATCCTTTGGATTTTCGTTATATTCATCAAAAGATATAGTACCGTTTTTAATTCTTATTAAATGATCTGCCATTTCTGCTAGAGCTTGATTATGTGTAACTATAATAACAGTCTTACCTAATTCTCTTGCTTGTTTAGAAAGTAAAGAAAGTATTCCCTTACCTGTTTCATAATCTAAAGCACCTGTTGGCTCATCACATAAAATAATATCTGAGTTTTTCGCAACAGCACGAGCGATAGATACTCTTTGTTGTTCACCACCAGAAAGCTGTGATGGGAAATGATCTAATTTATCATCAAGTCCAACTGATTTTAGTACCTCAACTGGATTTAAAGCATCCCTCTTTAATTCTGTTGCAAGCTCTACATTTTCTTTTGCAGTTAGGTTAGGCATTAGATTATAAAATTGGAAGACAAATCCAATGTTATTACGCCTAAATTGAATTAGCTCTCTTTTATTATATTTAGCAATATCCTTACCATTTATAATTAAAGATCCTTCAGTTACATAGTCCATTCCACCAATTAGATTTAAAAGAGTTGATTTACCAGCACCTGATTGACCTAAAATAACAACTAATTCACCTTTATTTATTTTGAAATTAACATTTTGGATTGCAGTAACCTTAAGCTGACCATTGTCATATACTTTCTTTACATTTAATCCTTCCATCATAACATCCATATTAATACCACCTAACTATATAGATATATTCTATTTAATCATAAATAAAATTCATTTTAAACACCAACGACTTACAAAAAGAAAAAAGTGTATCAACATGATACACCTTTCATAATTTCTGTTAATTATTCTTGCTCTAGCTCTTCTAAATTAGTATCTTCTTGTGATAATTCTTCTACTACTTCATTTTCTTTTTCGTTATTGTAACCTCCACCACCACAAGAACGAGTTCCAGTCATCATCGCAGCTAACATTATTGTTAAAGCTGTTCCAATTATAATTCTCTTTTTCATATAGTATACCCCCACCTAATAAAATTATATCATAATAAGTGTTTGATTTCAATTTATTCTATTTTTGTTAAATCTATCCAATATCTTTCAATATTTGAATTGCGTTCTTCCCAGTAGATAGTATTTTCATACACTCCACCATTTTTTAGAATTACCTTTTTACTTGCTTCATTACCTTCTATACAAGCAATTAATAAGTTTTTAATTCCTAATTCCTTACAAATTGGTAGAGCTGCTTTAAGCATAGCTGTCCCGTAGCCTTTTTTTCTTTCTGATGGGCAAATTGAATAGCCGATATAGCCAGCATACTTTTCTAGCATTTCATTCAAATGATGTCTTATTTGAAGTACACCAATTACCTTTTTATCCTTTTCTCTAACATAAATATATTGACTAGTTTTAACAAATCCATTTGGTGATTCACTACTTTTATATTCAATTGTATGATTAATCCAATCTTCTGTTTTAGCATATTTTCTTAAATGGCTTGATCCATCCATATCACCAGCATTTAAAAATTCTTTTCTAAATGCTTGTATTTGCTTATCATAGTCCATTGTTGGTTCAATTAATAACATAGTATCTCCACCTTTTAATTGAAGTATTATATATCAATTATAACATTATTATTTAAATTAGTGAAAGAAAATATAAAAGGTATCCTAAGATACCTTATAATTTTTAAGTGGCGAAGCAAGAGGGATTCGAACCCTCACACCAGTTACTTCTCCTTATAATAAGTTTTTTCGTATTGCTTCTTTATTTAGCTACTAAAGTAGTAGTTCCATCACTACATATTACATCTATAGTTTTTATGTCAACCCAACAAGAAGATTCTCTTGTTACTTTTTTCCATTCCTCGATTGTTCCGTTAAACCTGACTGTAGCAAGTTTATAACATTGCATAAATGCACTATCACCTATAAAAGTTAAAGTTTTGGGAAATGTTATTGCTGTTAGGCTCTGACAATTTGTAAAAGCATATCTACCAATTTTTTCTAGCTTATCTGGCAATTTTACGCTTGTTATACTACTTCCATTAAAAGCTCGTTCCAGTATTCCAGTAACTGGTAATCCTTCGTAAGTAGAGGGAATTACTGGATTAGGGTCTTCTGTATTCGTTCTTTTCCAGTAGTAATATGATTTACCATCAGATGATAGTTTAAACCAATAATAGTCATCTGTATTCGTAGTTGTATTTTGACTTGATTGAGAAGAACCATTACCAGTATCAGTTGAACTATTATTATTGTTAGAAGCATTATTTGTTGGATTTTGTTGCTTTTGAGTGCCTGTGTTTGAACATGCGCTCAACATTAATATTGAGATTGAAAATAAAATGATTGAAATGATTTTTTTCATAAATATCGATTCCTTTCTTGTTATTTAGTTATTGGAACAACATTATATTCTATTTTAGAAATTTTAAAATTTACACCAGTACTGTATGCCGAGAAAAGAAATCTATTATTACATTCATAGTTCTAAATACGTAATCCCTATACGACTCACCTTCGATTTTCTTTTCGGTAAATCCATATGTCATTGAGGAAAATTCTGGACTATCTTTAACAGTTCTGTTTTCATTCAATGCATCTAGAACTCTAAACATTTCGAGTACTAAAAATTTCTTTATAAGCCAGATTTCATCTCGATGTAATATAATCTTTTCTTGCTCCTTTAATAACTTATTATTCAAAAGATCACCGAATCTTCCTTCAACTGAAGCTAGACGTTTTTCTAATTCTTCTGGATATAAGTTCTTTTCACTAAAAGCACTTTTTATATTTCTGTCGACTATACTATACAATAGTGTGGGTTTTTTGTCGAGTATAATCTACATTTTCGAAATAATTATATCCTTTCAAGAATTTAGATGTAAAATGTTTATTCGATTTTTTTCAAAGTCTTTGCTTTTTTTCGAGTGATATGAAAATACAAAATAAAAAGGTATCAATTAAGATACCTTGTCATTTTTAAGTTGGCGGAGCAAGAGGGATTCGAACCCTCGCACCAGTTACCCGGTCTACTTCCTTAGCAGGGAAGCCTCTTGAGCCTCTTGAGTATTACTCCACTACCAAGCGCTTTTTCATTATATACTAGTTAGAAAATCAAGTCAACAATTAAATCTTTAAATTGCTTTAATTTAGGCAATTTTTTGGCATTTTTATAAACTAACAAATAATATTATAATTGACTAACTTAACATTAATGATTTATCATAATTATAATATTAATAAAGAAGGGTTAACATGCTTAATTTACTTAGAAGAATCTTCATTAAGGATTATCAAAATGTCAAAAATGAAGATGTACGAGTGGCCCATGGTAAGCTATCTGCCTTTTTTGGAATATTTACTAATCTAATTATAGCCTGTTTAAAAATAGTTATAGGTATATTAACACTTAATATTTCAATAATTTCAGATAGTGTTAACAACTTCTCTGATATGGCTTCCTGCTTCGTTGTATTAATTGGATTTAACGTTGCGAAAAAGCCTGCAGATAAGGAACATCCATTTGGTCATCAAAGAGTTGAATATATTGCTGGATTAATCATATCAGTTGTTATTATAGTAACTGGTGTAACAATGATTTATACATCAATTGAGGAAATAATTAAATACGAATATAAGGAACCAAATCTAATATTTTCATATATTTCAATTGGAATCCTTGCATTTTCAATATTAGTAAAGCTATATCAAGCCTTATTTAATATTAAGATGAGTAAGCTAATTCAATCTGATACATTAAAGGCTACTGCTATTGATAGTAGAAATGACTGTATTGCAACATCACTTGCTTTAATTGGTATAGTAATTGAAATAATCGCATTTAATAATAATACTATTATTCCTCTTTCAATTGATGGTATATTCGCATCCATTATTTCCTTATATATTATTTATTCTGGTATTATGATGCTTAAGGAATCAGTTGATCCACTAATTGGAAATGATAGAGATATCGAAAACCTAAATGAAATATTAGAATATGTAGAATCTAATACTGATGTATTAGGTATCCATGACGTAATGTGTCATAGCTATGGTCCTACTAAGAAATATGTAGTACTTCATGTTGAAATGAATTCTTCGATGACAGTTTTAGATTGTCATAGAATAATTGATGATATTGAAAAATATGTAAAAAAGAATTTTGATGTAAATTTAACAATTCATGCAGACCCTGTTGAATTTTATAATATTGAGTCTGATGAAGTTAAATTCAAGTTAAATCAAATTATCAAGAAAATAGATCCTATTATTACCTTCCATGATTTTAGTTTATATGATAAGGATAACTTAAAAATATTATCATTTGATTTAGTGACTCCTTATGATTATAAATTAAAGGATGATGAGGTAATAGAATTAATCAAAAATGAATTTGATAATAAAAAATATGGCTTTGAAATAACAATTGACCATAATTAAAAAATTCCCAGTTTCAAACTGGGAATTCTTTTTTATTATCTTACAATCTTAATTGCTGTACCGTTAGTACATAAGATCATCTTTAATGCATCTTCATCGAAGTATTCAGCATAAATGATTAATCTTCTATCTAATGTACCACGAGCCTTGATTCTGATTACATTTCCTCTATTTACGATATGTAAGCTCTTTAAGATATCAATTGTAACTTCTTGATTATCTTCGAAGTGATTACATAATGTATCTAGATATACAGATGCTTCAATTTCATCCTCTTCAAGTGGTTCAGCTGGGAATTGTGGAATGAACTCATCTAAGTTATCAGGTAACTCAGCTGGAACACCCTTTTGGTTCATTGTAGGTTGCATGTAGTCATTTGACATACCCATAGCACCTAAAATTGCTTCACCATTTGGAATTAATTGAGGTAAGTAATTTGTAGCTTCGAAATTCTTCTTTGGCTTAACACCACGATTAGCCATCATATAGTCTACTAATTCCTTGAAGTACTTTAATCCTCTATCAGAACGTACTCTAATCATAACAGGAACATCTCTATATTGCTTCTTCTCAGAAACATCCTTTAAGTGATACTTAGGGTTTTCTTCAATGAATGATGGATCAATAGCAAGTGCAACCTTAACAGCCTTACCACCAAGTGCTACCTTAGCAACTAAGCCCTTATATCTGAATGTTTCGCATCTAGCAGATTGTCTACCCTTTGCTCTATACATTTCTAGATAGTTCTTAATTTCGTTATAGTATTCCTTAGTTTCAGGTTCAGCATACATCATCTTAGAAATGAATCTACGCTTAATCTTCTTAGGTTGACCATCAGCGTCTAATACTTCAAATTGTTGTAATACGATGTTGTTCTCCTTTGGAGCTTCAACCTCTTCTTCAACATATTCAACTTCTTCAGTTTCTTCAGCTTCAGCTTCTAAGTCTTCAGCTTCTTCAGCCTCATCTTCAGCATCATCAGTTTCTTCATCAGTTACTTCTTCCTCAACATATTCAACTTGTTCAGTTGGTTCTTCTTGAGCTTCTTCTACATAAACAACCTCTTCAGTTGGTTCTTCAGTAACTTCCTCTTCAACATATTCAACTTCTTCAGCTGGCTCTTCTTGAACTTCTTCCTCAACATACTCAACTTGTTCTTCTTGAGGCTCTTCAGTCTTTTCACCATAAATTGAATTGTAGATTTCTTCATCCTCAGCAGTTAAGCCGAATGGATCAGCCTTTTCAGTTTCTTCAAGCTCAACTTCCTCTTCAGCTTCAGCTTCTTCAGCCTCTTGCTTAGCCTTTTCTTCTTCAGCCTTTTGAGCAATTGATTGAGCAATTAAAGATTCGATTGGGTTGTAATTCTTAAATCTGATTAATTGAACGATGAATGCAAATACGAAGAATGTACCACTTGCAGATAATAATACGATGAAGAATAATTTTAATGTTTCATCAGCGATACCTTCAACAATACCAACTACACCAGCGATAACGCCTAGTAATGATACACTAATTAAAGGTAATAATAATTTATCTGTTCTAACTACGTTTGCGCTATTGAACTTATTATAAATTAATAATAATAAGAATAAGATAGCACCAATACCGATAACACCAAAGATTAAAATATAATAGAAGAAACTTGAAGTGCTAAAGAAATTAGCGTTAATTGAAGTTCCTAATGTATAGAATATTGTACCTGTTGAACCTAAAGCACCAGTTAATGCTAATGCTAATGCAAGTGCTGATACAAGTACTAATAATGATGTTAATACTACATCATATTTATTATATGTGCTTCTGAAATAAGTTCTAATCTTTTGGCTTGGATTTGTATAAGCTGCACCATTTGAATAGCTAACTGCTCTTACAAATATTAATGTAACAACTGATGCAAGAACGATTAATACATAATTAATTACTTCTACTTGTGCTGTTGGGAATAAGCCCTTAATTGAAGATAATACAACTAAGATAGTTCCAGCAACTGCAATAACTGATAAGATAAAATCAATAAAGTTTGCTTCATTTGACTTATCAGCAAGTGAAATTAATGCTAAAACTCCAAGTGCTGCTAAAGTACCATAGATTATGAAATCATTTTGAATTAAATAATCAAAGAATTGAATTGATAAATCACCAGTGAATTTAGCATATGCATATACGCCACCAGCGATTACAATACCACATAATAAAATTAAGAATGGATTGTATTTTCCTGTTAATGCTCCGAAATAGTTCTTAATTGATTGACCATCTTCATCCTCATTAACAAATACGAATCTAACAATTAATTGAATTAAATAAATTAATGCAAATCCTAGGAACGCAAATGTATAGAAATGATTTGTTTCAGTTAAATTAAAGAAATTTAATAAATAGATTATTGCAAGCTCAACACTTGAGATAAAGCCTGTTAATCTAATAAAATCAAGGAATCCTGATTTTGAATTCTTTAATCCTGTAAATCCTAGTAAGCATCCAGCAAGTAATAAGCCTGAAACGATACCTAAAGTTAATGTATTAACTTCTGGTGCAGCTCCAAGTAAACTAGCTAAATTTAAATTTGTGTCTCCACCTGATAAAAAACCTAAACCTACTAAAGCAACGGCTGCAATTAAAGTTGCGATAATACCATTAGCCTTATAGTAGCTTTTGATAAAGTTTGAATTCATTTTTTTATCTCCTCTCGCACTATATACACTATTCTATTTTATTCGCAAATGAAAGTAAATGCAATAATCTAAAACGAAAAAGTAGGGGTTTTTGCGCAAAAAATGCGATTTTTTTATTATTTTAAGAGTCCTCTTCTTTCATATTCGCCTCTTACTTCTTTACATGAAGTTACGAAAGTAAATGCGTGTGGGTCTACTTTAACTATCTCATTAGTCATTTTATAGGCCTCATTTTTATCCATTGTACAAATAACCATAGTCATTCTATCGCCTGTAAAACCACCAATTACATCAGAGAAAGTAACACCTCTATCAAGGTTTTTATAGATTAATTCCTTTATTTCATTAGGATTATGTGTAATTACATACAAAGTACGTCTTGGACGTAATGATAATGCTATAAAATCTACAATATATGCTACTACTATTACGCAGACAATACCACATATAAACATTTCAATGTTGTATCCGAATGGATTAAACATAAATCCTGAAACAAATACTACAATACCATCAGATACGTAAATTGCTGAAGAAAGTGGCACTTTGAAGAATTTGCTTATCATCTTTTGAATTACATCCATACCACCAGTTGATCCATTGTATTTAATAGCTATACCTAAACCTACACCATATAATAGCGCACCACAAACTAAGCATATAACAGTTTGATGTCCATTTGTTATAGTATTATAGAAATAAAGTGGATCCATTGTCTTTTCAAATATAAATAGGAATGTTGGTAGTAATATAGTTGCGAATATTGTTTTAAAGAAGAAATCTTTTCCGACGAAGAAGATTGCAAGTATTAAGCATATGAAGTTAACTATGTATAAAAATATAGATGGAGTAAACCATTCTCCTATCATTTTTAGATATGGTTCTATGATTGTTGCAATACCAAGCATACCACCTGATACTATTTTTGCTGGATTTAGGAAAAAATAGAATCCAATGTCGAGAATTAATGTTCCTAATGCAATTAAAGAATATTGCTTTAAAAATTTTTTTACCTTTTTCTTGTCCATAACTTTTTCACCCCAATAAAAATGAGTCGATTATTCGACTCATTACTCTTTTATAAGTTTTTTATCTACCTCATGTGTAGAAATATAGAATAATGCACTTGCACCTGGTCCAACATGAACACCTATTACTGGTGAGATCTGACCTAACGTATACTCACCAGATAGATTTGGCTTACATGCCTCAATTAATCCTTGAACATTTTCAATTTGTGTTGAATATCCAAATTCACAAGGATAATTAAAATCTATTGGATCTTTAACTAGCAATTCATTAATTCCTGCAAAAGCATGCTTCAAGCCTCTTGGCTTAGAAACAGGAACTATTACACCTCTATAATCTAATTGCATTATTGGTTTAAAATGGAATAGGTTACCTAAAATAGATGAGAATCTACTCATTCTTCCACCCTTTGCAACATATTCAAGTGTATCCATTACAGCTAAGTAATTTACATGCTTCTTTAAATAATCAATTTTTTCTAAAAGCTTTTCTTTAGTTTCATATTCTTCCATTAAAATTGATTTAATAATAACCTTCACACAGCCTAATGCTGTTTGTGAATCTATAACAATTATATCCTCATCAAATAAATCCTTAGCTAGATTAGCACTTTGGAATGTACCACTTAGTACACTTGTAATTCCTAAAAATACTGGTGTCTTTCCTTCATCTAAAGCATCCTTGAATGCTTTTTCAAATAAAGCAGGGGGTACCATCGATGTTTTAGGGAAATCCTTATTCTCTCTTGAAAAGATCTTTCTCTTTTCTTGAGATTTAAAGAATAATTCATAAAAAGCATCTGTAGAAATATCAATACCATCTCTATAATCCTTACCTTGATAAGATAAAGTTAATGGTACAACAGTAATTCCAAGCTTTTCTGCTTCTTCTAATGAAATACCTGATGTGGAATCTGTAATTATTTTATAATTAAACATATTTATCACCACACGAAAGTATTTTAGCACATTTAATTTTAAAGTCCATAAAATTTTATCTTGAAATCTTTTTCTTTTTCTTATTATCGTACAAGTTATTATCAGCAAGCTCAATTAGCTCTTTTAATTCTTTTTTATCACTCTTAGTACTCTCACTATAGCCATATGAATAGCTTATTTGATAGTCATATTCTATTTTAGAATTACCTTTTTTAAGTTCACTATCAATATCAGTAATTAATGAATTAATATCATCATCTTTTGATATAATAGATAAAAGAGCAAATTCATCTCCACCAAATCTACCACATGCTGATTTTCTTTTACCCGACATACATGATTGCTTTAAGGTATTGGCAAATATCTTTAATGCATTATCTCCTTCTAAATGACCATATGTATCATTTATATTTTTAAATTCATCTAAATCAAGCATAAACATATAAAGAACTTCATTATCATCTAAGGAATTCAGATTTCTTTGAAGAATTTTCATAAATTCCTTTCTATTATTTATATCTGTTAAATTATCAATTGAAACCTGGCTTGATAAATCAGCCAAGTATAATATAAATATCGCGAGACTTAATCCACAGCATGCAATCGGGAATCTCCACATAAAGTATTGAATTAAAACACATATTGCAGGAATAATAGGAAATGATGCTAAAACTAAATATTTTAATCTATCAAGTTGGTTTTCAGGCTTTAAGGCAAAAAGTAATGTTTGCGCTGCCGAAAAGAAAATATATAAATATATTATTACATACTGAATAACAAATACAGGGCCTCTAGTATATGTCTGTACTTTAGCTATATCATCATATGATATAGAAAAAAATATGCCGGTAAATATATTTATAATAAGCATTACTATTAATAGCATTTCAAGGAATGCTGTATATATAAGCATTCTTTTTCTTTTAAATAGTCTATTATTTGTTTGATATTCAAAATATAAAAACCATAAATATCCACATAAACCACCAGATGCAAAATATATAAATTTTAACATGTGTGATATTACAATGTTATATGGCATTAAGCCTTGATCCATCGTATACCATATTTCATCGCTTAAAAAGAATATTATTAGACTAATTAATGCAGATCTAAAGCATCTATCCTTAAAGTTATTTGAGCCATTCTTTTTAGAATGGATAAATAAAGTTAAGGCAAGCAATATACAAAATATATTTATAACATTATATAAAATTACATAGTTTTCTGTATCCATGGTATCAACTCCATTATTTACAAATTATACCATAAATGTAATATTATTTCAATTTTATCTATCTATTCTTGAAACTATCAAGCCCTAATATTGTTTCTTTTAATGTATCAAGTTCAAATGATTTACCATACTTTGAAAAGCTATATCCATATATTTTTAATTCTGATAATATTTTAGTAAACCATAGTGGCATAGAATCAGATACCTTTACCTCCATAATATATGAATCAGCATCAATTAATCTTTTTTCATAAAATGGGAAATCAAAATTATAATTATCCTTTCTTGAATATAAATCATAATCAAAGGTTAATCTAAATTCAGGATTATCCTTATCAAAATAAGCAATTCTTTTATATGAAATAAATGTATTAGGTAAAATTATATATTTTTCCATAAAATACGATATTTCATTTAATATTTGTCTATCGACATTATCAATATCATTAGGTATTACTTTATTTCTTAAGAAATTTTGTAAATCACTCTTATTAAGCGTTACTCTTCTTTTATATACTACACCATTATATTTCCTTTTTATTTCTAAGAAATATTCGTCTTTTAAGTCTCCATATGTACCATATTTTCTTAACCTTAACTTTTCTTTAAATACTGGCTTTTGAATAGATTGATGTACTAAATCCTCTGATAATGTATCATAATAGATATTTCTAATTAAATATCCGCCATCACTAGAAAATTTATCCTTAACCATTCTACTAGAGATTAATTTTTCTAATTCTTCTTTCTGTGTTTTTGTAATAATATATTTCTTTTCATATCTTTTAAATGTATTCATAGTATCACCATCTATAGAATACTAAATAAATATGGGGAAATATTTTTATAATTATCTTAAATTATGTAAAAAAAAGAATCTCAAGAATCATTCTTGAGAATCATTTGTTTCTGCTTCAATTTCTTTTTTAGGTTCTTCCTTTATAGGAGCTTCTTCCTTATAATTAGGAGATAGCTTCTTTCTATCTACAATTAGATTTGCAATACCTGCACATAAGACACCTGCAAGTAATGAAATAATAATTGTAACGATTGTATTTAATCCACCCTTAATAGTAATCTTATCATCTTGATATAATACATCTAGGTTATTTTGATACATTGCCTTATAGATATTTGCATAATTAGTAGTTTCAGGAACTAATACATTTGAATAAATATTATTTACCTTTGCAATATATGCATTTTCAGCTGCGATGTAATCATCATATCCTGCAGATGTTGGATCATGAGATTCAAGTAATAGTGTAATATTATCAGCCTTAATTCTTACTTCAGTTTGTTCAGCAACTAAAGTATTAATTGATGATGTAATAGCAGCTAGGTTAGCTTCCTTTAAGTCTCCACCATTTTCAGCGATTTCCTTAATACGCTTATTATAGTTGCTAATCTTCATCTCAAGCTCTTGATACTTCTTTTCATATCCACCCTTTAAAGTTTCATATAGACTCTTTTGATTTGCGAAATCAAGTGCATATTGATAGTTCTCAAGCTCATCTGCAAGCTCCTTGTAATAATTATTTCTAACTAATGATTCAAATTCTGTTTTAATTTCAGAAATTGGCTTACCATTATATGTTTGATCACCGAATTGATTAATTAATGTTTGATATCCATTTTCAAGATATGTAATTTGTGCAAGTAAATAATTTACCTTAACATCTAGCATTGTTGATGATGATGCTGCGCTTAAATTTGTATCAAATGATAATTTGTTAATTACATCTAAGCTATGTGTAATAGGGTATTCAGTTAATGCAGTTATGAAATCTTTTCCAACTTGATCATTTGAAAAAGCAGTTTTTTTAATAGTAATTGTAAATGATGTGAATGCCTTAGTATCTTTATCTGTATTAGTTTTAATAGTAATTGCACTATTAAAGTTTTGAGATAGCTTTGATACATCTAAATCCTTAAATTTTTCATTAGAATTTTTAACTTCATTTAATATCTTTTCACTTGATAATAATGAGTAATCAAATGATGATCCATCTACATATTTACCATTATTTAAGTCGGCTGAATTATATTTAAAAGTTGAAGAATAAACCTGATTTGGCTTATTGTAAATAAACATAATGCCTAATATTGCTACTACTGTTACTAAGGCAGTAATAACTAAGAATTGCTTCCATCTACCAAAAAATACTTTTAATATTTGGCCTAATGAAACGCCCTCTTCATACTCGTAATCTCTATCCATTAAAAAATTCCCTCACTTTTGTATTGTTAACATACAAAAAAATTATACCAATAATACAATTTCTTTGCAACAATAAAGAGCCCATAAATTTCTTTAAATAACACTAATTTCTAAAGATGTAAACAATATTTCTATTCCATCTACAATAAATACTAATTTATTGTCCTTAAAATCATACTTATCAATTTTATGATTTTTAAATTTATGATTACTATTCTCTACATCAAAAATATATGTATGAATATAATCACAATCAAGCTCAGGTCTATAGCCATTTGCGATTAGCTCTAGATGAGTGTTTTCAGATAGCTTCAAATATAGCTTTTTATCAACTATCTCCATTTTTATAATATTTGCATCATATAAATCATAGTTTTTATAAAAAAATTCATGTCTCATATGCAATTTCTCCAAACAAATTAGTCTATTAACATCTTATAGTCTACCATATTTTCTTTAGATAAATCTATAAATAGTTCATTTAATTTATCATTTGTTTTAGATAATGCACTAACAAATAAATATGCCATCATGATAGCACCCTCATTTCTTAAATGAGAATGATCATCCTTAGCCTCACTATTATTAAAATATGTATGAGCTGGATAAATCATATGGAATCTCTTTGTTTCTTCTTCACCAAGCTTATTATATAAATCAATAGATAGCTTATTTAGATCTATACATGTAACATTATTATCGCGTGCAAATTCAAGCATAGCCTTTGGATAATCACCATGAGAATTAACACAAACGCCATCTTTGAATTGATGTCTTGTAATAGATGTTGCATATACGATATGACAGCCTCTTTTTTCTACCTCATCCTTAAAATACTTTAGGTTCTTTTGATATTCCCCAAAAGGCTCAGTATATCTTGATTCATCATATTTCTTTTCATCATTATGACCAAATGAGCAGATAACAAAATCACCCTTCTTTAAATTAGATAAAAGGATATCAAATCTACCCTCATCGATAAATGATTTTGTACTTCTTCCATTTTCTGCATAATTGAAAACTAATACACCATCATTAACAAAGCTTTCAATTCCTTGACCCCATCCAAATTGAGGATAGCTATAAAAATTATTCCTCTTCATTGTTGAGTCACCCATCATATGAATATTTGCCATAAATTTCACTCCTTAAAAACAAATAAAGAGAGCATAATGCTCTCCTTTAATTTTACTTATATTTCTTTCTAGCCTCTTGGCGTTTTTGCTTACGCACGTCACTAGGTTTTAAATAATATTGACGTTTTTTCGCCTCTTGAAGGTTACCAGATCTTGAAACATCACGTTTAAATCTACGTAAAGCATCTTCGATGTTTTCTTTTTCACGTACAACAATTTTTGGCATCACTAAGCCTCCTTCCAAGGACGAATTCCGACTAAAATTATATCAAACTGTAATTTATTTGTAAAGCATTATTTTTAATTTTTTATTATATGGCCAAAAACCATCTTATTTTCTACTTTATCAACCACTACATCTACTTGTTTTTTAATCATATTTTCATCTAAATCTAATACTATTTGTAAGAAATTAGATGAGTGTCCAATCATCTTATCCTTAGAATATTTTTGTTCTACGATAATATCTAATTTTTGACCAATGAACTTTTTAGCATATTCCTCTTCTAGCTTATCAGATAAAGCTATTAATTCTAAGGCTCTATCCTTTTTAACCTTATCATTAACCTGAGGCATCTCTGCAGCCCTAGTTCCTTTTCTTTTAGAATATGGGAATACATGAATTTTACTAAAGCCAATTTCTTTTGAAAATTCCATAGTCTCCTTAAAGTCCTCATCTGTCTCATATGGGAATCCTACTATTATATCAGTTGATATTGATATATCAGGTCTAACACTTCTTATTTTATCTATCTTTTCCTTAAAATAGCTTAGATCATATGGTCTTCCCATATTCTTTAATGTTTTATTAGATCCAGCCTGTAAAGGTAAGTGTAGGTGATTAGCTAGAATTTCAGATTCCTTCATCATTTGAATAAAATCATCATCTATTTCATTTATTTCAATTGATGATAATCTTAATCTTTTTAATTCGGGTACCTCATTTAATATTCTTCTTACAAGACGAGATAAATTAACATTCTTTTCCTTATCCTTGTATCTTCCTGTATGAATACCTGCAAGTACTACTTCCTTATAGCCCTTTTCTGTAATATTCTTTAATTCCTCTATTACAGAATCAGAATCCTTACATCTAACGTTTCCTCTGGCAAATGGGATAATACAGTATGCACAAAATTGATTACATCCATCTTCAATTTTAACGAACGCTCTAGTATGGTCATATGTAGTTACACCAAGGGCTTCATATTCAGAAATATTTAAGATATCTAAAATATCAATATTCTTTTCCTTTACACCCCTATTAACTAAATCAACTACCTTATCAACGATTGAAGCCTTATTACCATTTCCAACTAAAATATCAACGCCTTCAATTTCCTTAGCATCATCATTAGTTTGGACGTAGCATCCTATAGCACAAATAATAGCATTAGGATTCATCTTAATACATCTCCTAATCATCTTACGAGACTTACTATCTGCCATATTAGTTACAGAGCAGGTATTAATGACATAAATATCACAATCATCCTCTGCGTCTAAAACTTCAAAACCTCTTCTTTGAAATTCTTCCTTTAAGGCATTAGACTCATATATATTAACTTTACATCCTAATGTTATAAATCCAACTTTCATTTTTTCAACTCCAACTCATAGCTAATTGAAGATAAACAGTAAAAGCTTGCAGTCTCTGTTCTTAGGATTCTTGGTCCTAAAGCACATTCAACGAATCCCTTATCCTTAAGATATGTAAGCTCACTATCATCAATTCCGCCCTCAGGTCCAATTAGAATTGCAACCTTATCGTTTTTATTTAAGCTTGAAATGATATTCTTAAAATTAACAAGCTCATTATTTTTAGCACTTTCCTCATAGCATAAAATCTTTTTATCGAAATTGCTAAAATCTATTTCCTTTAAATATTTAATAGAAGGAATATTTGGAACATAATCTCTAAATGATTGCTCTGCCGCTTCTTTAGCTATCTTATTAAATCTTATAAGCTTACTTTCAAGCTTTTTAGTATCAAGCTTAAAAATAGATCTTTTCATTATAGTAGGGATAATTTCATATACGCCAAGCTCAGTTGAATGCTTAATAATATCATCAAGCTTATCACCCTTTGGATACCCTTGAAAAATAGTAACAAAAACCGGTAGTTCATGAACTCCGGTTTCTTCCTTAACAATTTCAAAAGTAACCATTTTATTAGTAATATTAGTAAGCTTAACTAAATATGTTTTATTATTATATCCAACTAAAACATTATCATTAACCCTACATCTCATAACATTTGCGATATGAAATGCATCATCAGATTTAATTTGATTTAAATTAAATTCTTCTTCACTAATAAAATATTTTTGCATTATTGTTGATCCTTATATTTCTTATACTTAATAGATGTAATAACTAATAAAGGTAACATTAATACTGCACCTACTAAATAAGCTCCTGCACCATAGCATGCTTGAGCAAATGCTGAGAAGAATCCACCAGCTGCTGAAATAATCAAAGTGTAGATAATATAATATAAAGCAAATGCTAAAAGTACAAAGAAGCATACAAATGAAGCTCTATATAAAACATTTATCTTTGAAGATAAATTATTCTTTGCTGCATGAAGTACTGCCTTATATGTTTCATAATCCATAGTTTCAATATATAAAACATCATATGCATAAGGAGCCATTGACTTATCCTCATCAACATCACCCTTATTGTTTTCAACAAGTGGGCATACAAATAATAAATCTAATGTTTCCTTATCTTGGTATAAAGTATATAAGCCCTTATACTTCTTTTTGTTTGGAATAGTAGTATATTTAGAGAAATCCATAGTTGGCTCTTGCTTTTGGTTAAAGCAACCACAGTTAACTAAATTTACTGCCTTTTCATAGCATTCTCTATTTGCTTCAGCAAGTAATAATTTTTCGTATTCTTTTCTTTCATCAACAACCTCTTTAACAGGCTCTTGTTCTAATTCTTCTAATCCTTCAAATTGATTTTGTTCCATACATTTTTCCTCCAAAAATCTATCGATATTATATCAAATTTTAAATATATATTTCAAGCATTGAAATATCTACATTCTATTAAGCTTTATATCAAGCCACTTTAATGAATCATATGCCCACTCAGATACATGCTCTATTTCCTTATCAGCTTCACCATAAGATGATCTAGAACTAGCAAGTGACAGTCCATGTCCACCCATTGGGTATAAATGATATTCTACATTAATATCATATTTCTTATATGCTTCAATTAATAAAAGTGAATTCATTACATCAACTGATTCATCAGTATATGTTCCCCATAAGAATAATTCAGGGGCAGCATCAGTTACTTCTTTTTCTTCTGATAATCTATCAAGTAATTTCTTATCAGTAAAATTACCAATTAAATTCTCAAATGAACCAACATGAGCATATTTAGGATCAGCTGTAACTACAGGGTAAGCTAAAATTAAAAGATCTACCTTTACATTATAGATACTTGGATGAAGTGCAACCTCGAGGGCATTATGACCTCCAGCACTAAATCCAATAACTATAACCTTAGATACTCTTTCATCATTTTCAAATTTCTTGATTACATATGAAAGCATATTTTGTGGTTCAGGGAAATATCCTAATGATTCTCTATAATTAACAATAACTACATGATAGCCATTTTCAAAATAGAAATCCTTTATAGGCTCTGATTCTCTTGGTGATGTATATTTATAAGCACCACCAGCAGAAACAACTATTAATGGTCTTTTTTTATCATCAATAAAATATTCTCTATAATAGTTATCTGTATCTAAGATTGGAATCATCTTTGTACTATCACCATGTAATATTTTTCTATAATCATTTCTTAGTACAATCTTTTCATCCTTTTGAATTGTATCCTTAATATTTGGAATAATTTCATCAATCTTTTTTAGTCTTGATTCATATTCCTTAATATAGTCCTCAGTTTTCTTAGCTAAAAGGATAGGACCATATTTTAATTCAAATGATGCATATTCTACTTTTCCCTCTTCAAATACCATTATTTCATAGTATTTATTAGAATCATATATTGCATATTCGTCCTTGATATAAAATCCGTTTTTAGTTAAATATTTTCTAACTAAGAAAGAATCACAATTGGCACTAATAATTAGCTTCTTTCCTTTTATTTTATCTAAACCCTTAGATAATATATCAATAATTAAGTTTCCGCCCATGCCAGAAATTATAGCTGTATCAAAGAAAGAGTTGATATCACTAAAACCATCAGATTTAATGAAATCAACTCTGCTTTCTAATCCTTCACTATAAATATTATTTTTTGCGTTATCAAGCGGTCCTTGATTTATATCAGAGGCTATCGCCTTTGATACATTATAATATTTTAATGCCTTTATAATTGAATAGGCATGATCACAGCCTATATCACATAAAACATTAGAACCTCTAGCTAATGAAGCGATTAAATCTATTCTATCCATTAATGATTTGTCATGAAATCCTTAAGCTTCTTGCTTCTAGTAGGATGTCTTAACTTTCTTAGTGCCTTAGCCTCTATTTGACGGATACGTTCACGTGTAACATTAAATTCCTTACCAACTTCCTCTAATGTTCTTTGACGTCCATCAATTAAACCGAATCTTAATCTTAATACTCTTTCTTCACGTTCAGTTAATTCTGATAAAGCCTTATCTAATTCTTCTCTTAATTTCATCTTTGCAGTGTACTCATATGGGTCAAGTGCATTTGCATCTGAAATGAAATCTCCTAAAGAAGAATCCTCTTCTTCACCAACTGGGGCTTCTAAAGAAATAGGCTCTTGAGCTATTCTTTGAATTTGTTGAACCTTTTCAACAGTTATTTCCATTCTCTTAGCAACCTCTTCAGGAGATGGCTCACGAGATAATTCTTGAACTAATTGTCTTTGTACTCTTACAAGCTTATTGATAGTTTCAACCATATGAACTGGAATACGAATAGTTCTTGCTTGGTCAGCAACTGCTCTTGTAATAGCTTGTCTAATCCACCAAGTGGCATATGTTGAGAACTTGAATCCCTTTCTATGGTCAAATTTATCAACAGCCTTGATTAAACCCATGTTACCTTCTTGGATTAAATCTAGGAATTGTAAACCACGGCTTAAATATCTCTTTGCGATTGAAACAACTAATCTTAGGTTAGCTTCAACAAGCTTATCCTTAGCCTCATCAGCAGCTTCAACCTCATTTAATAAGTTTTCATATTCTTCATAAGAAATTGTATTTGAATCATCATTATCAATTTCTTCTAATTTTTCTTTTGCGACACGACCAGCAACTACTAGCTTAGCTAGATTAGTTTCCTCATCTGAATTTAATAGAGGAATTGTACCTATATCCTTTAAATACATTCTTACTGGGTCATCAACCTTGATTGATGAAGGTAATTGGTCATAAGTTGAAATATCAACTTCTTCAATATCACCTAAATTGATAGGCTCAACTTGGTCGTCAATATCATCCATTGAGGTAGTAGAAGGCACAACATCGATGTTCTTTTGCTTTAAAGCTTCCTCGACCTTATCATAATCATCAGATGCTTCATCGAAATACTTTAATAAATCGTTTGAATATACTGTTTGATTATTTGCTGCAGCTAATTCTTCTAGTTCCTTAATAATTTGATTTAAATCCATCTTTAAACCCTCCCGTGGTTATTTTTTACGACGTCTGTTTGATATAATTTGATCTGTTAATCTTGACTTTTCAGTTATATCAGCTGAATTCTTCGCAATTTCTTTTAATCTTTTGTTTGAAATTCTTCTACTAATACTTTTAATCTTTTCAACGCAAAGCTCTAAATCATCATCATTGTACTTAGTTATGTCCTTTTTTAATTCTTCATTAAGATACATATAATGATTCATACATTCTTCAGAAATCATATTAATAAATCTTCCTTCATCAAATGTTTCAAAATTCTCATAATAGCTGTAAATTAATTCAGTCCATAACTCTTGAGTTTCTTGACTCATACCATCCATTGAATTTGAAATGGCTTCATCAATTTGAAGTGCTAGAACTTTACTTCTTTGTGCGTATTTAATTATTCTAAATTCGCATATACTATTAAATTTTTTAGTGCTTATTGGCTTTGGCTTCTTTTCTTCTTTTTCAACTATAGCTTTTTGTGGAGCTGGCCAATAAGTCTTTTTGAAATTAGCATAGTCATTTTTGATAGCATCAATTGAGGCATTAATTCTTTTTGAAAGTTCATCTAAATATCTTTCCTCTTCAACCATACTATTAAATGAGGCTATTAACTCAAATGCATCATTCATTAATGCTTTTAATACGTTGGAATCATTCAAATTCTTATCGAAGAATAATACATTAAATAGATATCTATCCTTGTCTATTTGGTTATTGTTGAAATATTCCTTGTATTTCTCTATGCCATATTTCTTTATATAATCATCAGGATCAAGTCCATCAGGTAATAATACTAGATGGATATCAAACCCGTATGATTCAAATAATTTAATTGCTTTAACTGATGCGTTTCTACCTGCAAAGTCACCATCATAACAAATCACTACACTCTTTGTAAGCTTTGAAAGCTTATCAACGTGTGCTTTAGAAAGTGATGTACCAAGTGTACAAACTGCCTCAGTAAAGCCTGCCTTATTGGATGCGATAACATCCATTTGACCTTCATGAAGGATTACTCTATGCATTTTATTAATGCTTAATTTTGCTTTATCAAAATTGAATAATACTTCACCTTTTTTAAATATGACAGTTTCTCTTGAATTTATATATTTGTGATCCTTCTTATCCTTGGATTCCTTATAAATTCTTGCTGAATAAGCAACTACATTTCCAAATTCATTAAATATTGGGAACATAATTCTATTTGAGAATAAGTCGTAGATTTTTCCGTTTTTATCTTTTTCTATTAAGCCTGCATCAAACATATCAAGCTCTTTAAAGCCCATCTCTGATAGCATCTTATATAGATTGTCTCCAAAGTCTGGAGATAAACCAATAGAGAAATCCTCTATTATTTCTTTAGTAAGTCCTCTATCCTCTAAATATTTTATCGCATTTAATCCTTCTTTGGTTTTATTAAGATACATCTTATAAAAATCCTTAGAAGCGTTCATCAAATCATAAAGTCTTTTATTAGGATCTTCCTTTTTCTTATAGGTATCACTTAGCTTAATACCATTGAAATCAGCAAGTTTATGTAGGGCTTCTTTATAGCCTACTTGTTCTATTTCCTCAATGAACTTTATTGGACCTCCTGCTTTACCACAGCCGAAGCATTTAAATATCTTCTTATCTGGTGATACAACAAATGAAGGAGTCTTTTCATTATGGAATGGACATAAGCCCTGATAATTCTTTCCTTGCTTTTCTAAATTAACATATTGAGAAACCAATGAGACAATATCTGTAATGTTTACTAGATTTTCAATTTCTTCATTTGTCACATTAGTCACTCCTTTTTAAATTAGAATTTTAATTTTCCTAAAACATATGGAATTACATCTTCAATTTTTAAGCTAATTTGTTCCATAGTATCTCTATCTCTTACTGTAACTGTACCTTCTGCTAAAGTATTATCATCAACAGTTACACAGAATGGAGTACCAATAGCATCTTCTCTTCTATATCTCTTACCAATATTAGCTGTTTCATCATAAGTTGTTTGGAAATATGATGAATATAATTCGAAGATTTCATTTGCCTTTTCAGCATGATTCTTCTTAATTAAAGGTAAGACTGCAACCTTGTATGGAGCAAGAGCTGGATGTAATCTTAATACTGTTCTAGTTTGACCATTTTGATCTGTTTCCTCATCATATGCTGAGAATAAAACTGAAAGTAACATTCTTTCAACACCAACAGATGGTTCAACAACGTAAGGAATATATTTTGTATTATCCTCAGGATCAAGATATTCTAAGCTTTCCTTTGAATGAGTCATGTGAGCATTTAAATCGTAATTTGTACGAGATGCGATACCCCATAATTCACCAAAGCCCCAAGGGAATTCAAATTCGATATCTGTTGTTGCATTTGAATAGAATGATAATTCCTTCTTATCGTGATCTCTAAATCTTAGCTTATCACCATCAACACCAATAGACTTTAAGAATCCCATACAGTAATTTCTCCAGTAGCTGAACCAATCAATTTCAGTACCTGGCTTACAGAAGAATTCTAATTCCATTTGCTCGAATTCTCTTGTTCTAAATATGAAGTTACCTGGAGTAATTTCATTTCTAAAGCTCTTACCGATTTGACCTACACCAAATGGAAGCTTTCTTCTTGTTGTTCTTTGTACATTCTTGAAATTAACGAATATACCTTGTGCTGTTTCAGGTCTTAAATAAACCTCTGTCTTAGCATCTTCAATAACACCCATATGAGTTTTAAACATTAGGTTGAATTGACGAATGCTTGTATAATCTAGTGCACCACAAGTTGGACATACGATCTTGTTGTCGTTGATGAACTTAGTTAATTCATCATTTGACATACCATCACCTGTAATTTGTCCATGAGTGAAATCCTCAATAAGCTTATCTGCTCTATATCTTGAATGACACTTCTTACAGTCAACAAGTGGATCACTGAATGAACCAATGTGACCTGATGCAACCCAAACCTCTTTATTCATTAGAATGGCAGAATCTAGACCAACATTATATTTGTTCTCTCTTACGAATTTCTTCCACCATGCATCTTTAATATTTCTTTTTAATTCTACTCCTAGTGGACCATAATCCCATGCATTTGCAAGTCCACCATAAATCTCGCTTCCTTGGAAAACAAAACCTTGTTCTTTTAAGTAAGCTACTAAACCATCAAGAGTTATCTTTTGCATAAATAATACCTCCAAAAAACATAACGCTCTATTTTATAATTTTATTATAAAAGTTCAAATTTTACAAGATAAAATTCTTAAAAAATAAAAAAAACTAGGAATATTAATTCCTAGTCTAGAAATATATATAATTTTTAGCTTTCAAGTAGCTCTTTATATACGTTATAATCCTTTTCTGAATGTAATATAAATACTACTTTTAGCTTAGAATTTGTTTCAGCTAAATACTTTTTTACAGTTTCTACTGCAAGCTTAGATGCCTCTAATATAGGATAGGCAAAAACACCAGTTGAAATAGATGGAAATGTAATTGATTCTAAATTCATTTCGCAAGCCTTTTTAAGGCATGATAAATAGGAATTTTCTAAATCAATTTTATCGTCCTCTGATACAATTCCAGCTACCCTTGGTCCTACTGTATGAAATATAAATTTTGATGGTAAATTATAGCCCTTTGTGACCTTAACCTTACCATTTTTTTCATATCCATTTTGCTTTTCCATAATTGGAAGTAAATCTCTTCTTACCTCTAAACCTGCAAATGAATGAATTGCATTATCAACACAATAATGAAGAGGGGATAAGCACCCTAATAATCGACTATTACATGCATTAACAATTGCATCACTATCAATTAGAGTAATATCACCTAAAATGAAGGAAATATTATTCTTAAATTCTAAATCTTCGACATTAATAATACTCTTTTTAGCAAGTAGTGATTTTAGATAAACTCCTTCTTTTTGATAGAATTCATCTGATAGATTATAGGGCATAGTTATATTCATTAATGCTCTTACTCTATCATTTTTATTTACCTCAACGAAGGCATTTCTTAAATTGTTATATTTAGTTAAATAGTCAATTAAAAAATCTTCATACATATAATCGCCTAGCTTCTAAGTGGTCTATCAAGCTCAGGATTACGAACTTGATCTAATAATTTGATATCCTCTTCCTTTAATGTGAAATCAACCTCTAAATTAGATTTAATTCTTTCCTCATGAGTTGATTTAGGAAGTGGTAATGTGTTCTTTTCAACACAGTATCTAAGTAATATTTTAGCAGGAGTTGTATTATACTTCTTTGCAATATCATTTACTGTCTTATCAGATAGTAAATTTCCTGTTGCAAGAGGTGAATATGCCATAATTAAAATATTATTTTTTTGACAATAATTATAGATTTCATTTTGAGTGTTACCAACAAAGAATCTAATTTGATTAGCATGTGGCTTAAAGTTAGTTGCATGAATTAAATTTTCAAGGTCATCAACTCTAAAGTTAGATACACCGATTGCTCTAATTAAGCCCTTATTATAAAGGTCAATCATAGCCTTCCAGCATTCAATATTCTCACGTCTACAATCAGCGCCAACATTACTCCATGGCCAAGGTGCGTGAATTAGGTATAAATCAATGTAATCTAAGCCTAAATTAGCTAAAGATTCATTGAATTTTTGGATAGTAATATCATAGCCCTTGCAGTCAGCTGGAAGCTTAGTTGTGATAAAAAGATCCTCTCTTTTTACATTACTATCCTTAATAGCTCTTCCTATTGATTTTTCATTCTCATAGGCTCTTGCAGTATCGATATGACGATAGCCCATTTTTATTGCAGCTAAAGTCGAATTATAGGCAACATCTCCATCAGGAATTTGCCAAGTACCGAATGCAATCTTTGGGATTTTAACTCCATTTGATAGGATAAAATCTTCATCTTTTAACATTATTTTGTCCTCCTTTATTTTAAAGATTCGATCTCTTCTTCTGTTAATTTTCTATATTCTCCATATTTAAGGATATCATCAAGATTAAGCGCACCAAAAGACACTCTTTTTAAGAATGTTACAGTCATATTTAGTGCTTCCATCATTCTTTTTACCTGATGAAATTTACCTTCCTTTATGGTAATATAGCCCTTATTTTTATCTATTAATTCAAATTTGGCACTCATACATTTATATCCATCATCAAGTATGATTCCATCTTCGAATTTTTTATAATTCTCCTCTTTAAAATCCCCATCAAATTCCAAATAATACTTCTTATCAACATGATATTTAGGTGATAGCATCTTATGGGCAAGCATACCATCATTTGTTATTAATAATAAGCCATATGTATCAATATCTAATCTACCAACAGGAAATAGTCCTCTTTTTTCATACCCTTCTATTAAGTCTAAGACTGTAGGTAATTTATTATCGAATGTCGCAGAAACATAGCCAGATGGTTTATTAAGCATTAGATAGATAAATTTGTCATATTCAATTTTGTCATCAAAGACTAATACCTCATCATTTTCCTCATCAATTTTAGTATCATCCTTTGATATTACCTCACCATTTACAGTGACATAACCTTTTCTTATTATCTCTTTTACTTCTTTTCTTGAGCCATAGCCTAAATGAGATAATACCTTATCTAATCTAATCATAATACCACCAAATCTTTATTAGCCCTTATATCCGTTTGGATTATTCTTTTGCCAATTCCAAGAATCTCTACACATATCATCTAAAGTGTATTGTGCCTTAAAGCCGATTTCCTTTTCAGCCTTATCACAATTTGCGTAGCATGTAGCGATATCGCCATCACGTCTTGGTAAAATCTTATATGGAATTTTAAATCCACAAGCACGCTCCATAGCTGCGTGAACTTGAAGTACTGAATAGCCATTACCAGTACCTAAATTGTAAGTAACTAAGCCACTATTTGTAAATAGCTTATCTAAAACAAGTACATGTCCATGAGCTAAATCACATACGTGAATGTAGTCTCTTACACCAGTACCATCAACTGTATTATAGTCATTTCCAAATACACCTAAGAATTCTCTTTTTCCAATCGCAACTTGTGTGATATAAGGCATTAAATTATTAGGAATACCATTTGGATCTTCACCCATTAAGCCAGACTTATGTGCTCCAATTGGGTTAAAGTATCTTAATAATGCAGCGTTAAATTTAGGATGAACATTAGTATAATCTCTTAGGATATCCTCAATCATAAGCTTAGTTCTTCCATATGGATTTGTAACATGTAAATCGAAATTTTCATAAATAGGAACTGATACTGGATCACCATATACAGTCGCACTTGATGAAAATACTAAATTATTTACATCATATTTTTCCATTAAATCAATTAAATTTAATGTAGAAATTAAATTATTTTGATAATACATTAAAGGCTTAGCCACAGATTCACCAACAGCCTTTAAGCCTGCAAAATGAATTACTGCGTCAATTTTTTCTTCCTTAAATATATTTTCTAAATCATTATAATTACACAAATCAACCTCATAAAATTTTGGAGTATGATTTGTAATCTTATTAATTCTATTTAATACTTCCTTAGAAGAATTTGATAGATTATCTACGATAATTACCTCATAATTATTTTCAATTAAATCTACTACAGTATGAGAACCAATATATCCCATACCACCTGTTACTAAAATTCTTTTCATTTTACTACCTCTATTCACTTCTTAATGCATTTACTGGGTCTTGTCTTGCTGCACTTCTTGCAGGGATTAGACCTGAAATTAATGTTAATACAACACTTATTGAAATCATTACAACTGCGTTTACCCATGTAAGGTTAGCAATTGTCTTTACTGCTCCACCAGATACATTTTTAACTATGATATTTGCAATGAGTGCTAAAACCCAAGTTACAAATACGCCGAATACTCCTGATGCAAGTCCAATCATAAATGTTTCTGCGTTGAATAAATGAGAAACATCCTTTTTACGTCCACCTAGTGATCTTATTACACCAATTTCCTTTGTTCTTTCAACAACTGAAACATATGTAATAATACCAACCATAACTGTTGATACAATTAATGATAATGCTGTAAACGCAACAAGTGCGTATGTAACAATATCAATCATTGTATTAATTATTTGAATAATTAAAGCTATTTGATCTGTATATTTTATTTTTTCCTTTTCGGCAAATAACACAAGATCATTTAATAAATTCGCTTCATCTTGATCTGTAGCCTCAGTTACTACAATTACAGTGCTATCATTTGCATCAAATTCATATTCTTCTAAATATCTTTGCTTGTTATCTTTATTTGTGTATACGACATATTTTTTACCTTCAGGTGAATGATAAATATATTCAATATCACAATCTATGACAGTACCACCATTATTCTTAACTGTAACGTCGCCTAAAAGACTGATATTTGATGCTAAAGTTACTGTATCAGTATTTTCATCATAAGAATAAGTGCTTATTAATCCAACATCACTATCTTTTAATTTATATACAATGTAGTTCTTGCCAGATGCCTTTTGATAATATGTCAAGATAATATCACAAGCTACTGTTTCGCCCTCGCTATTCTTAACAACTGCCTTACTTAAATCCTTAGCATTATAAGTACCAGTTTCTTCAGTACCATCAGCGTTATAAGTATAAACCATTGGTCTAGCCTTAGTATTATTCCATACATCAAGATAATCTGTAACTAGGAATTTGTTATTAAAATCAACTGGATAAATTTCAATAGATTCAGGTAAATATGTTCCACCTATACCATTTAAATCCATAGTCTTAATATTAAGGTATGATTTTAATTCTTCACTTACGTTAGAATCACCACTACCTCCACCCATTCCCATACTACCGCCAGCGCCGCCAACGTAGCTTAAGAATGTTGTCATAATACCAGTTTGAGCCTTACCAACAAGTACATTCTTTGAGCCTTCCTCATAATCCTCGCTCTTTAGCTTTTGATCGTATAGATAGCCAAGTTTATAGAAAATACCAATTGGAAGTGTTAAACCACTTTGTTCCATAGTCATTGACATGATATCGCCATTAGCCTTAATACTTCTTGCGATTTCAGAATTTATATTTTGGCTAACGATATATTTAGCTAAAGCCTCAGTATATAAGAATCCAGAAGATAAAGCACCATATTGAATTCCTTCTTTAGCTCTTACGATACCACAAACATTTAAATCTAGACCCTTACTACTCCAGTCATCATTTACATACTCTAAATTAATATCATAGTTAATACCCATACCACCAGTAATTGTATCAAGTACCATATTACTTACCTTGGCAGTTTTAGTATTAGCCTCGTAATTATACGCAAATCTTTGTAGGTGAGTGGTCTTTCCTCCTGATTCAACATCCATACTAACATCAGTATAAATTTTATCATTTGGATACCAAGTAAATTTCTTATTTAATAATGTTTCATAAGAGAATTTCTCTACATCAAGTGTTGATTTATAAGCACCCTTCATTTCATCAGGACCTGCATTATAAATCATATTATAGAATTCATCCTCTGTATAATAGCCAAGCTGTGCTAATAGTAGGTCAGTTAATGTATCATTTGGTCCAAGTACAATTAGGATATCTTCCTTATTCTTTGGAAGTGTACCTGTTAATAAATCGTATTGTGATGAAATATATTCATTATTTGATACAGATTGACTCATTACTGTTGATAGGTTAGTAATAAGTGCTGAATATTCAGCATAAGGAGTTTGTTCAAGTAGAGCTGTATAATACTCAGTTATTGCATGAAGTGATAATGTTCTTGTGTTCTTTGTAATAGGAACATCAGTACCATCTGCAACTCTCTTACCATTTTGATTAGTTTGGTAAACCTTATAATCTGTATAAATACTACTTACAATATCTAAGCCATAATTAAGGACAATATCGTTATAATATTCCTTTGGCATGTTTTTAACATAATTTACATATTCTTGAGTGACTGTATTTGTATAGGCAAGCTCCTTTAATGCGTCCTCATTTCTAACTAGAATATCAATTAATGAGTTTACATTTACCTTTCCTGATACAATATCAAGCTTATCCTTATTAGATGCGATAGATGAATTTACAAGTGCACTATAATCAACGCCAGCTTCTGCAATCTTAATAGGATATGCTGATAAAAGGTCATCCTGCATACTTGCAATATAATCCTTTACACCTTGAGATACGGCTAAAACGGCAGATACACCAATAATACCAATAGAACCTGCAATAATAACTAATATAGTTCTTTTTAGCTTAGAATAAAGATTCTTAAATGAAAGCTTAAATGCAGTCCAGAAACTCATCTTAGCTTTTTCTTCTTTATGCTTATTTCTTTCTTTTAACTCTTCAGGAGTTAATAATTCAGTTTCTTCTTTTTCTTTTTTATCTTCTAATTCCTTTAATTCATTAAGTTCAGAAAGCTCTTCTTCTTCAGTAAATGGATTAGAATCATCTAAAACAGTACCATCAAGTAAATTTACAATTCTTGTAGAATACTTTTCAGCTAAATCAGGGTTATGTGTAACCATGATTACTAATCTTTCTTTAGCTATTTCTTTAATTAAATCCATTATTTGAACTGATGTAACTGTATCAAGCGCACCAGTTGGCTCATCAGCAAGTAGGATTTCTGGTTCATTAACTAAAGCACGTGCTATCGCAACTCTTTGGCATTGACCACCAGATAATTGATTAGCATGCTTATGATATTGATCTTTTAAACCTACTCTATCAAGTGCCTCTTTTGCTCTTTTAGTTCTTTCAGCCTTTGATATACCTGAAATAGTTAAAGCAAGCTCAACATTTCCTAATATTGTTTGATGTGGAATTAAATTGTAGCTTTGGAAAATGAAACCAATTCTATGGTTTCTATATACATCCCAGTCTCTATCCTTAAATTCTTTAGTTGATTTACCTGAAATATATAAGTCACCACTTGTATATTTATCAAGTCCACCAATAATATTTAATAATGTAGTTTTACCACAACCAGATGGTCCTAGAATTGATACGAATTCATTTTTTCTAAAGCATAGGTTAATACCCTTTAGTGCATGAACTGTCGTATCAGCTACATAATATTCCTTCTTTATATCCTTAAGCTTAAGCATAAAATCACCCGCCTTTAACCGAAATGTGTAATAATATTATATATTAAATATATAAAAATTATAGTATGTTTTAAAAAAATGGGTCAAATTTTCAAAAATTTGACCCACAATTTATTAGATTTTTTAAATATTATAAATCGTCATCTAAATCGAAATCATCTGTCTTTGTTTGAGAATCTTCTGTGATTAACATTTCTGTATCAGCATCAAATAAATGACAGTGATTCATGTCTAACCATAACTTTAATGGTTGACCTGGAGCTAAATCGTCTCTTGATGGAACTGAAGCAATGATTGGATCACCATCTACTGAAGTATAAATGTTAGTTTCAGCACCTAGTAATTCTGAAATTTCAACAGTAATGTCTAAGCAAGCATTTGCCCAAACTGTCTTCATAATTTCATTTTGCTCATCATAAATATCCTCAGGACGAATACCGAAAATGATTTCTCTATTTTCATAACCCTTTTCTCTTGGTACTCTTAATTTTCCTTCAGGAATCTTAATTGTATAGTTACCCTTAGATGATACGAATGTACCATTATCCTTTAATTCACCATGTAGGAAGTTCATTGGAGGTGTACCGATGAATCCACCAACGAATACGTTAGCTGGGTTCTCATAAATATCTTTTGGTGCACCAACTTGTTGAATACGACCATCACGCATAACTACGATTCTTGATGCCATTGTCATGGCTTCAATTTGGTCGTGTGTTACGTAAATAGTTGTACAACCTAATCTTCTATGAAGCTTAGTTAATTCTCCACGCATTGTTACACGTAGCTTAGCATCTAGGTTAGAAAGTGGTTCGTCTAGTAGGAATACTCCTGCTTGTTGAACGATTGCACGTCCTAATGCAACTCTTTGACATTGACCACCAGATAATTGTCTTGGGAATCTTTGTAAGAATGGTTCTAGACCAAGCATCTTAGCTGCTTCATCTACTCTCTTTGCGATTTGATCACGTGGCATACGACGTAATTGTAAGCTGAATGCCATGTTGTTATAAACTGACATATGTGGATATAAGGCATAGCTTTGGAAAACCATTGCGATACCACGATCCTTAGGGCTTACGTCATTCATACGTACATCATCAATATATAAGTCACCTGAAGAAATCTCTTCAAGACCTGCTATCATACGTAAAGTTGTTGATTTACCACAACCAGATGGTCCTACGAAAATAATGAATTCCTTTTCGTCAATGTGTAGGTTAAAATCAAAAACGGCTTGTACTCCGTTAGGGTAGATTTTATTAATATTTTTTAAATCTAATGTTGCCATATAAATTAAATCTCCTTCTTCTTTTTACGTGTTAATTATACCTTTTTTTTGCATATAATAGTATGTGCAACTTGCACAAATTACCTATTTTTTTCAAATAAACTATAGATAATATAAGCATCTTTAAACACTCTTAAGTCAAATCCAGACACTGAATAAAACTTATCTAGCTTATAATTCATTGTGTTTCTATGAAAGTTTAATTTCTTTCCTGCAAATGATACATTCAAATTAGATTCAATGAATCCCTCTATAAATGCTTCATTAATTCCAGTTGAATCTAAAATGAAATCTAAAATCATTCTTTTATTATTTATCTTTTCAGCCTTAAGAAGTGCTTCTTTAAGCTTAAATATACCATGTGGTAAATATTCAGATAAAGTAATATAAATATTCTTTTCCTCAGATAATCTTTCCTTTGATGAATCATTTGATAAATATGCAAATATACTTGAACCAAATTCAGTTTCAAGTGCGCTTAAAAGATTAGTGATGTCATAATCATTTTCATAGCTATGGTAGATAAATAATATATCATTTTCTTCCTCAGATTGAATATTATTACCTACTAATGATTTAACAACATCAAGTGCTAATTCCTTATTCTCACCAACATTTTTAATCGCAATAAATTTCATACCATCACCTAAAATACTTCATATTCGTCATCATCATCAAAAGATTCATTCTTTTTATCATCTATCTTATTATCATTAAGATTATTATTTTCATCCTTAACGTCGTTAACTTCCGCGTCAATTACATCATTATTATTATCATCATACTTATCATTATCATTTCCTTGATAATAGTTATTTTCTCTCATTCTATTATTAAAGAAATTATAGAAGCCTTGTGTATTTTCATCAACTATAACAGGATCTTCTAAAACTAAGTCTGTAGATGATACTAAGTCTGTAATACTTCTTCCAATAAATAAAAGTATAAACAATGATGGAAGCGCGATTATATATGATAAAACACCAAGTAGTAAATATGAACCTAGTATTTCTCTTCTTACAATATGGTGTAATTTCAAGCTAGTATTAGGAATATGAGAAATAATAGTTAATCTCATCGCAAATCTTCCTAATGTTCTACCCTTCCAAAAATAAGGTAGTACTACTAGATACGGAATAGTTAATACTATCGCAACAGCGTATATTATTCCAAGTCTTACTAAACCAAGTCTAAAGAATTCAGTCGCGTCCTTGTAGAATGTATCATCTAATAATGCACCATTTCCAGTGATCATAAAATCATAATATGTTTTATATACTTTATCAGATAAAGTGCCGTATCTTTGGAAATCAAATTTCATTGCCCATAAAATTAAAAATCCAATCAAGATACTTAAGCCAACAACTATAACTCCATCAATTAAAAAAGCTAAAAACCTTTTGTATAAAGGTGCCTTTATATATAATTTCAAAAATAACCAACTCCTAGTTTTTATTATATTACATTTTTTACAAATGTAATTATTTTTTTGCTAAAATCTCATCTAAAACG
Organism: Acholeplasmatales bacterium; assembly: GCA_016280975.1. Classification (GTDB taxonomy): domain Bacteria; phylum Bacillota_I; class Bacilli_A; order Acholeplasmatales; family Anaeroplasmataceae; genus Anaeroplasma. The sequence continues at coordinate 3,862 of JAEEHU010000103.1, read as the reverse complement.
TCTCTTACTTCAAGTCCTAAAAGTGGTAAATCTAAATCTGAATCCTTATCAATAGATATACTTCTTGTATTTTCTATAGCTTCCCTAACCATACTCTCATAATCAAATGCCTTCTCAAAGGTTTCTGCCTTATCAATTTTAGGCGCAGTTGAAGGAGTCTTTGGTATATATACTGTACAGCAATCCTCAAATGGCTTAATTGATAAATCATAACAATCAAACTTTGTTGAAAGCTTAATAATATCCTTCTTATCAAATATTGCAAGTGGACGAATAACTGGCATATTTGTTACACTATTTATTACACTCATAGATTGTAATGTTTGGCTTGCAACCTGACCAACTGATTCTCCATTTATTAAGCAAATACAATTCTTCTTTAAAGCTAAGCCTGATGCTATTCTATACATCATTCTTCTCATAATAGTAATTGTATATGATTCAGGAATATTATCTAAAATTGCCATATGGATTTCCTTAAATGGAACCATATGTAAATTAATTCTATCATCCTTTGAATATCTAGCCATTTTCTTAGCAAGATCAACTACCTTTTGAGCTGATTCAATAGATGTAAGTGGTGTTGATTCAAAATGAATACACTCAACCTCCACACCCTGCTTCATAGCTAGAATTCCCGCAACAGGTGAATCAATTCCACCTGAAAGCATCAATAGTCCCTTTCCTGCAACACCTACAGGGTAGCCTCCTAATGCTTCAAAGTTTTGGTTATATAAATAACAACCATCTTTTCTTATTTCAATATTAAGCTCTACTTCAGGGTCATGTACATCAACCTTTAAAAGCTTATGATTTGAAAGTACATAGCCAGATACCTTTTTAGTAACATCTAAGGATGCAATAGGATAATCCTTATCTGCTCTTTTTGTATTACATTTAAATGTAGTTAATTCATTTTTAACTACATCCTTCATTAGCTTTAAAGATGTTTCCTTAATATCATTAATATCAGTTGAGCACTTAACTACAAGAGAATAGCTTGATATACCTGATACTAGATTTAATCTTTCAATAACCTTATCCTTATCCTCTTCATTTAGATGGATAAAAATACGGTCATGTTGATATTCAATTAATACATTTAAGCCCTTCATTTTTAAATCAACTAAATGATATAGGCTTTTTAAAAACATCTTTTGATTTTTACCCTTTAGGGTTAAATCACCAAATCTTACTAAAATTCGATCGTATAGCATAGATACCTCCAAATTTTTAAAAAAGGAATATAACAACGTATATTCCATTTAAATAATTATAGTTTTTCTATTTCTTTTCTTACATCATCCATAAATGATGTATCAACATCTTCAACTAATCCCTTATCAACAAGCTCTGCATATTTTGGATTAATTGGGAATGATTTAAGTGGCTTAATATTATAAAATTTAGCAACACTTTCTAATTTTGATTCTCCAAATGGATAAATTTTTTCACCACAGCATGGGCATACCATATAGCTCATGTTTTCAACTAAACCAATAATGTTAATTTTCATTTGGTTTGCCATATTAACAGCCTTACCAACAATCATCTTAACTAAATCCTGTGGAGATGAAACAATAATAATTCCATCAAGTGGTACTGATTGGAAAACATTTAGGGCAATATCAGATGTGCCTGGTGGCATATCGATTAATAGATAATCAAGCTCTCCCCAGTATGTATCTTTATAGAATTGTTCCATAGCACTTCTAACCATAGAGCCACGCCATAATACTGGTTGTGTTTCATCATCTAATAAAAGATTAATACTCATTGCCTCTATTCCAGTTTTAGATACTTGAGGGAACATCATTGTATCAGTTCCATTAACCTCATTTGGTAAACCAAATGACTTTGGAATAGATGGACCTGTAATATCGTAATCTAGAATTCCAACATTATATCCATTTTTTCTTAAATTTACTGCTAAAAGTGAGGTAACCATTGATTTACCTACTCCACCCTTACCAGAAACCACACCAATAATATGCTTGATTTTATTATTTTCATTAGTTTCAAATTTTTGTGGCATCATGTGACCAAACTTTGATGCTACCTTTTCATCTAAATCATCAGCCATATTATTACTCCTACTTTTGATTCTTTTCTAATTCTTTTTCTTTATTGTGAATTTCAATTAATAGATCATCAATGTGATTACCATAATCAAGTGAAGTGTCTCTTTTAAAGATTAATTCTGGCATCTTACGAGCCTTTAATTTTTTAGCAAGCTCACTTCTTAGGTAGCCCTTAGAATTTTCTAAAAGCTCCTGATAAGTTTTTTCATCACCTTGATAGAATACATAAAATATAGTCATATATGATAGGTCACGTGTAATTCTAACCTCAGTTACAGTGACATCAGATAATTTCTTATTTTTAGTATCATTTCTTAATATAATTGCAAGTTCTCTTAGGGCATTTGATTGTAATCTTTCTAATGAAATACTCATTATCTAGGTATCTCCTTTAATACTGATGCTTCAATGACATCTCCTTCTTTGATATCATTGAACTTTTCAATAGTAATACCACATTCGAAGCCATTCTTAACTTCCTTAACGTCATCTTTAAATCTTCTTAAAGAAGCCATCTTACCTTCGAATACTACTATACCATCACGTAATACTCTTACTAATGAATTTCTTTCGATTACACCTTCAGTTACATAACAACCTGCAATAGTACCAATTGTAGATACCTTAAATGTATTTCTAACCTCACATGAGCCAGTAACAACTTCCTCATATACTGGGTCAAGCATACCCTTTAAGGCAGCCTCAATATCCTCAAGTACCTTGTAGATTATATTATATAATCTAATTTCAACGCCCTTAGTTTGTGCCTCAGCTCTAACTGGAGCCATAGGTCTTACATTAAAGCCAATAATAATTGCCTTAGATGCTTCTGCTAATACTACATCAGTATCAGTAATTGCACCAACAGATGCTCTTATTATATTAACCTTTAAATCTTCTACATTAATCTTTTCTAGAGATGCTCTTAAAGCTTCAACTGAGCCTTGAACATCACCCTTAATAATTAAATTTAATTCCTTTTCCTTATCGGCATCGGCATTCTTAAACATATCCTCTAATGATGTAGCTTTTCTAGCATTAGCTTCTTCAAGCTTAGCCTTTTGAGCTCTTGCGTTTGCAGTTTCACGTGCTAAACGCTCATCAGATAATACCATGAATTTATCTCCGGCCATTGGAACTTCAGTTAAACCAGTTACAGCAACTGCAACAGATGGAGTTGCGTCTTGGAATCTTTGATGACGGTCATCCTCCATTGTTCTGATTTTACCCCAAGTGTTACCAACAACTACGTTGTCACCAACCTTAAGTGTACCATTTTGAACTAGGAATGTAGCAACTGGACCTCTACCCTTATCAAGTTGAGCTTCAATTACAGTACCTACTGCAAGTCTATCTGGATTTGCCTTTAATTCCTTCATTTCAGCAACTAGCTGAATCATTTCAAGTAATTGCTCAACACCTTGACCCTTTAATGCTGAAATAGGTACGAAGATTGTATCTCCACCCCAGTCCTCACTAAGTAGGTTATAGTTTGCAAGCTCTTGCTTTACTCTATCTGGATTCGCAGTTGGCTTATCCATCTTATTTACAGCAACGATAATTGGGCATCCTGCAGCTTGTGCATGTGTAATAGCTTCCTCTGTTTGAGGCATTACACCATCATCAGCAGCAACAACTAATACAACGATATCAGTAATTTGTGCTCCACGTGCTCTCATTTGGGTAAATGCAGCATGTCCTGGAGTATCAATAAATGTAATAATGAAACCATTATGATTTACTTGATAAGCACCGATATGTTGAGTGATACCACCTGCTTC
>JAEEHU010000102.1 GCA_016280975.1 Acholeplasmatales bacterium | reverse complement strand
TCCACTTGAGGGTAACTTCTGGGAAATCGGTGAAGGACCTTGTGGACAAGATACAGAAATGTTTTATGATAGAGGAGAAAAGTACGATAAGCGTGGACCTGAATTAATCAGAGATGATATCGAAAACGATAGATTCATTGAAATATGGAATATCGTATTTTCTCAATTCAATTCAGTTGAAGGTGTAGATAGAAAGAACTATAAGGAATTACCTTCAAAAAATATTGATACAGGATGTGGTCTTGAAAGATTATGCTGTGTAATGCAAGGCGTTGACACAAACTATGATACAGACCTATTCATGCCAATAATCAAGAAGACTGAGGAAATATCAAAGGTTAAATATACTGGCCAAATGGCATTTAAGGTTATAGCAGACCATGTTAGAACAGTAACATTCGCTGTTGCAGATGGCGCAACTTTATCAAATGAAGGAAGAGGCTATGTATTACGTAGAGTATTACGTAGAGCTTCTAAGTATGCTAAGTCATTAGGTATTAATAAGCCATTCATGTCAGAGCTTGTTGATGTAGTAATTCAAATTATGGATCCATTCTATCCATACCTACATGAAAAGAAGGAAATCTGTAAGAAGATAATTTCAACTGAGGAAGAAAAGTTCTTAGAGACTTTATCATCAGGTGAAAAGAGACTTCAATCAATTATTGAAAAGACTGATAAGGTTATTTCAGGTGCAGATGCATTCTTACTTTATGATACATATGGATTCCCAATCGAATTAACAAAGGAATACGCTGAGGAAAAAGGCTATTCAGTTGATGAAAAGGGATTTAAGAAGTATCTTGAGGAACAAAAGGATAGAGCAAGAAATGCTCGTAAGGATGAAAATTCAATGGGTGGCCAAAATGAAGAATTCTTAAAGTTCACTGAGCCTTCTAAGTTCTCTGGCTATGATGTTACAGAACAAAAGAGCAAGGTAATTGGAATCTTTGGCGATTCAGTTGTATTAGATGAAACACCATTCTATGCATTTAGTGGTGGTCAATTATGCGATAAGGGTACTATTGATGATATTGAGGTACTTGATGTAGTTAAGATGCCTAATGGTCAACATCTACATAAGCTTAAGAATAATCCATTTAAGGTTGGAGAATTAGTTTGGGCTGTAGTTGATAAGAATGCTAGAAACTTAACTAGAAAGAATCACTCAAGTGCGCACCTACTTCAAGCTGCACTTCAAAATGTATTAGGTAGCCATGTTCATCAACAAGGTAGCCAGGTATCAGATGAATATTGTCGTTTTGACTTCAATAACTATCAAAATCTAACTGATGAGGAAATCATTAAAATTGAGGATTTAGTTAATGAATATGTTAAGGAAGCTCATAATGTTTCTACATTAGTATTACCTATTGAAGAAGCTAAGAAATTAGGCGCTATGGCATTATTCGATGAAAAGTATGGTAATTTAGTAAGAGTAGTTGATATGGGTGTATCAAAGGAATTCTGTGCTGGTACACACGTTTCTAATACAAAGGATGTTGAGAAGTTTGCAATCGCATCTATCGAATCAATTGGTTCTGGTATTTTTAGATGCTTAGCATATACATCAAATAATGCAATGGAATCATTAAAGGAATACTCTAAGAATTTAACTCAAACAATTAAGACTATTACTGATAAGGCAAAGGAATTAATTAAGGATGCTAAGTCAGAGGGTATTGAATTAACATTTGAGTATATGGAAAGAAATATCGAGGTATTCGGTTATAGATATATTCTTGCCTTAAGAAAAGAAGTTGCAAGAGTTCAAACTGCAATGAAGGACTTAGAAAAGGAATATCAATTAAAGAAGAGTCAAAATGCTTTAAAGCAACTTGACCAATTTGACTCACTAATATTTAATAACAAGCTTGTTGCTAAAACTGATGTAGTTGATTCTAATCTTTTAAAGGATATGGCAACTGCATTAAGAAATAATAAGAATTTAGATGCAGTAGTACTTGCATCAACTGATGGAGTAAAGGTTACATTCGTTTCAGCTTGTAAGGCTCCATATAGTGCAGTTACTCTAGTTAGAGAAGCTACTAAGATCACTGGTGGTGGCGGTGGTGGTAAGGATGACATCGCTCAAGCTGGTGGTAAGGATTCTACTAAGATTGATGATGCATTAAATCATATAAAGGAAATTTTAAAATAATGAAATATATTGGACTAGATTTAGGAAGTAAAACTTTAGGTGTAAGTATATCTGATGAATTAGGCTTTTTAGCAAGAAGCTATGATACATTTAGATTTTCTGAAGATGACTATGATAGTGCAGTAGATTATTTAATAAATATCTGTCAAAAAGAGAAGGTAACAGAGGTAGTTTTAGGTTATCCTAAGCATATGAATGGAGATAGTGGCATTAGAGCCTCTATCTCTGTCTCTTTTAAAGAAAAGATAGAATCTAAGAGTAGCATTAAGGTTCATTTAGAAGATGAAAGATTAACTACAGTTATAGTTGATAGAGCTATGATTGAAGGCAATGTTAGAAGAAAAGATAGACATAATAAAAAAGATGAGATGGCCGCTGTAGTTATACTTCAAGGCTTCTTAGATAAAAAATCATTTTAAGGAGATTTAATATATGGATGATAGAACATTAATTTTATTTGATAAGGACGGAAATGAAATCGTAACTAAGATTTTATTTACTTATCATTCTGATGAATTCAACAATGACTATGTTGTATTTTATAATGAAAAAATAAATGAGATTTCTGCCGCTTGCTATAATCCAAATGACGGAGATAAGGGCGAGCTTTCTGAGGTTAAAACTGAAGAAGAGTGGAAGATGCTTGAAGAAATTTTAAATGATTACGCAGAAAATAACCAAGGAT
>JAEEHU010000101.1 GCA_016280975.1 Acholeplasmatales bacterium | reverse complement strand
TTCTGGATAATAATATTCAATATAATTAATCCAGCCTGGTGAACATGAAGTAATCATAGGAGATGGAGCACTTGTAGTTAATCTATGAACTAGCTCATTTGCTTCCTCCATAATTGTTAAATCGGCACCAAAGTTAGTATCAAATACTCTATAGAATCCTAATCTATGTAATGCCGCTACCATTTTACCAGTACCAGATGTACCGATCTTTTCACCGAATTCCTCAGCGATTGCTGCTCTTACAGCTGGAGCTGTTTGAACAATAACAATCTTTCCTTGCTTAAATGCTTCATCAAGCTTATCAATTTCAGAATGCTCTTGTAAGGCACCTGTTGGACAAACATTTACGCATTGTCCACATTGAATACATGGTACCTGAGCAAATGATCTATTTTCAACTGGAGCTACAATTGTTTTAAAGCCTCTATTTTCAAAGCCTAAAATACCAATACCTTGAACCTGCTTACAAGTTTCAACGCATCTACCACATAAGATACACTTTGATGTATCTCTAATTAATGCTGGTGCGATATCATCATATGTTGTAGGTGTTTTTTCACCCTCATACATACCTTCTCTTGCGCCAACTAATCTAGAAACCTCTAATAATTCACACTTACCATTTTTTTCACAAGCCTGGCAGTTCATTGAGTGATTAGATAATAATAATTCAACACTAGTTCTTCTAGCTTCAATTGCCATAGGGTCATTAATAGAAACCTCTAAGCCCTCTCTTACTGGATAAGCACAGCTAGGAACTAATCTTCTTTCACCCTTAACCTTAACAAGACATACACGACATGATGCTAAAGAGCATCTTCCATCCATCCATGAGCATAAAGATGGAACCTGGTAACCACATTTTCTAGCGGCTTGTAATAATGTTAAAGAATCATCAACCTTATAATCTTGACCTTCAATTTTAATGTTTACTATTGCCATATTCTTCACCTCTATCCCTTAATTATTGCTCCAAATTTACAACCAGCCATACAGCTACCGCACTTAATACACTTAGCTTGGTCGATTTCCATTGCTGGCTTTTTCTTACCAGGAGCGATGTAATCTGTTGGATGGATAGCATCGACTGGACAATTTCTAGCACATAAGCCACAGCCAATACATGAATCCTTAACAATAGTATATTGCATTAAATTCTTACAAACGCCTGCGTCACACTTCTTATCAATAATATGTCTTTCATATACTTCACGGAATTTAGATAATGTAGATAAAACTGGGTTAGCTGCAGTTTGACCTAAACCACATAAAGAACCAACCTGTAGAGAATGTGATAATGCATAAAGCTTATCAATATCCTCCATTTCACCCTTACCTTCTGTAATTCTATTTAATATCTCTAATAAACGCTTAGTACCAATTCTACATTGAGAGCACTTACCACATGATTCATCACAAATAAATCCTAAATAGAATTTAGCAACGTCAACCATACAGTTATCCTCATCCATTACGATAGCACCACCAGAACCCATCATAGATCCCTTTGCAATTAGGTTATCGTAATCAATTGGTGTTTCCAAATCATTAACTGTTAGACATCCACCAGATGGACCACCTGTTTGAATTGCTTGGAATTTCTTATTATTAGGTATACCGCCACCGATATCATATACTAATTCTCTTAATGTTGTTCCCATTGGAACTTCAACTAAACCTACGTTTTTAACCTTACCACCTAAGGCAAATACCTTAGTACCCTTAGAATTTATAGTACCAATCTTAGAGAATTGCTCTGCACCCTCTCTAATAATGTATGGAACATTTGCTAATGTTTCTACATTGTTAATGATAGTTGGCATTCCCCATAAACCCTTAACAGCTGGGAATGGTGGACGTGGTCTAGGCATACCTCTTTTACCTTCAATTGAATTTAAAAGAGCAGTCTCCTCACCACAAACAAACGCACCCGCACCAAGTCTAATATGAACTCTAAAGTTAAAGCCAGTACCTAAAATATTATCACCTAATAATCCTAGCTTTTCAGCCTGATCAATAGCGATTCTTAATCTTGATACTGCAACTGGATATTCAGCTCT
>JAEEHU010000100.1 GCA_016280975.1 Acholeplasmatales bacterium | reverse complement strand
TGAAAATACAAAAATACATTTAACAGATTATTTTACAAAGATTTATTATCCTGATGGAGAAGTAGTAACTGTATATGCAGATTTAAAGAAATTTGAAGAGGAACTTTTAAGAGTTGCTCCTGAAGATAAAAAAATGATTAAGAAGGTTATTAGAGGTATAAAGGGATATCAACATGTTGATGTACCAACTAAAAAGCCTTTAAGATATTATAATATATTTGAACTAATTCATTTTGGTTTAAAGTTTGTTCCTATGCTCCCATATTATTTAAAATATAAGCATATGGATGGAAAGCAATTCTGTGAATATTTTAAATCAGAAAAATTAAGATATTTATTTAGAAATGTATTAAAGTCAAATTATAATGTTCATTCATTCTTCTATATAATGCAAGGATTATCTTTAGGTGATTCTGGTGTTATTGAGGGTGGATCTTTAGAATTTGCAAGAAGAATTGAAAATACATTTATTAATAAGGGTGGAAAGCTTTATACATCTAGTGAAATAGATAAAATCATTGTTGAAGATAATAAAGTTAAGGGTATTAAGCTTAAGAATGGTGAAGAAAAATTATCAGATTATGTTGTAGGTGCATGTGATGCCCATCATATGCTATATGACCTACTTGATAATAAATATACTGAAAAATTCTATCAAGAGCGTTTTGATGATAGAAAGAGATACCCACTTAATGCAGGTGCTGTAATTTCATTTAAGGTAACAAAGGATATTTCAAATTATCCTAGAATGATGGCATTTGCGGTTGATGATTTATATTTTGGCCCTCAACAAATTAAAAGATTATCTTTTAGAAATCATTCATATACTAAAAAGACTCCTGATGAGGCAACTACAGTTACATCACTTATTTCAACAAACGATGAATTATATGATTACCTAAAGGCTTTATCAAAGGAAGACTATAATAAGGCTAAGAATGAATTTGGTAATAAGGTATTAGAATATGTAAAGAGACAATATAGCTTAACAGATGATGATGTTAAATTAATTGATGTTACGACTCCTTTAACATATGAAAGATACTTAAATGCATATAGAGGATCTTATCAATCATTTATTACAACTAAAAATGGTCATGGCCTAATGAGAACAGGTGTAATAAAGGGACTTAAAAACTTCGTTATGGCTGGTCAATGGCTAATGGCTCCAGGAGGACTTCCTATTGCAGTATTTACAGGTAAGCATGCCGCATATGAAATCTGTAAGTGGGATCATAAGAAGTTTATAAACCTAGAGAAAAAGTTCCCTCATATGTCAATTAGAAAAAGAAGAAAACAAAAGATTGAATTCTAAGGAAAAATTATGGATAGTCAATTTGAAAGAACAGGCTTACTTATAGGCGAGGATGCCTTAAATAAGCTAAAGGGTAAAAATATATTAATATTTGGCCTTGGTGGTGTTGGTGGATATGTCTGTGAGGCATTAGTAAGATCTGGAATAGAGAATTTTACTATTGTTGATAATGATAAGGTGTCTATATCTAATATAAATAGACAAATTATAGCTAACTTAGATACAGTAGGACGCTATAAGACTGATTTAATTGAGGAAAGAATGAAATCAATTAATGATAAAGTTAAGGTAACTAAGCTTAATATGTTTTATTTACCTGAAAATTCAAATCAAATTGATTTTAGTAAGTATGATTATGTTATAGACTGTATTGATACAGTTTCTGCTAAAATTGATATTATTGCAAAAGCAAAAGAAAATAACATTTTAGTTATTTCATCAATGGGTATGGGAAATAAGCTTAACCCACTTGATATAAAAATATCAGATATTTCTAAAACAAGTGTATGTCCACTTGCACGTGTTATGAGATATGAGCTAAGAAAAAGAAATATTAAAAATGTAAAGGTATGCTATTCAACTGAAGAGCCAGTTGAAACAGAAAGTAAAATAGATGAGGAAAGTAAAAAGAAGATACCTGGATCTATTTCATTTGTTCCAAGTGTTGCTGGATTAGTAATAGCATCAGAAGTAATAAAGGATTTAATCAAATAATTTATTTACAACTATAAATTGTTGTGTTAAAATACAAATATAAATTTAGAGGTAGCAATGTAAATGAGTAGTATACCAAGGAGGCATCCTATGAAGTATATGAAAGGTAATCATTGCCGAATAATATAATTAGGCATAGTTATATTATGGGGATATAGGAAATACTTATATCACTCCTACATTGATGTAGAGGCGCTAAAACATATTCTTTCAAATGATATTTTTAAGAGCCTCGTGTAGGCTCTTTTTTATTACATAGGAGGGATATCTATGAAAATTCAAAATGTAGATTTAATGTATTTAAAGAAAAAGTATGGAACACCACTTTATATCTATGATGAAAAGCATATAAAGGATAATATGGATGGTTTTTTAAAGTACTTTCATTCTTCAAAATTCAAAACTGAAATATTATATGCATCTAAGGCATTTTCTGTAAAAGAGATTTATAGAATTGCTAAAGAAAAGGGTATGAATTTAGACTGTGTATCATTAGGAGAACTATATACTGCTAAAAGTGTAGATTTTGATTTTTCTAAGATATATTTCCATGGTAATAATAAGTCTTATGAAGAAATAGAATATGCAGTAAAGAATGGTATTGGAATTATCGTTGTTGATAATTTAATGGAGCTAGAGCTTTTAGATTCTATTTGCGCAAAATTAAATAAGACTCAAGAAATTATTATTAGAGTAAATGTAGGAGTTTCAGCTCATACTCATAAGTTTATAGTTACAGCTCATGTTGATTCTAAGTTCGGTGTATTATATGGCTCTGATGACTATAAGAAGATGATTGAAATCTGTAATAATTCTAAGTTTGTTAAATTTAAGGGATTCCATTCTCATATTGGATCTCAAATATTTGACCTAGAGGCATTTAGAGCAGCCCTAGTAAAATTAATCACTTACGCTAAGGATTATAAGGAAAAGCTAATTTTAAATATTGGTGGAGGCTTTGGAGTTCATTATACAAATGAGGATTCTCCAATTCCATTTAATAAGGTATCTGAGATTTTAATTAAGACTTGTGAAGAGGAATTAGCAAAGGAAAATATTGAAATTGAAAAGCTTGCGATTGAACCAGGAAGAAGTATTGTAGCTGAGGCTGGATATACTTTATATACAATCGGCTTTACAAAGAAGACTCCAAATAAGGAGTACTATTTCATTGATGGTGGTATGACTGATAATATTAGACCAGCATTATATCAAGCTAAGTATGATTGTGATATTGTAGGAAAAGAAAATGAGCCAAGAAATCACAAGGTTACTATCGCAGGTAAGTGCTGTGAAAGTGGAGATTTAATTATTGAGGATTATAACCTACCAGAGGCTAAAACTGGTGATTTATTAATAACATATACAACTGGTGCTTATGGTTATTCTATGAGTAGTAATTATAATAAGGCTTTAACTCCAGCTGTAGTATTTGTTGAAGACGGCAAAGATAAGCTTGTATCTAGACGTCAAACTTTAGATGAGTTAATTGAAAGAGAAATATAAATAAATAAAATAATAAAGGTATCAAGGAGGATATTTAATATGTTAAAAGGAAGTATTGTTGCACTTGTAACGCCATTTAATAATGATGGCAGTGTTAATTATGAAAAGCTAGGAGAATTAATCGAATTCCACATTAATAATAATAGTGGTGGAATTGTACTTTTAGGTACAACTGGTGAATCATCAACACTAGATTTTGAAGAAGAAGAAAAGATGGTTGAATTTGCAGTTAAGAAAATTAACCACAGAATTCCACTTGTTGTAGGAGCTGGTTCTAATGAAACAGCTAAGGCTGTAAGAAGTGCTAAGAGATATTCAAATTTAGGAGCTGATTATTTACTTGTTATTACACCTTACTATAATAAGACTAATGAATCAGGCTTAATTAAGCACTTTGAGGCTGTAGCTAGCGCCTCTAGCTGTCCTATTATTATGTATAATGTACCAGGAAGAACAGGTATGAGTATGTCAATTCATGCAATAGAAGTACTATCTAAAAATCCAAAGATTGTTGGTATTAAGGAAGCATCAGGTAATATGAGTTATGCAATGAAGGTTGCAAGATTATTAAACGATGACTTTATGATGTATTCAGGAAACGATGATATCATTGTTCCAATGATGTCTATTGGAAGTGTTGGTGTAATTTCTGTTTTAGCTAATATTGCACCAAAGCAAACTGCTAAGATGTGTGAATTATGCTTTGAAAATAATTATAAGGAAGCAGCTAAATTACAAGGTGACTTACTTCCTTTAATTAATGATTTATTCTTAGAGGTAAATCCTATTCCTGTTAAAGAGGCTATGAACTATATGGGTATGAATGTTGGTGGCTATAGAGCACCACTTGATTACATGAGTGAAGGTGCAAAGGCAGTTTTAACAGCTGAAATTGACAAGAATAAGGAGATGATTTTCTAGTGAAGACTATAGTTGTTGGTTATGGTGCAATGGGAAAAATCATCTCAAGTGAGCTTAAGGATGATTTATTTTTAAATGTTGCCTTAGAATGTGAAAATAAGAATTTTGATAATGTTAAGGAAAAGGCTGATGTAATTATCGACTTTTCTAATCCTGCAAATCTAGATATGATTATTGATTATGTTAAGAAGACTAAAACTCCAGTAGTTTTCGCAACAACAGGATATACAGATTCTGAACTTGAAAAGATCAATGAATTATCTAAGGTTGCTCCAGTATTAAGAAGTGCTAATTTCTCATTAGGTGTTATTGTTTTAAATAGATTAGTTAAAGAAGTAACACCACTTTTAGAGGGCTATGATATTGAAATTATTGAAGCACATCATAATAAGAAGGTAGATTCTCCATCAGGAACTGCTAAGATGCTTTTAAAGAGTGCTATGGATTCTACAGGCTATGAAGCTAAGATGGGAAGAAATGGATACTCACCAAGAAGAAAAAATGAAATTGGTGTATCAGCTATAAGAGGCGGAACTATCGTTGGAAAGCATGATGTTATGTATTGTGGTAATGATGAGGTTATTACATTATCTCATGAGGCATTTTCTAAGAAGATATTCGCAACAGGTGCTATCAAGGCGGCTCGTTGGTTAGTAGATAAAAAGCCAGGCTTCTATGATATGGAAGATGTTTTATTTGGCGAAAATAAGTAATTAAATAGATATAAATTTCAACCTAAAAATACAAATTTCGATAAGTGTTTAAGTTGTTCGTACAAAAAATACACTTGTTCGCGAAAATTTACATTTTTAGGTTGATTTTGCTATTTTATGAGTGTATAATAACTTTGAATTTTTATATTTAAGGGGATGTATTATTATGAAAAAATATAATGTAGGTATTTTAGGAGCAACAGGCGCAGTAGGACGCGAAATGCTTAAAGTGTTAGGTGAAAGAAATTTCCCTATTAATGAATTAAGATTATTAGCATCTGAAAGAAGTGTTGGTAAGACTGTTGATTTTAATGGAAATAAAGTTGCTATTAAGTTAGCTTGTCATGAAGCTTTCGAAGGCTTAGATATAGTTTTAGGTGCAGCATCAAACGCTGTAGCTAAGGAATTTAAGGATGATATCGTTAAGGCTGGTGCCGTATTCATCGATAATTCAAGTGCATTTAGAATGGATCCAGAGATTCCTCTAGTTGTACCTGAGATTAATGGTGAGGATGTATTTAAGAATAAGGGTGTTATTGCAAACCCTAACTGCTCAACTATTATTACTTTAGTTGCAGTTAATGCAATCAATTCATTATCTGAAATTGTTGCAATGAATGCATCTACATATCAAGCGACATCAGGTGCTGGTGCTGCAGGTCCAGTTGAATTAAGAGATGAGGAGAGAGCTCTTCTTGATGGTGGAGATATTAATCCAAGTGTATTCCAATATCAAATTGCTGAAAATGTAATTCCTCATATTGGTTCATTCTTAGATAATGGATATACAACAGAAGAAATGAAGATGCAAAATGAAGGTAGAAAGATTATGCACCTTCCTAATTTAAAGGTAACTTGTACTTGTGTAAGAGTACCAGTTGTTCGTTCTCACTCAATTTCAGTTACTGTTGTAACTAAGGATAAGGTTACAGTTGAGGCTGTAAGAGAAGCAATTAAGAATGCAAAGGGTACAGTTTTATATGATGATCCAGCAAATAAGAAATACCCTATGCCAATTGTTACATCTGACCAAGATTTAGTATATGTTGGTAGAATAAGAGAAGACTTAATTAATGAAAAGGGAATTACATTATGGTGTGCAGGCGACCAAGTTAGAAAGGGTGCCGCAACTAATGCAGTTCAAATTGCAATGAAGCTTATTGGTTTTGAGGGATAAAAATATGCTAGTAGTAACAAAGTTTGGTGGTAGCTCACTTTCATGTGCTACTCAATTTGAAAAAGTAAAGAATATAGTTCTATCTGACCCTAAAAGAAAGATAGTAGTATGTAGTGCTTTAGGAAAAAGAGATAAAGAGGATACTAAGATTACAGACTTACTTTATATCCTACATGCACATTTAAAGTTCAGTGTTCCATATCAAGATATTTGGGATATGATCTATAATAGATTCTTAGGTGTTCAAGCTGATTTGAATATTTCTTATGATATTAAGAAGGATTTAGATTTATTAAAGGCTGAATTAAATAAGACTATTAGCCAAGATTATTTAGTATCTCGTGGTGAATATTTAACATCTAAATTAATGGCTGCATATATTGGCTATGATTTTGTAGATGCAAAGGATTTATTAAGATTTAATTATGATGGTAAGCTTGATAGTGAATTAACTGAAAAGAATGTAAAGCTTGCATTCTCTAAGTCTCAAAAGATAGTAGTACCTGGATTCTATGGTGCCTATCCTAATAATTCTATTAGATTATTATCAAGAGGAGGATCAGATGTAACTGGTTCACTTCTTGCAAAGTGCTTAAATGCTTCAGTTTATGAAAACTGGACTGACGTATCTGGTATTTTAGCTGCTGACCCAAGAATCGTTAAGAATCCTCATGCAATTAAGGAAATTACTTATGCAGAATTAAGAGAATTATCTTATATGGGTGCATCAGTTTTACATGAAGAGACAGTATTCCCTGTTCAAGAATTAAATATTCCTATTAATTTAAGAAATACAAATGAGCCTGATAATCCAGGAACTATGATTAGAAATGAATGTACTGATGAATCTCATATCGTAACTGGTATCGCAGGTAAAAAGGATTTTATTTCATTCAATATTTATAAGGATCATATGTCTAACCAAGTTGGTATATTAAGAAATGCTTTAGAGGTATTTGCTAAGTACAATATTTCTGTTGAGCATATTCCATCTGGTATTGATTCATTCTCAGTAGTTGTATCAAGTGCAAATGTTGATAAGATTAAATATGAGGTTGTAACTGACTTAAAGCGTGAGCTTGATGCCGATGTTACAATTGAAGCAGATTTAGCTTTAATTGCTATAGTTGGTAGAAATATGGCAAAAAGAAGTGGTATTTGCGCAAGAATATTCCAGGCTTTAGGTAATGAAGGAATTAATGTTAAGCTTTTAACTCAAGGTTCAAGTGAGTTAAATATAATAATCGGTGTTTCTGCATCTGATTATGAAAAAACATTAGTTGCACTATATGAATCTGTAGTTAGATAATAATTTTTAAGATGATGTTCATAGCATCATCTTTTTTTATACCTTAAACAAATTGCGACGAAAGTAAAAATATGTTATAATAATAGAAAGATGTATTCGATTTATTAAAGATTGTGAGGTGATTACCTTATGGATTCTAAAGAATTATTAAAGCTTTTAGTTAAAATTGATGATAGTTTAGTAGTTATTGCAGACAGAAAAACAGGTCGCATAAAAGAGGCCTATTTTAACAATGAAGAATTATGTTCAAACGGATCATTTGCTTTTAATGAATTCATTGATATATTCAAAGATAAATTTAAGATATCTATTAAAGGTGATGACTATCATTTATTTGATGAATTAAATAATGTCTTTAATAAAGAAACATTCCATTTCCCAATGATTTTTAGAAACGCTGAGGATAAGCCAATAAAGCTTTTGTTTAAAGGCTCAAGAATTGATGATGATGTTTTAATTTATGTTACTAAGCAAGTAGATGATGATTCAGGTGTCGATGATTTGACTAAGTGTGTAACAAGAACTAAATTTGATGCAGAAATAAAAAAGGCAATGGATGAGAAATCTGAATTCTTACTTGTTTTAATTGATATTGATAACTTTAAAGAGTTCAATGAAAGATATGGCCATGTTCTTGGCGATATTGCCCTAATTGAAATATCAGTTAAATTAAATGATTTAGTTGGTACTAATGGTTGGGTATGTCGTGTTGGTGGAGATAAATTTTTATTATATTATAAGATTCAAGATGATTATGATATTTGCCACGAATTCTTAACTAATACTCATAAGAGCTTAGTAAATGAAATAAATAGTGTATTAAATGTTGATACATTGTTAACATTTACTTTTGGTACGTGCCAATTCCCATCTGATGGAAATAACTATGACACATTACTTAAAAAAGCTAAAAAAGCATTAATCCGTGGTAAGAAAAAGGCTCGTAACTGTTTTATTATGTATCTAGTTGAAAAATGTGGTCCTATTACATCATTAGATGAGGGCTTACTTGAAACATTTGATACTAATATTGAATCAAATTCTAATAATAGTGTTATTACAGGAATATTAGAAATAGTAAATAGAAATAATACATTTGAAATGAATATAGAGGATTCGCTTGAATTAATTGGAACATATTTTTTACTTGATAGAATTTCAGTTATTGAGACTAGTGATAATGATGATAATATTCTTTCAAATAATAAAACTTGGTATAATCCAAAGAGTAAGAAGTTTTTAGCCGATGATGATGTTGTAAAAAAATATGGCGATAATATGGGTGATTGGCGTGAGTTGTTGGGAGACTCTAATCTTCTAAAAATTGATGATATTTACGCTATGCCAGAAATAAAAATTTACAATGAGCTTATTGATCGCCATGTTCAAGCCATAATTGCAACAGAATTAAAGTTTAATGGAAAGATATTTGGTATTATATTATTTGAAATGACGAATATCGCTCGTGTGTGGATGTCTAATGATATTTCATCACTGATTTTAATTGCAAGAATTTTATCTATTAAATATTATAAGGAATATGAGAATAGACAATTCAATCAAAAATTGTTCTTTGATAGATTAACAGGCTTTTATAATTATAATAAGTGGATACTTGAAGTATCTGATTATATTTCTAATCATCGAAATGAAGAATATTCTATTTGTGATGTTGCAATATACGAATATAGCAATTTATTTAGTATGATTGGTAAGAAAAAGATGGATGAAATAATACTATATCTTGCATCTAATATAAGGCTTGTTGCTGATGATGCTTTATATTGTAGAAGCC
>JAEEHU010000099.1 GCA_016280975.1 Acholeplasmatales bacterium | reverse complement strand
TACCTTTTATTAATTCGTTATTTTCATCAATATATTCTATTGCTGTATAAGTAAGAGGTGTATTTGGATGAGCTTTAAATAATTCTAGCTGTGTAGATAATTTATTTGGTAACCAAATATCATCACTATCTACATATGCTATGAATCTTCCACTTGCTAGCTCTACACCCTTATTTCTAGCTAAAGCAACACCAGAATTTTCTTCCATTTTATGATATTTAATTCTAGAATCTAAAGCCATATACTTAGAAATAATATCGAATGAATTGTCCTTTGAGCAATCATCAATAATGATAATTTCAATATTCTTATAATCTTGATTAATTACTGAATCAAGTGTATAGCTTACGAATTTTTCAGCATTATATACTGGAATAATTACTGAAACTAAGTCATCAATATATTTACTCATATATCTCCTAAAAGGTATTTATTAATAAATTTTTACTACCCAATCAGAATAATTAGGATTTTGACCTGTTACAACCTTTAAGTATTCCTTATGAATCTTATTAGTTAATTCACCCTGATTACCATCACCAATTGTATATCTATCAATTGTATAAATAGGTGTAATTTCCATGGCAGAGCCACATAGGAATGCTTCATCAGCTGTATATAATTCAGTACGGTCAATTGTTCTTTCAATTGTTTCAATACCTAATTCACTTTGTGCAATCTTAATAATTGTATCTCTTGTTATACTTTCTAATACTGCATCTGTTAATAATGGAGTAATTAATTTTCCATCCTTAATAATAAATAAGCAAGAACCAGGGCCTTCAGCAACCTTACCTGCATTATTTAAGAAGATACAAGTATCATAACCATTTCTTAATGCTTCTCTTTGACCTAAACGGCTATTAATGTAGTTAGCACCACATTTAATTCTTGGAGATAATACCTCATCATTGATTCTTCTCCATGATGTAACACAGCAATTTAATCCCTTTTTATTATATTCGGCACTTGTCTTACCTCTAGGGATAGGTGCTACGAACATTCCAACAGGATCACTTGAGCCCCAAGAACCAAAGCCATCAACAAATAATGTTTGTCTAACAGATAAATTACAATCATATTCGTTAGCAGCAACAATATCTACTAAAGCCTTCTTCATATCATCAACTGTATATTTACAATCCAATTGTAATAATTTAGCTGACTTTAATAATCTCTTATAATGGTCATCTAATCTAAATGCATATAATTGCTTTTCATCCTCATTCCAGTAACAAGGAATTCCTTCAAATACATTCAAACCGAATTGTGATGTAGGTGATAAAACATTTATCATTGCATCATTAACATTAATCATTTTATTATTTAACCAAATTAGTCTATTTGAAACATCATATTTCATATTAAAACCTCTATTCTTCATCAGGTAGATGAGCAATTCTAATAATTTCTTCTTCTGCACGCTTTGATGATTCCTCATCACTTATAGAATCATCAACCTTATTTTCATAAATATTTTCTTTTTTAAATACCTTAAATACTGAACTAAATAGGATTTTTATATCATATAAAAAGCCCCATTTTCTGAATTTATCAATATAGATTCCATCATATACCACCTTATCATCCCATGATATATCATTTCTTCCCTTTACTTGAGCTAAACCAGTTAATCCAGCCTTCATTTTAAATCTTTTCTTATATTTTTTATTTAAAGTATCATAATCACCAAGCTCATATTTAACACATGGTCTAGGACCTACGATAGACATTTGTCCTATTAAAATATTGAATAATTGTGGTAATTCATCGATGCTTGTATTTCTTAAAAATCTTCCTGATTTTGTAACACGTGGATCATCCTGATAATTAAATAAGCCAGTACCCATTGATTCGGCATTAACTACCATTGATCTAAATTTAAGCATCTTAAATACTTTACCATTTTTAGTTCTTCTTTCTTGCTTAAAGAAAACAGGACCCTTTGAATCAATCTTAATCCAAATAGGAATAATAATCCAAATAGGTAAAAGTAAAATTATAGCAATTAAAGAGCTAAAAAAGTCAAATAATCTCTTTACAAATAATCCAATGTAATACATCATAAATCTCCATTAGAAATCAAATTTGTATGTATGGAATAAGTCATCAAAATTTTCCTGTCTCTTAATAACCTCAATACCATTAGATAGGTCTAAAACAGGGAAATTAGGTAAGATAAATGGCGGCTTTAATACAACAGAGTATGAACCAACATTTTCAAATAATATTTGATCTCCTACAGCAAGATTTCCTTCAAATCCTCTATATAAATAATCAGATTCAATACAAGTAAATCCACCAAAATCTAAATTCCTATAGAAAGATTGCTTATTTCCATTTGCAATAACTGATATAGGAGGATTCTTCTTATTTAAAGTAGGATTAATATTATAAATACTACCTAATAATGTAGCAATTGCCTTTCCTCTTACATCCTTTATACTATGAACCTCAGCCACAAACTTCATACAATCACCAGCTAGTGCGCTACCTGGTTCGATGAAAAGCATAGGCTTGTAGTCCTTCTTATCAAAATAATTTTTAAATTCAATAGCAACTGATTCAGCATATTCCTTATATGTTGGAATATATGAAGAGAATTGTGCCTTTAATGAATCCTTCATATTACCAAATAGACCACCACCAAGGTCGATATAATCGAACTTATTATTTGGGAAATGCTTATCAATTAGCTTACAAACATTCTTAATTCTATTTGGCCAATACTTGATATCTCTAGATGCGAAATGGCTATGAAGTCCCTTTAAATTGATATTCTTAGTTTCATTAATTAGCTTAATACAATCTAAGAAATCCTGTGATTCAACATCAAAACCAAATCTTGATACTACTCCATCCTCAATATCAAAATTCATTCTAATACCAACATTTAAAATACTATCCTTATGCTTATTAGCGATTTCTACAATTTGATTCATTTCCTTTAAAGAATCAACATTTACACAACCACCATCTACTAATAATTTTTCAACAAAGTTAATATTCTTATATGGTCCATTAAAATAAATATTTGAAGGCTTTACACCAACCTTTAAAGCAATATTTGCTTCCATATCTGAAACTACTTCAGCAAATCCTCCTAATTTATCAATCATATAACATAGCTTAGGTGTATAGTTTGTTTTATAAGAATATGCGATATATGAATTCTTATAAATCTTTCTAAATTCACCAAGTAGATTGTTATAGTTTTCTTCAAATTGCTTTGAATCAAGTATATAGAAAGTTTTTCCATATATTTTACTAGCTTCTTTTATAACGTCAAAATTTATATCCAAAATTAATTCATCCCTTTTACTATATTTTTTATCGTTTCAACAACATTTTTATGATTCAAATCAAAAAATTCATCATTTTTATCATCTAAAGACTTCATATATTCTTCAATCTTAATATATTCGTTTTTAATAATGTTTTGAGCATTTTCATATCCTTCATTTTCAGGATTATAAAAACCCCTAGATAGAATTACTCTTGTTGAACCTAATCTCTTATGCTCAGTCAAAATCATATTGGCACTAAGTGTTCCAGTACCAATTTTTGCTACGCCACCAAAACCATAAGGGATTCCCTTACGCTTAAAATGTTCACAAATTTCATCTACTTTACCATTTGCAAGCAATTCAAACATAAATTTCATGTGATAACAAAGATGTAAATCATTTAATCCAATATGAGCCTCATCAATTCCCTTAACCGATAAAATAGAATCAATGTTTTCAATAGATTTATCAGTTTCAAATAATAAAATAGTTTTACATCTTCCATTTACATAGTTGATAAACTTTTCAACCTCTTCCTTAGTCTTAAACATCGGAAGCATTATATAATCAGCACCAGCATTGATAACATCATTTATTTCATCAAACGAATTCGGATTTATTGGGTTAATTCTAACTTGCAATTTAGATTTCTTCAAAATAGGTCTTATCTTTTTTATATCATCAATTGTATGATGTGATTTAACCGTATTCATATTTTTTTGTCTTTCTGCCTTACCTAATGTTTCTAAATCAACCCAAACACGTGTAATACCGACATTATCACATATTTTAGCTATATCAACATTATTAGTAATGTACATGTATTCCACATTACTCACTTCTTTCAATTAATTTAATTTTTTTGATTCTTTTATAATCTCTAAATCTTGTAAATACTCTAATACAGCCTTATTATCATGTCCTATTTCAACTAAATGATCAATGATTTCATTAATCTTTTCAATAGAGAATGGATTAGATTGCTTCTCAACATAGATCTTATCATTTTGAGTCTTAGTTGCATTAGCAGTCTTTAATAATAATTCTTCATATAATTTTTCACCAGGTCTTAAGCCTGTGATTTCAATATCGATATCCTTACCTAATTCAAGACCAGATAATTTAATCATATTCTTTGCTAAATCAATAATCTTTACTGGCTCACCCATATCAAGGATAAATTTCTCTCCACCCTCAGCATATGCGCCTGACTCAATAACTAAGCCACATGCTTCAGGTATTGTCATAAAGAATCTATTAATTTCAGCAGATGTTACTGTTACAGG
>JAEEHU010000098.1 GCA_016280975.1 Acholeplasmatales bacterium | reverse complement strand
TAACCTATATTTAGATTTCGTATATTTCTTTAAAGAAGGCGAAATAACAATTCAAAAGAATCTAGATCAAGCTAAGTATGATTTAGATAAGCCTTATTGTAAAACATATATCACAGCTGATTATATGCATGGTAAGGTAATCAAGCTTTATACACCAAATCAAGAGCAAAAGACTAAATATAATCCATTAACAGGAGAAGAAATTCCTGTTGAGGAAGAGAAGTCTCAAACATTTGATATGGATGATATTTCAGGTGATGAGCCAATTGTTGATAGAATAGATTTAACAGATGATAAGGTTATAGTAGAATCTAAGCGTAGAATTAAGATTAGTGTTAGATTCTCAACTGTAATTATTATCTTCTCACTAATTTTAGCAGGTATGCTAATATTCACATTATTCGCTCATTCATTTGATGGTATTGAAATAATTGTTAGACTTGCTGAGGCAAGTAATCCATTTACATTTATTGGTCTTGGTGCAGTTATACTTGCAGTAAGCTTTGCTGTATGGTATTTAATTGTTCAAAACATTAGAGAGAATGCCTTAAATGATATTAATTATGTTAATAAGGCATCTAAATATGATGAATTAACTTTAGAGCAAGAAGAAAAGCTTTATAATCTAGAAAAGAATATGCCTGAATTAAGAAGAAAGGCTACTAAGGATAGATTAATTGTATCTATCGTTACTTTAGTTGCATTCTCTGAGATTGCATCTTCATTAAGTGTAATCTTTGGTGCGCTTGTTTCAAGCCTATTTGGTAAGAATTTCAGCTTATTACTTGCAAATCCAATTTACTTATTATTATCAATTGGCGCACCTGCACTACTTGCATTATTATTTGGTTTAATAAGAAAGAAAGGATTCTGGATTATATTCTTAGTATTCATTATTTCAATTGCAGTAGGAGCTGCTTTACCAATTGTACTTTAATTAAGGAATTAAAATTATGAATTTATATATGGTTTCATTAGGTTGTAGTAAAAATAGAGTCGATAGTGAAATGATTTTGGGTGTTCTTAAAAATGATTTCGAGCTAGTTGACGATATTAAAGCATCAGACCTAATAATTGTTAATACATGTGCATTTATCGAAAGCGCAAAAAAAGAAGCCATTGATACTATTTTAGATATCTCAGAAGAGAAAAATAAGGATACTAAGCTAGTAGTTTGTGGCTGTCTATCTCAAAGATATAAGGATGATTTAGTTAAATTACTTCCTGAGGTTGATAGATTTATAACTATTGATGAATATGGAAATATTGGTAAGATTATTTCATCAATGTTTAAATCAGATATTAATCATTATAGTGAATTTTCACCTCTTAATAAGATTTATACAACACCTGATTATTATCGCTATATTAAGATATCAGAGGGTTGCTTAAATAGATGTGCATTCTGTGCAATACCTTTAATAAGAGGAAAGCTAAAATCAAGAACTATAGATGATATAGTAGCTGAGGTTAAAAAGGTTATTTCTGATGGCACATATGAAATTAATTTAATATCACAAGATACAACTAAGTATGGATATGATTTAGAAAAAAGATTAATGCTTGTAGATTTACTTAAAGAGCTTGTCAAAATTGAAGGCGACTTTAAGATTAGATTATTATATCTATATCCAGAGGTTGTAACTGATGAATTAATTGATTTTATCAAGAATAATGATAAGATGATGCATTATTTTGATATACCTATCCAGCATTCTGAGGATAAGATATTAAAATATATGTTTAGAAGAAGTAATAAGGAATTAATTACTAATCTATTCAAAAAAATAAAATCAGAAATTCCTGATAGCATTATTAGAACAACTTTAATTGTAGGATTCCCATATGAGGAGGAATCTGATGTTACTAATTTAGTTGATTTTATTAATGAAATGAAAATTGATAGACTTGGTGCATTCACATTCTCACTTGAAGAAGGCACTAAGGCTTGTGAATATCCAAATATTATCTCTGAAGATGAAAAGAATAAAAGATATGAAATGGTTATGGAATCACAATCAAAGATAGCATATGAGTTAAATAAAAGATATCTAAACAGAGTACTTGATGATTGCTTTATAACAGGATATGATCCTGAATCATATTTATATATTGCAAGAAATTATATGTATGCACCAGATGATATCGATGGAGCTATTTTTGTGGCATCAACTAGGGAGTTGAATTTAGGGGAAAGAGTAAAAGTTAAAATTGTGGATTGTGATTCATATTCACTAACAGGAGAAATAGTAGAATAAAAAAGGTGGTGGTGTTAATGAAAAAAGTAATATTTGTACTTTTTATGTTAGTATCATCACTTTGTCTTTTTTCATGCGTAAAAAGTAATAATAACGATGAGACTAAAACTAATCATAAAGAAAGTAGCGATATTAGACCTGATAGTATTACATATGAAAATGAAAATATAGTCGTATCAGGTATAAATAATAATGTAGATACTATTGAGATTTATGTAGGTGATAGATTAATTGTTACATGCGGTAAGTCTTGTGTTTCTGATGGAGTATTAGAATATAGCTATACAATCGGAAGTGAATATAAAGAAACTGGGGTTTTGATAAAGGCTATAGCTTATGGTAATAATAAGACTGGAGAAATATCAAAGCGTATTAATTATTTAGATAGTTTAAATAGCGAATCAGTCAAATATGGGCAGTATTATTTAACTTTTGATGAGGTAGAAAATGCCCAAAAATATTTAATTGAATTTGAAGAAAGAGATACCTTAAATAGACTAGTTAAAACTAGTAATATGGAATCAGATTCGAATTTTATTGAATTTGAGGAAAGCATAAATAATAAATTTGATCGTGATAATAATTTATATATTACTATTAAACCATACGCAGTAGATTACATTAGCTATTCTATATCCTTTAGTTATAAAAGAACTGTAGGTGTAACTAATTTAAGCTATAGTAATAATAAAATTACTTTTTCAAGTGGTTATGAATCTCATCATATAGTTATTGAAGAAGATGGTAATAAAATAGATGAGATTATAGATAAGGATTATTATGATTACACACCACAAGGCCATGATTTTAGTATATCTGTCTCATCATTTGAAAGAGATAAGGAATTAAAAAGCGTAAATCTTAATATAAAGGCAGTTAATAATCTAAATGGACTATCCTTTAAAGATAAAACGATACTTATAGATGATGATAGTTCATATACATACACATATAAGCTTTATAAGAATGATTACATATATAAATCAGGAGATAAAGTTGATAGAAGTATTTATTTTTCGAGTTATTACTCTGATATCAAAAATATTCCATTGAGATTAGTTTTAACTAAAAATATAAATACTAAAACTGAATATTTAGTTGGAGATACAGAGTTTAATCTTTTATGTATTGATGATTATTATGTGTCAGACCCTAAAACTAATTCAGATATGATTGATAACAAAAAAACTTTTAATATATCTAATACATTAAATGGAAGTAGTGTAGAAGTTAGTGTTTATAAGGATGACGAACTAGTCGATAATAAAACCTATGAATTTAGCACATATACTAAATCTGCCAAATATGTTTTTGATTATGATAAGGATAGCAGATATAAGGTTATATTTGAAAGAAAATTTTTAGATGATAGATATATTATCAATTCAGATATAGTTCATAATAAATATGAGCTTGATTATGATATACCTAATAGCATCAGTCCAACGTCTATTGAAAATGTTACATCTAATCAAATTAAAATAGGAAGCGAGAATTTAAAAGATGGAATTGATGATTGTTCGCTATTTTTAGATGACCAGGTTTTAAATGATACATATATTTATGATAACTACTATTTAGTTCAAGAATCAAAATTTATAAATCCTGATACATATAATTTATATTTAGTATCAAAAAAATATGTTGAAAGTGATGCTGTTGATGCTGTTGTTGATTCATTATCAGGCTCTTATACTAATTATGTTAGAGTAAATAATTCTTTTCCTACAAGTTATTATTCTGTATCTTTATATAGGAATAATAAATTGCTTAAAACAAATTTGTATTCAGATGATAGTCCTTGGAATTTTAGATTATCAGAAAAAACATCTACAACTGACTTAAAACTAGTGTATAGATTTAGATATACTTATTCAGAGAAATTTAATATAACACGACTTCCAGCACCTGAAATTGATATATTAGACGATAAATTACAATTTAGTGGTGGAGAGAATTATGATTTATTAGATAATGATGAAGCTGTATTTACTAATCAAAATGTTAGTGAATATCAATTAAATTATGATAATATATCTCATAATTTTAAGATTAGATCACTTGGTAATAAATCAAATTTTGAGCTTGATTCTGATTATTCTACAAGTTTAGCTATTTCATTTATAGAAAATCCTGTTATAGAAGTTTCTAAACAGACATTATCTTGGTATAATTTAGCTGATAGTAATTATTCATTTTTATTAACAATAGATAATGTTGAATTTCAAGTTTCTGCAACATATTATGATTTTACAAGCTTAATTAATGAAAAAGATGAAATATCTTTTAGCATAAAAGCTATTTCACAAAGTAAATATATTTTGCCGTCTGAAGTTATTAGCTATCAAATAAATAAAAGAACGGCTACAGGTATTATTAGCAATATAAGAGTTAACAATAGCACGCAATCAATTGTTTTTGACTCTAACTCATTAAATGAAACATATGATTATATGATATATAATTCACACGATGATTTAGTTGAACAAAATACAATCACTGATAAAAGTGTATTATTTGAACATGATTTTGATGAATATCGCTTTGAAGTATCTGTTGGCTCAAAGATAAATAACACAACTAATGTTATTTCTATGGTAGATACAAATTATTTAAAGTATGATTTTATTAAAGATGGAATTATATCAATTAGTAGGGCAAATGGCAAAATAATATGTACTACATTTGATCAAAGATTCAAAAATGATACTGCATTTGAGTTTTATTATGATGACAATACTAAAATAGAATCAGCTTTATGCGAAATAGTACCTGAACTTAGTACTAAATATAAGGATAATCCAGGAACGTATACATTTACTATTAAGGATATTAGTTCAAATTCATCTTCGAATTCGATTAATAGACTTAAATGTAACAATTATAATTTTAGCCAGCTTATAACCAAGGTAGCTGCACCTTCACTTTCAAAAACAGTAACATATGGTGATAATTATACATTAGACAAAAATACAGCATTCAGCAATAATTTGTCTTATTCGTCAACGGTTACAGCAACGAAAGAGCAGGGAAGATTTAATACTTTCTATTTTGAAAGATATTATAACACATATTATAGATACACAGATTGTATTATTGAACAGGCAAAAAAAGATAATGGTGAATCATATACTTCAAGTAAGCTTCCTACTTTAGAAGATACTTATACAGGAACAAATTCTGTATATACATTTGATGCGAAAGTAGGCTGTTATAAAGTGTTATGTAAAATCATTGGTGGAGATTTTTCATCAACTGGTGTATATTACTTAGATAGTGATTTTTCATCGACTGATGATTACACAATTTTAGCCCCTATTAATAAGGCTGAAATTCAGATTAAAGATGGAAGTTTTAAAAATGGATTATTATACTTCAAGATAACATATCGTGGTCCATATCCAAGTGTATCTAATCTAAAATCATATGCTAGCGTTTCTATAACAGGAAGTAGTATTAGTAGTTTTAGTAATACATATGCTTTAAATTCATTATCAACAGAATTAGGAAATTCAATTTCTATTTCATCTTCTGGTATACAGTTATCTAAATCATTAGTTGAAAATGACGTTATAAGCATTACAATACATTTATATAATGAATATGGAAGAAGTGCAATTTTAGTTTTGAATAATATTCAGTTATCAACTACAAAAGCAATATACGGGAGTTAATTAAAAATGAAATTAAATGTAGTATTATATCATCCTGAGATTCCTCAGAATACAGGAAATATTATGAGAAGCTGTGTTGGATTTAACGCAAAGCTTCACTTAATAAAGCCTTTAGGCTTTAAGCTTGATGAAAAATATTTAAAAAGATCATCACTTGATTATTTTGAGTATCTAAAATATGATGTTTATGAGGATTGGAATGATTTTAAAAATAAGAATAAAGGAAAATATATTTTCTTAACACGATATGGACATAAAAGTCCAAGCACGATAGAATTTGATAAGATAGATGAAGATATTTATTTAGTATTCGGAGCTGAATCAACAGGTATAGCATATGATATACTAAAAGAGAATTTATCTGATTGTTATAGAATACCTACAACTGATAAAGTTAGAAGTCTTAATTTATCTAATTGCGCAGCGATAATGCTATTTTTAGCATCAGAGGCTATAAATGATGAAAGTGTAGTATGTTATCATGAGCCTGACTCTATGAAGGGTGAAAACTTCATTGATAATATTGATATATCAACTCTTGATAGAAAGCATAAGGAGATGAAATAATGAAAGATATTGTAATTATAGGTTATGGACCAAGCGGAATATCTGCAGGTATTTATTTAAAAAGATACGGATTTGATCCAATTATAATTGGTAAGGATAATGGTGCACTAGAGGATGCTCATATGATTGAAAATCTATATGGTAGTGAGAATATGAGTGGCCATGATCTTGCAGTATATGGTCAAAATCAAGCTAAGAAATTTGGTATAGAATTAATTACTGACGAGGTAATTAATATTGAAAATATGTATGAATATTTTAAGATTGAGTGTAAGAATCATGTGCTTGAGGCTAAAGCTATTTTACTTG
Source organism: Acholeplasmatales bacterium (assembly GCA_016280975.1). GTDB lineage: Bacteria > Bacillota_I > Bacilli_A > Acholeplasmatales > Anaeroplasmataceae > Anaeroplasma. The sequence goes on along the minus strand of JAEEHU010000098.1, from coordinate 5,086 downwards.
CCTTAGGTAAAAGTAGAAATAAATTTCATTTAGCATCAAAATATGAGGGCATTGGTGTATCATATTGTGCAACATGTGATGGATTCTTTTATAGAAAAAAGAGAATCGGTCTAATTGGAAATGGTGTTTTTATGGCTCATGAGCTTGATGTTTTATCTAAAATTTCAAGTGATATTACAGTATTTACAAATGGTGAAAAGCTAGAAGTAGAATTACCTGATGGAATTAAATTAAATGAAGAAAAAATAGTTGAATTCTATGGTGATGGCCATCTTGAAGGAATTAAAACTAAAACAATTGATACAAAGCTTGATGGATGCTTTATAGCACTAGGAAGTCAATCTGGATTTTCACTTGCATCACACCTAGGTATAGAGCTTAAAAATACAGATATAGTAGTTGATGAAAACTTTATGACAAATATAGATGGTATATTTGCATCTGGTGATGTGATAGGAGGTTTACTTCAGGTATCAAAGGCTATATCAGATGGTGCAATAGCAGCAACCTCTATTTCAAAATACTTAAAGGGTAAGAAAGAGTGATTTTTTATGGAAATATATCAATATATATTTATACTTTTACCAATTTGGTTTATAATAATTGGTGTTATTGCACTGAACTTATATGTTCACAAAAAAGGCTGGTATTTAAAAGGTACTAAAAGACTACTATATTCTTTATTTTTTATACCTTCACTTTTACTTGCGATAGTATTACTATTTATAGTAAATCCTGAAGCGTCCCCATATAAAGAAGTAGCTTTAATAGTTAAAATATCAGAATTAATAGCACCTTTTGTAGCATCAGGTGTAATGATGATAATTTATTAAAAAAGGAGATTAAAAAAATGAATTCACGTGGAAGATTTACTTTAGTAATTGGTTCATTAATTTTATTAGGTTTTGGTGTATGGAGCTTAATCGTTAACATTAATTTCTTAATGAATTTCACTAATACTCAAGGATATTGGGTTCAAGTTGGTGTAATTGGAGGAGAAATTATAGGTGGTCTATTAGGTTTAATAGAAGCATTATCAGGCCGTATGAAATTCTTAGTTGTAATCCTTGGCCTTGCCTTATTTGCTCTACAAGTTATTGAATGGACTTTCTCAACAATGGAAATCCAAAATGTAGGATTCCCTAATGCCTATGGCGACTGGATGGGATTTGGTTTAATGATTGCAAGATCACTTGGTATCCTATTCTATGTTTATGGTGGAATTTCAGTAAGCAGAAAATAATTAATCTAAAATGCCTTAAGCAATTGCTTGAGGTTTTTTTTATGCCTGTTTTAAATTTATTTTTCATTTTTTATTAATATTATGTTATAATTATTAATAATGCCCTTTTGGAGGTGATGAGCATGAAAAATATGTTATATTATTTAAAAAAATATGGTAATTTAAGCTTTCAAGCTCATCCATTCAATGAGATTGATGCATTAATATTATCACAAATATCATATCTTAATGTGGATTTATTTACTCATGATTATAACGAGGAAGTATTTGTTAAGGATATATTAACACCTGAAAATGCTAAAAAGCTTGCCTTTGCATCTATGACAAGAGCGGGTAATGAAAAGCTTGCTAAGATTTTTCCTAAGACAACAAGATATGATAAGGTATATTTTAAGCATGTTGAAAATAAGATAAATTATGAAAATGTTGAGCAATTCTTTGCGATGACATTCTTTGTTGAAAAACTAATATTTATAGCATATCGTGGAACTGATTTAACTATTGCTGGATGGCAAGAAGATTTTAATATGGCATTTAGTGAAACAGTACCAGCTCAAACAGATTCAGTTATCTATTTAAATAAAATTTATGATTTATACCATAGAGATGTTTTAATTGGAGGACATTCTAAGGGTGGTAATTTAGCACTATATGCCTATTTAAATACCTCAGATGATATTAGAAACCATGTTTCATGCTGCTATGATTTTGATGGACCTGGCTTTATTGATAAATCACTTTTAGAATCAGAAAACTATCTTAAGGGTAAGGATAAAATTAAAGCTATGTCATCAACAATGAGTGTTGTTGCGATGCTTATGTATAATGTTGATAACATAATATTCTTAAAAACATCAGGATTTACTGTTTTACAGCATAATCCATATAATTGGCATATTCAGTCAAAAAGAAGATTAAAAAGAATTAATAGAAATTCTATTACATCAAGATATTTCACTAAGGGTGTAGATAGATTCTTTACTGAGCTTGATCCACAGGATATTAAAAAGTTCTTTAAGACTTTATACTTTATTGCGATGAATGATCCTAAATCAAGTCTACTTGATATTAAAGCTCATCCGTTTAGATTTATAAGAAATGTTCATCAAAGAAGAAAGCTATTAACATTAGAACAGGCTAAGCATTATTCTATGATGAAAAAGAAAATTAAAAAGGTATTTACTGATGTCTTAAAAGAAGAAATTGAAAGAAAACTTAATGAAGGGCATAAAAGAAAAATATTTAAGGTGTTTTTCAGATTTAATAAGTAAGGGAGATTATTAAAAATGGAAAATAAGTTATTGTTAATTTGTAATAAGATAGATTCTACTGATATAAAGCTTATTTCAGATAAGCTAATTAAAGAAGGTTATCTTACAACAATTATTTATTTTGACGATAAAGAAGAAATAGATGATAAATTAAAGGTTTCAATATTAAGAAATGATATTATCCTACTTTTCATCTCATCAGATTCATTAGTAAAGGATGGCTTTTATTATGGAGCATCAAGCTTAAATGATCTTGTAGGTGAAAAGAAGGTATTAAGAGTAATTCTTAATGGCAGTGTTGATGATATAAAGGAAGTAATTAATGATAATGATGATATAGATAGTGATTATAAAAATATCGCACTTAATTATCTTACATCAATTAAATCAGGCTTTTATATTACTCAAATGTCAACTAATGTAAAAACAATTGTTGATACATTAAAGGATAATAATATTAATCCTGATCCTGATTTAATTTATAAGGAAGAAAAAAAGGAAGTAAAAAAAGAAGATACAAATATTGAGACTATAGAGGATACCGCAGTAGTTGAAGAAAAATTTAATGAGGATATTGATGAGGCTAAGCTAAATGATGCGATAGCTAAATATGAAAGCGAAAACTATACTGAGGCATTTAAATTATTTAATGAGACATTAGGTCATAGCCTTGCGATGGAGTATGTTGCCTATATGTATTTAAATGGCTTAGGTACAGAAAAGAATTTAGAGAAATCATATAACCTATACCTAAAGGCATTTAAGGCAGGAAATGATAATGTAGCAGTTAATTTAGCTGATTGCTATTATTACGCACTTGGTGTTGCTAAAAATGATAGACTTGCACTTAAATATTATTTAATTACATATAAGAGTGATCCACTTAATGTAAATTTAAGATTACATTTAGCAAATCTATATTATTATGGACAATTAAGCGTAAGAAATTATTCTAATGCATTTAAGATGTATTCTGCACTTTCAAATAAGATTGAATATATTCCATATAACCTTGCAATTATGAATCTTTATGGCTTAGGCTGTAAGGTTAATAAAGAAGAAGGTATTAAATTATTAAAGGAATGCGCAAGTAAAAAAGATCCTAAGGCTATTAATGAATTAGGTAATTTATATAGAGAAGGCTATGGTGTAGATAAGAACGCACCAGAGGCTTATAAATACTATGAGGAAGCAGCAAGCCTAGGTTTAGCTGAGGCTTATAAGAATATTGGAGATTGCTTCTTAGATGGAATCTACCAAAAGACTGATAAGGATAAGGCCTTAAAATATTATAAGAAGGCTGTAAATATGGGATGTGGTGATGCCGCATATCAAATAGGTAAGATGTATGAAGAAGGAAATGGTATTGATATTAATCAGGATTTATCCTTAAAGTGGTATCATGCATCTGCAAAGCTTGAATGTGATTTAGGAGCATTAGAGCTTGCAAGACATTACTATTTTGGATATGGTGTAGAAAAGAATTCAACCGAAGCCTTAAAGTGGTACAAAAGAGCTGCTAACTTAGGCTCTAGTGTTGCGATGTATGAGGTTGCAGAAGCCTATAAGAATGGCGTTGGTATCCAAATGGATAGTAATGAGGCATTTAAATGGTTTAAATATGCTGCAATGGAAAACCATTTAAAGGCATTAATATCTTTAGGTAATATGTATCGTGATGGTATTGGATGCGATGCTGATATAAAGGAAGCATTTAAATGTTATAAGAAGAGTGCTGATTTAGGAAACCATTATGGCTATATCACACTTGGTGATGCTTACCTTTATGGTACAGGTGTAGGTAGAAATTATAGTGTTGCCTATAACTATTATAAAATGGGCGCAGATGAAAACTTCCCACTTGCAATATCTAGATTAGGAGATTGCTATTTTAATGGCTATGAGGTTCAACAGGATTATAAGGAAGCATTGTCTTTATATAAGAAGGCTTCAAGAGATAATGACTCACATGCATACTATATGCTAGGTAGAATGTATGAAATGGGACTTGGAACTGCAAAGAATCCTAAGGAAAGTATTAAGTGCTATAAGGAAGCAGCAAAGAAGAAGGATGTCGATGCATTATATTCACTTGGTGATTATTATGCTAATGTTCAAAATAAGGAATATAACCTTGAAACTGCATTTGAATATTTTGAGGATGCAGCAAGAATGAATTATACTCCAGCTATTATTAGACTTGCTATGTGCTACTATAATGGTGAGGGTATAGAGGTAGATAAGGACTATGCTTATGACCTTGGTAAAAAGGCTAAGGAAATGGGTAATCCTGATGCTATAGAATTCCTAAAGGAATATTTTGATGAATCATAACCCTTTGTTACTATGTAACAAGTGGTACAAAATTGACCTAATTTGTAAAGTTAGATTGACATTTTGATTTTTAATGATAAAATATGATAGGAGTTAGGAAATTTTCATTTTTTAACAATATAATTTGAGGAGATTATAAAAATGGCTGATTTAAACACTGTTAAGCAACAATTAAAGGATTTCATTACTTCTGAATTAGGAGTAGATGCAAACGAATTACAATTCGATACTCCATTAT
>JAEEHU010000097.1 GCA_016280975.1 Acholeplasmatales bacterium | reverse complement strand
TCTTTCATGTAATTGCATTAATTCCTTACGCATTGTACCACGTAATTTAGCATCTAGGTTAGAAAGTGGTTCGTCTAGTAAGAATACTACTGGGTCACGAACGATAGCACGACCAACAGCAACTCTTTGTCTTTGACCACCAGATAATTGCTTAGGCTTTCTATTTAAGTAAGGAACAAGACCTAATACTTCTGCAGCCTTCATAACTCTTGCATGGATTTCAACTGGATCAACTTTACGAATTGTTAAAGAAAATGCCATGTTATGGTACACAGTCATATGAGCATATAACGCATAGTTTTGGAATACCATTGCGATATCTCTATCCTTAGGTGCAACGTTATTAACCTTTTTACCATTAATAATTAAGTCACCTGAAGAAATTTCCTCAAGACCAGCAACCATTCTTAATGTAGTTGATTTACCACATCCAGATGGACCAGCAAGTACTATAAATTCACCTTTTTGAATTTCAATATTAAAATCATATACAGCATGGAAGCCATTTGGATAAACTTTATTAATATCCTTTAAAATAACATCAGCAGACATACTTTATCCTCCTTACTTCTTTTGATTAATACTTTCAAGATAAGCATTTAGCTTTCTTGCTCTTAAAAATCCAATAACTCCACCAGCGATAAACATTCCGGCAGATATAGATAGCATAACAATCATTGTAGTAGCTCTAGCAATTCCATTAGGGAAAAAGAACGCATTAGCAACATCTTCGTTAAGATAATAACTTGTAACAGATGGTCCTAACATTTTGTAAGCATCAGCAAATGTTTTTGCCTCTTCTTCTGTTAAAGTGCCAGATAAGCTACCATCGACTAAACTTCTAAATGTATTAAAATTAGCAATTATTAAAAGTGGATAGTAAAATATTCTAGCAAAGCTAACTCCGCCAAATACAATTGTAGCAATACATCCATTAGTGTTGTAATTCTTAGTTCTTTCAATCGCAAGGAAGCCGCCAAGTAGCACAACAATATTTATCATTATAGCAACCATAGTATTAGCAGTTGTTGCAGTCAGTGTATTTAGTCCCATAAAACAAGCAAGTAAACTAAATACCATTCCACCTAAACCAAGCAAATAAGCAAGCTTGTTATTTCGGTAGCGCATCATTTCAACATCATTTTTTGAATATTCCAAATCTGACATCTTAGTTAGGGTGTTTCTTTCCTTTTGCTCATTAATCATTAGCAGCCACCGCCCTTTCTATGATTTCTTTTCTTTCCTTTTCAGTTTTCTTATACTTAGCGAATGTAAAGATTGTAACAAATACAGAATATCCAATAAGTATAATAGATAATAACATTGCAACAAGCATTCCTGAAACATTAACGCTTGATGCCATCTCTAAAATTTCGTCTCCACTCTTGGTTAATAATAGACTTGATGCAGTTTCACCTTGCTTAGCAGGATCCATTACAACAGATACTGTCTTAAACAAAGCTTCATTTTGAGTAAATGTTGACATTACACCAAATGATTGAATCATAGCAATTAATGACATAACTATGATTACAAGTGGAGCAATAACACCTATAACTACATTACTCTTATAGTAAATTCTTCTTGAATTATTTGAGAAAATAAATAAGAATGCTACTGCTGCAAATGATACGATACCAACAGCAATTAATAAATCATTAAATGCATTTAATGTTAGGTTATAATCATATACAGTTTGAGCATACTTTTGAACAAATGAACCAGACTCTAGTCCTGTTGGTAATGAAGCAGCACTCAAGAAATATACTTGAGCATAATAATTAGAAACTTTTGTTGAACTAAACTGAACGTTCATAATATATGGAAACGAAATATCCCCATCAGTAACTCTATATGCAACATGAATATTGCAATACATTGACATAAAAGATAAAGCATAAATCATAAATGCCGCGATTAATATCAAGTAGACAATTAAGATAATTTTGGCTTTGTTTTTGAAAAAATTAGCCATATAAAAACCTCCTTTTTAGTTTATTGTATCGCGGCGTATTTCTACACCGCGATAACTAAATAAACTAATTTCTAATTAAGCAGTTGCTCTAGTATAATCTGCTCTTACATTAGCATGGCCCTTCATAACTAATGATTGAGCATATGCTCCTAAGTAATCAACATTTCTTGCAGATAATTCTGAAACAATGTCACTATACTTATATGTTACTTTTGTATTCTTTGTAGTACCTAATGAAGCTGACGCATCACCATAAGCTAAGTCATTAACAACTACGGCAACCCAACCACGAGGAGTTGCATTTAACTTATCATCAATATACCAGAATGTAGTAATTGAATCATAACCGTTTATAGTGCTTCCTGTAATAGATGGCCAACCAGCAGCAGGAACTGAAGTTCCAAATCCGATAGAATCCTTATCAATAGCAGTCTTTAATACTCCTGAACTAACAGCAGCATTAACCTTAGTTACACCATCACGTGCAACAACGTTAGTTGCTTGGAAGTCGATTGTTGAAGTACGAATATAACCTACTGCATCTGTAGTACCAATATATCTACGGTTGAACTTCCAGAAGTCTGTAATACCAGAACCATTCCACCAAGTAATAACTTCTCGAGTTAATGCTGGTGTAGATTGATCACCATATGTTAATGTATTAGTAGAAGTATGATATGCCTCAGGACCAAAGTCATTATAAATTTGACCTTCAGCACTTAATAAGTAATCCATTAATGCAATAGCGCCATCTTTGTTATCTGAAGTTGTTGGAATACACCAAGAATCAGACTTAAGAGCTCTATTTTCCTCATAGTAACGAGTTAAAGTCTTTCCAGTATGATTAGCTAATAATTGATTATGAGTGAATGACTCAGTTGCCCACCAAGTGATAGGAGCAACAATTGGTTTTAATTCAGCAATGTCGTAACCTTCTGCTACCTTATTTCCTGCAGTACCGATTCCGTTATCATCTAATAAGTTGAATGCAGATTGAGTTGCAACATAATCATATTCCATTAATGCATATCCACCCTTAATTGTTTCAGTCTTTGAAGTAGACTTAGCAAAATAATGTTGTGCATATTTTTTTAAGCCAGTAGATGGATTGTCATAGAAATGATCCATTAATAAACCTTCACTATATAGATCAGCCAAAATTTCAAGTCCTTCGTATGTAGCACGTTCAGTTGCAGCATCAGCAAGCTTTCCATCGGCAGTATAGAATAATCTTTCAGCTTCAGAGCCCAATCCTTGGATACCAAATACAGAACCTAAAAATTGTAAAATGTTATCGATACGTGATTTATTGTTTTCACGTGGAATTAGAGGAACTACTTCGTCATTTTTATTATTTGAAATAAATGCAGGGTTTGCTCTAAATACACGGAATAAAGCAATTAATTCATCAGCTGTATATGCTGCAGATTCACTTGTGAAGATATCAGCATATGTAGCGTAAGTCTTGTCAGCACCTACATTATTACCATAAACATTTTGTAAATATGTCATAAATTGTTGATGTAATGAAGCACCAGTTGCATTACCACTATTTAATAATGTATTTTGTTGTTTGATAATGTTTTCAACAAGATTAACAGTAATATTTGCTTTTGCGCCATTCTTTGAAACCTCAACTGACTTAGTTGTTTCAGTACCAGTCTTAGGTAAGTTAAAATCAGCATCAATAAATGGAGATACCTTTGCTACTCCTACAGTCTTAGTAGAAGCTGCAGTACCACTTGCAGTTGTATCTAAACCTGTTGCAGATGGATTTAATAGCTTAGAAACAACCTTTGTATCCATTAATAACATTCTTTCAGTCTTGTTATGACCATCGAAATATGGAGTATAATATAATGCACCATCAAGCTTCATAGCTTCAGCAACTGAAGGGTTAGCTTCTAAAAATGCTTTTAAATTAGGCATCTTATTAGAGTTAACGTAAGGCATTAAGTCAACCGCGTCACCAGCACCACCCATTTCATTGATTAGTGTTACAGTTGTACCATATAAATCAATCTTTTGAGTTGTATCAATTTCACTAGCAAATTGATTGCCAGAAATTGTAGCGTGCTTAGCAGAAACCTTAGATTCCTCATGCTTACATGCGTTTCTAATATCTAAGTTTAAATTTTCACCATATAACTTCCAAACTGGTAGGATATTTCCATCTGTGTACTGTGTGTTAGTAATAGGGTTTGTAAATTGATCAGCAGAATCAACATATGCATATCCATCATAAGTATAGCATACATCTAATCGAGTTGCTGGTCCTTGTGCTGAACTTGATTGTGAACCAGTACCTGTACTTTGTGATCCAGTAGAAGCAGGTGTTGAACCTGTTCCTGTACCGGAACCACTTGTGTTGTTACAGCTTGCTAATGCTAAAGCTGAAACTGCAGCGAATGCTGCTACTAAAGCAATTTTTCTTTTTTTCATTTCTTCCTTTTTTCTCCTTTTCTTTTATTGCTTTTTTATTCTTTTACTCCACCAACATTGACACCAGCTGCAAAATATTTTTGTAGCAATGGGTAAACAATGATGATAGGGATAATAGACAATACAATATAAGCATATCTTAATCCTAAAGCAGAAAATTCATAAGCATTAGGGTTTTCGCTTATATCTGCAGCAATTGTATCAACTTGCTGACGAATGAATAATGTTAACGGCCATTGATACTTATCTTCTAGTAACATTTGAGCCCATAAATAACCATTCCATCTAGCAACTGCATAGAACATCGCAACTGTAATAATTGATGATTTTGACATTGGAATATAAACCCTCATCAAAATCTGGAACTCTGTTGCACCATCTATAGTTGCTGCTTCTTCTATTTCAGTTGGGATACCACTGAAATAATTTCTTAAAAGGATAATATTAAATGCATTAAAGCCTAAGGCTATAATGAACATATAAATATTATTTACACCGAAAGCTTTGAAATTGTTGTATGTCGGAATCATACCTGCATTGAACCACATAGTGAACACAAGCATGAAGTTGAATCCTCTACCAAACATTAATCTTGGCTTAGAAAGTGCATAAGCACCACAGATACCAACAATCATTGAAACTAATGTACCATACATTGTAACAAAGAATGCATTACAATACGATAACCAGAATAGCTTTGAATAAGCAGATGTAAATACGAATTCATACGCTTTAAATCCATTTTCATTATCTCCCCATACTGGCCATAATACAACTCTACCTTGATCAACAGGAGTAGTTGAAGAGAATGAGCCAGAAAGAACATAAATCAAAGGATATAAACAAGCTAAAGCGAATACTGTTAATAATCCATAAGAAACTAATTTGAATATTATTTCTGTTCTATCTAATCTTTTCATCATAAGACATATACCTCCTAGAACAATGACGTATTAGATACACGTCTAGAAATAGCATTAGCACCAAGTACTAGTACCATCGCAATGATAGAATTAAATAAGTCCATAATAATACCAATCATAGGAACAGGATTTGTAACTGAAATACCCAAAGCAGCACCTCTACCTGTCATCTTATATACATATGTAGATATAACTTCTGATGTTTCATAAGAAGTATCATGCTCACCATATAATAGGATTATCTTTTCATAACCAACATTCAAAATGTGTCCAATACGAGTTATTAACATAATTGTTAACGTTGGAGCCATTCCTGGGAATGTTACATATCTAATTTGTTGTAATTTAGATGCTCCATCAATTCTTGCGGCCTCATAGCTTGTTGGTGAAATAGCTAAGATTGCTGCAAAGTATACGATTGATCCATAACCTGCGCCTTCCCATACACCTGATATTTGATATATAGGTCTAAAGAACTTAGGTTGAACTAAGATAGTTCGATAAAACTTCTCACCATTATCATATACGTTCCAATTCAAAGCATCAAATAATTGGAATAACATACCACCAAAGTTATTAGCGTAGTCACACCAAATTCTAATAATCAATGTAATAACAACTGTCGAAATGAAATGTGGAAGATAAGACGCAACTTGTAAGAAGCTTAAATAAAATCTGTTTTTAACTTCACTAAACATTAATGCAAGCAGAATAGGAATCGGAAAGCCGAATACTAAACCATACATACTATTGACAAACGTATTTCTGAATGCTCTCCAGAAATAGAATGCTTCGTCGCCGGCTATAACTTGCCCTAACCAGTAAAAACCACACCATTGTCCAGCATACTGAGTTTGATAGTCTCCCCATTTAAAACCTTGCGCAATTCCAAATACTGGAATGTACTTAAAGCAAATTAGGAATACTAGCATAGGAACTAATAGTACATATAAACGCCAATCCTTTGCAAGTGTTTGAAGTGTACGTTTCCATTTTGTACGTTCAACCTCATCAACTACTGTTTGATCAGGCTCTACGATTTTTTGCATATACACACCATCCTTAAATCAAAATTCTTGATGAGGCTATTCAGCTTCATCAGTTTTAGGCTCGGAAGCTTCACCAACTTCTTCCGTTCCTACTTGCAGATTATCTTTTTCTTCTTTAATACTGCAATCGCCTTCCTCAATAGTGAATTTATTAAACTCTCTATCAAGTTCAGCATTCTTTTTATCTTCAAGAATTCTTGCCTTAGCGTTGCAAAGAACCCCTTGAGATCTTAAAACAAAACCACCGACTCCCAGAGCAACTAATCCAAAAGTATTGTACGCTACTCCAAATTCTCCAATGAGTCTTAGGTCGTGGAATTCCTCATCGAGATTAGAATAATAAACCATCTCGCCTGCTCCTATAGTTGATACACCATATATGAGCATTTGAACACCACATACCAAAATATAATCAACCGCCATCATTATTAATAATAAACCCATATTGTTAATAATTTTTTTGGTTTTAAATTTTATGAAAAATATTGAATTCAAGCCAATCATGGACAAGCCAGCCGCTGAAGATAAGTACATTCTCCAATCATAAACTGCTCTTAGATAATCGAAATAATCCATGTTGACCCCGCCTAGGTAAACACCTAAAGCCATGAACGGAACAGTAAGTAAACCCCACCAATTCCATCTTACTACTGCAACAAATACTATAAGAAGCGATATCGCAGCGGATGGAGCACATTTGAATACTGCACCACTGAACTTTATCGCGAATATTTCAAGTACAAAACCTATTGCCGTAAGAATAAATAAATCGAAAACCATATAGGTTTTCAAAGATCTGAAGTAAATACTACCACCTCATAACTTCCATAGTTATGATTTAAATTGCACCTATTTATCAATAAATAGGATGCGATTCCCAAAATTAGAAAACATTTTAAGAGCGTTTTCACATTTCAACTAATTTTATCATTATTGTAAATATTAGTCAATAGCGTTTTCATACTTTTTTGTGCAAGTTGCACAATAGCAGATTCTTGTTAAAAATGGCTTACTTATATGATATAATTTAGAAGGAGTTGATAAAATATGAAATTTTTTGCAGAGCCAAAATCAATCAAAAATGACATCAAAAAACTAGCTTTTGGAGATACTCTTTTTCTTAAAAATGGAGTATATGAAGAAAAGTTAGAAATATTAGTTGATAATATAAATATAATAGGTGAATCTAAGGATGGAGTTGTTATTGAAAACAAGGATTTCTATCATAAGATTATGCCAGACTATAATGAATGTAATACATTTAGAACATATACAGTACTTATTGGTGGAAATAATACGACACTCGAAAACCTAACTATTAAGAATCTTTCTACTCCTTCTTCTAAATATGGTCAGGCTGTTGCACTATCAGTGCTTGGTGATAATGTAGTAGTTAAAAATGTATCACTTATAAGTGCGCAGGATACACTATTTACAGGACCACTTCCTGATAACCTATGTGAGCGATATAAGAATTTCTTACCTAAATATTATTTAGATAACAAACCAAGACATCAAGTATTCTATAACTGCGATATTGAAGGTGATGTTGATTTTATATTTGGTGGTGCACAAGCATACTTTTATAAATGTAATATCAAATCTAT
>JAEEHU010000096.1 GCA_016280975.1 Acholeplasmatales bacterium | reverse complement strand
GGTATTAAAACTAGAATAAAGAAAAAGCTATCAGAGGGTAGTGAAGAGATACTTGAGTCAATTAAGGCAGGTTACGTAACTTATGTTATTAATACATCATCAGAGGGTGCAGGATCTGTATCTAATGATGGTAAAATAATTAGACGTGCCGCAATTGATAATAATGTTGCTGTATTCACATGTCTTGATACAGTAAAGGTACTATTAAATGTACTTGAAGAAGTAACAATGAAGGTATCTATAATTAATGAAGAATAAAAGGCTTTTGAAGCCTTTTTTTTATTCTGTGTCGCGCTTAATGTTTACTATAATTGACAAAATATGCTTTTTTGTTTATAATAATAAACGTAAAGAGGTGATATAATGCCTAAAATTAGAAAAGCAGTTGTTATGCCAAAAACTGAAGAAATACTTAAACAGATGGGTTCTCAAATTAGACTCGCTAGATTAAGAAGAGATATTTCAGTAAAATTAGCTTGTGAAAGAGCATATATATCAAGAGCTACATTATGGAAAGTAGAAAATGGCGACCCAAGTGTTGCAATAGGAATATATGCAGTTGTTTTACATGCTATAGATAATATGGATAAAGATTTTTTAAAAATAGCTTCTGATGATGTGTTAGGAAGAACATTACAAGATTTAAAGATAGATGTTAGAAAAAGAGCCTCAAGGAGTGAAAGATGATGGAAGAAAAGGTAGTTCATATTTATTTATGTTTAGATAAAGATTTATATGTTGGAAAGCTTTTTTTTCAAAATGATAGGGGTAAAGAAGTATATTCTATAGAGCTAAGCGATGATTTTTTAAAGTCGAAATATAGCCTGTATAATATGGATCCTGAAATTGGAAATTACCGTGGAAGACAGTATATGTCGTCTGATAAAGCGATATTTGGTTTCTTGTCGGATGCTTGTCCTGATAGATGGGGAAGAACACTTATTGATAGAAAAGAACTTGAAAAAGCAAAAAAAGAAAATAGAAAGCCTAGAAAGTTTACGGAGTTTGATTATTTAATATCAGTTTATGATGAATCAAGGATGGGTGCATTAAGATTTAAACTAGATAAAGATGGCGAATATATATCAAATGATAAAGATGAGGCAGTTCCACCGTGGATATATATAAGGACTTTAGAAAATTGCGCTGTTGAATATGAAGATAGTGAGAAAATAGATAATAATTGGATAAAAAATCTTTTAATTCCAGGTTCTTCACTTGGTGGTGCTCGTCCAAAATGCTCAGTCTATTCTAATAGTGGTGATTTATGGATTGCTAAATTTCCGTCAAAAAAAGATTCATATGATGTCGGAGCATGGGAGATGGTTTCTTATGAACTTGCACAAATGTGTGGTTTAAAAGTTTCGGAATATAAACTTGAGAAGTTTTCGAAATATGGATCAACTTTTTTGACAAAAAGGTTCGATAGGTTAGGAAAAAAGAGAATTCACCTTATTTCTCTTATGACTTGTCTAAGTGCAAAAGATGGAGAGTCTAGAAACTATAGTTATATTGATATTGCATCATATTTAAAAATTCATTCTTCAAATCCTAATCAAGATCTTAAAGAATTATGGAAACGAATAGTTTTTAATATGGCAATATCTAACACAGATGATCACTTGAGAAATCATAGTGTTATTATGGATGAAAATGGTATAAGATTATCACCATTATATGATATAAATCCAAATCGTTTTGGTGATAGATTATCACTTAATATAACTTTGGATGATAATATAATTAATGTTGATAATTTATTTAGAACATATATGTATTATAATTTAACTAAAGAAGAAGCAATTAATTCATATAATGAGGTTGTTAGAATAGTTAATGAAAACTGGAAGAACATTGCAAGAAAATATAGTATTACAAATAGTTCGATAGAGTTGATGCAAACGGCTTTTGCTTTAGAAGAAATAAGGAATTAATTATGATTAAAATAAGAGATGTAGAATTAAAAGATAGTAAAAGAATACTTGAAATTTATGAATATTATATTAAAAATACAGCTATTACTTTTGAGATAACTATTCCAACATTAGAAGAATTTCAAAAAAGAATAGAGGATATTAAAAGTAAATATCCATATATTGTTTTAACGTTAGATGATAATATAGTGGGTTATGCTTATTCACATATGTATTATGGAAGAGAAGCTTTTAAATATTCACATGAGGTAACAATTTATATCGATAATAATTATAAGAAACATGGATTTGGTAAATTATTATATACTGAGCTTGAAAAAAGCTTAAAAGCTATGGGTGTTATTAATTTATATGCATCCGTTTCAATTACTGATAAATATGATATACATCTAAACAACAATAGCTTAGAATTCCATAAGCATTTAGGCTATAAGGAAGTTGGTCATTTTAAAAAGACAGGCTATAAATTTGATACATGGTATGACCTTATCTGGTTAGAAAAGAAAATAGGTAATAATTAGTATTGTGTAGAGGTGCGCTATGCCATTTGATCCTAAAACAAAAAAATATCCATACCCTATGGATACATCATCTCATTATATAAAAATTAATAAGAAATATGATTTAGAATTTGATAGAAATTATCCATATATTGATAATTCTAAAGGCTTTAAATTTAAAAGATTCTGGGTTAGATTTTTACTAACCTTTATTGTATTTCCTTTATCTAGATTAAAGATAGGATTAAGAATTGAAGGTAAGAAAAATTTAAGGAAGTATAAGAGTGTAATTAAAAATGGTGTGATATCAGTTAGTAATCACATCCATTACTGGGACTATATCGCAATAATGAAGGCATTAAGACCTATTAAGCCATATACTTTAGTATGGGGAGAAAATATTAGAGGTAATACTGGTAATCTTGTTAGATTATGTGGAGGTATACCTATTCCTGATAAAAACTTTGGTGGTAAAGTGGCATTTAATAAAGCAATAAAGAATATAT
This sequence comes from Acholeplasmatales bacterium, assembly GCA_016280975.1. Taxonomy (GTDB): domain Bacteria; phylum Bacillota_I; class Bacilli_A; order Acholeplasmatales; family Anaeroplasmataceae; genus Anaeroplasma. The sequence goes on along the minus strand of JAEEHU010000096.1, from coordinate 1,112 downwards.
TAAATGATAGCTGGTTACATATATACCCAGAAGGTAGTATGTGGGAATATTATATGCCAATAAGACCATTTAAGATGGGCGCCTTTACTATCGCAGTAAATAGTGATAAGCCAATTATTCCAATGGCTTTCTCATATAGAAAATGTGGATTAATAGGTAAAATGTTTCATCTTCCTGCAAGACTTACATTAAGAATTGGAGAACCTATTTTTAGAAATACAAAGCTAAGCCTAAATGAGCAAAAGCTTGATCTATTATATAGATGTCATGATGAGGTATGTAAGCTTGCAAATATTGATCCTAAGGAAAATATTTATGAATCAATTTATAATGATTCAAAAAGGAAAGATTATTATTAATTAAATGTGATAAAATAGATTACGTATTATTTAGAAAGTAGTTGATATAATGAAGTATTTTGGTACAGATGGTATAAGAGGTGTACCTAATCAAAAATTGAAAGTTGATTTAGTAACTAAGCTTGGTATGGCACTTAAGGTGCTAGGTAATAAAGATTTAGTAATCGCAACTGATACAAGATTATCAAAGGATATGCTATCGAGTGCAATTACTGCAGGCGCTTTATCAATGGGTATAAATGTTCATTTCGTTGGAGTAATACCAACTCCTGCATTAATATATTATTCATATGTTAAAAAGTATACTGGAGTTATGATTACTGCAAGTCATAATCCATATACTGATAACGGTATTAAGGTATTAAAGAACGGATTTAAGCTATCTGAAGAGGATGAAGTTAAAATAGAAGAGCTAATAGATAATCCAGAAACACCATCAATAGAGGTAGGTAAATACTATGTTGAGGATGGAATGGAGATCTACTTATCATTCTTAGATAAATTTATAACTAAATCAAATAAGAAAATAGTTATAGATACAGCTAATGGTGCAACCTATAAAACAGCACCTTTAGCATTTAATAAAATTACAGATAACCTAACAGTTATTGCAAATAATCCAGATGGCTATAATATTAATAATGGCTGTGGGTCAACTCATCTAGAATTATTAAAAAGAACAGTTGTTAATAATAAGGCTGATATTGGCTTTGCCTTTGATGGTGATGGCGATAGAGTGTTATGTGTAGATAG
>JAEEHU010000095.1 GCA_016280975.1 Acholeplasmatales bacterium | reverse complement strand
TATATCATATCCATTTTCAATTAATATTTTTTTTACTAATTTTTCATCGAAGCGATCATCAGGACCCCATGACCCTTTCCATATTTCAAAGCATATTTCCTCTAAAAGATTCATGATTTTTTTATTATGTTTCATCCATTTTTTAACTAAAGCTATTTTATTTTCTCTTTCTTTCCTTTCGTCTTTAGTTAATCTTTTAAATTTATAAGCTTTAAAAGCACCTTCAATCGTTTTATATCCATAACCTTGGGCATCATCCAAAACTTCGCCAGTTTCAGAATCAACTATGATAAATCTAGGATTATTATTTATAATAACTTTCTCACTTTTTAGCTTTTTTCCTTCCATATTATTTATATTTCTCCTCGTATTATTATTCTTCTTTCTTTTGGTAATGATTTTATGAATTCATATAATTTTAATGATTCACTACCTCTATCAAATAAATCACCACAAACGATTAAAACATGTTCATTATTACAAGCATCAAAACCTTTTCTAGTCAATTCATTGATGAACGGTTTATAGAAAATATGAATATCACTTACAACAAAATACTTTTTCATTTTATTTCATAACGACCTTCCATTTATCGTCACTAATAATATATTGAAATTCATTTAAAGTATCAGAATTCATCACTTTTAATAAATCTTCTAAATCATCAACTGTCTTTAAGTTTGATAATTCACTATATTCTTTCCACTCCATTTTTCCTTCATCTGATGATATAAGATTACCACTAAATTCAGTTGTTTTAAATAAGAAGACAATATATCTACCTGCTTCTCCAGGAAACTGTTTAATGCCTACCAATTTAGGATTTTTAATATCTAGATTAGTTTCTTCTTTTACTTCGCGAATACAAGCATCTACAAAAGATTCGCCTAATTCTACATGCCCACCAGGAAGAGTATATCCTCTCCAATCATTTTTCACTCTATTTTGAAGTAATAATTTATCACCATTTTCAATCAAACATAAAACTGTAAGTTCTACTCTTTCAGTTTTATATTTATCAATTATAGTAAGCCCTTCATTTTTAGCAAAATCATCAAATAATTCATCAATTACAACATTAAATTTTTGTGCAAATAATTCTAGTTTATCAACACTTATATTATTAACACCTGTTTCAAGTTTAGTAATTGTCGATTTTGATGTATACCCTAATTCTTTAGCTAATTGTTCTTGACTTAAGCCATTTTTAATTCTAATTTCTTTAATCTTATCTCCTATTTTACTCATTGTTATCACTTAACAAATGCATAATTACATTTATTATAATCTCCATTTCTTCTGGTTTAGATTCAGCAGTTAATAATGTTATAGCAACTAAAGTATTATTAGATATTACTAATTTACCATTTTTAACTAATCTTTTATTCTTATTTAAAAATTCTAAGAATAATGTTGCAGCTATTCTTTTACATCCATCAGCAAAAGGATGATCTTTTACTATAAAATATAATAGGTGTGCAGCTTTATCTTCTATAGTGGGATATAATTCAGTACCAAATACATTTTGATATACTGCTTCTAAAATACCTTTTAGTTTTCCATTTTCTTTTTCAACGCCAAATAAATTAGAATCATTTTTAAATTTCATAGATTCAATAATTTTTCTTGCCTCAGTGTACTCTATTCTATATAACGTATTATTACCCTTAGGCTTTTCTAATCTTTGGTGATCATAATCATCTAATAAATCAAGAGCATTAGTATATGTCTTAATTACCTCAGATAATTCATAATTATCAATACTTAATGCAGATGCAAGCATTCTATTTTGGACATCTATTACTTTGTTTAGCTTTTCTAATCTCTTATCATTAATTGAATAACCTTTTATTAAGTAATCCTTTAATACTTTATTAGCCCAACGTCTAAACATTATACCTTTTTTTGAGTTGACTCTATAACCAACCGACAATATTACATCCAAATTATATAGTTTTGCAGGTCTATGATTACCACTTATGTCGGAAATTCCGACGGAAGTATTTTCATTCAATTCTTTATCAGAGAAAATATTATTGATATGTTCAGTTATGGTACTTCTTGCTTTTCCAAATAGTTTTGCAATTTCCTCTTGTGTCAACCATATAGTATCATTTACCATATCTGCCCTTACTTCTAATTCAAAATCATTATCTACAAACTTCACAACATCATATTTGTTTTCCATAATAATACCTCTACTTACCTAATTTGTTGATTGATAATCACCATATTAATTTTAGCATTAAAGTGATTTTTAATCAACTCGCGTTTAAAAATAAAATACTTCAAGATTTCTCTTAAAGTATTTATGATTTATTAATTCTAATTCTTTAAAGTAAGAGTTGTTATTGATTCAACATGACTACTTCTTGAGAACATATCAACAGGTGTTGCCTCATTTAATTCATAGCCATTATTAATTAATATATCAATATCTCTTTTTGCAGTTGCGATATTACAAGAAATATAAATAATCTTTTCTATTTTCATAGATATAACTACATCTAAGAATTTAGGATCACAGCCCTTTCTTGGTGGGTCAAAGAATATAACATCAATTTTACCTTTATTAGTAAGCTTAACTATTTCATCCTCACATGCTCCACAAATAAATTCTGCGTTATCTATATTATTTAATTTCTTATTATTATTTGCGTTAATAATCGCATCTTCTACTATTTCAATTCCATATACATGATTAACATGCTTTGCAATATTAAGTGTAATAGAACCCATTCCGCAATACGCATCTATTACATTCATTCCCTTATTTAGATTAGCCATTCTTATAGCTTCACTATATAGCTTTTCACATTGATCATGATTAACCTGCATGAATGTTTTAGGGAATACCTCAAAATTAAGACCTAATATATTTTCAACAATCTTATTATCTCCATATATTAATCTAAATTCATCAGCTAAAATTACATTAGTCTTTTTATCATTTATATTTACATAAATAGACTTAATCTCTTTTACTTCGCTAGTAAGTATTTCAACAAGTCTTTTAAAGTCATGATTTTCCTTTACTATTAATACAACCATATAATCATTATTGATAGTATTTCTAATCATTACCTCTCTAAAAATACCACTATGAGTCTTCTCATCATAAATAGATACATTAAATAATACTAAATATCTTTTAATTAAATATAATATTTTACTTGCTATTTCTGATGACATCATATCAAAATCAGTATCAATTATATTGTGAGATTTTCTCTCATAAAAACCAGATACGACATTACCATTTATATTTTGAAATGGTACCATTACCTTATTTCTATAATTATAGATTTTATCTGATTTAATAATGCTATTAAATTTATAATTATCTAATCTAATAGTATTTTTAACCTTATTTTCCTTAATTAAGCATTCAGTTTCATAATCAACATGTGCTAAATCACATTCTCCACTTAATTTATCTATTTCTTCTAATGATAGTATTCTATGTGGAGATTTTTTTAGGATTTTAGTTGCGATAGAAAAAGCATATTTCTTGTGAATATTTGTAATCTTTATTTCTACATCTTCTTTCTCTAATGCATTTTCTACAAACACAACCTTATTTTCAATGTGACATACACCATAGCCATTAACATCAAAGGATTCAATTGTTACATTATATAAATCATCTAATTTCATATATTCTCCTTACTTTGATGCCTTTAATTCTAAGATAGCATCTCTTATTTGAGCAGCCATTTCGAAATTTAAATCCTTAGCATATGCCTTCATTTCCTCTTCTAATTCCATAATAGTTTGAATCTTTTCTTCCTTAGTCATATTCTTATGATAAATAGTTTCACTATCTGAAATTTCAGAGGCACGCTTCATAGTTATAGCCTTTGGTATTTCCTTAATAATTGTTGTTGGAGTAATATTATGCTCCTTATTATAGTTATCTTGGATTTCTCTTCTTCTTTGAGTTTCCTTTATTGCATAATCCATCGCATCACTAATAGTATCCGCGTATAAAATAACCTTACCATTTTTATTTCTCGCAGCTCTACCTATTGTTTGAATTAAGCTTCTTTCGCTTCTTAAGAAGCCTTGCTTATCTGCATCTAATATACATACTAAAGAAACCTCTGGTAAGTCTAGACCTTCTCTTAAAAGGTTAATACCTACAAGAACATCATATTTACCTGATCTTAAATCTCTTAGGATTTCAATACGCTCTAATGCTTTTATTTCGGAGTGAAGGTATGCAACCTTAACACCAAGCTTCTTTAAATAATCAGTTAAATCCTCACTCATCTTAATTGTTAGAGTAGTTACTAAAACACGCTCATTTAATTTAGCATGAGCTACAATCTCAGAATATATATCATCAACCTGACCATTAGTTTCTCTAACCTCGATAATAGGATCTAATAGTCCTGTTGGACGAATAATTTGTTCTGTGATTGGGTAGGCCATTTCAAAATCACCAGGAGTCGCAGAAACAAATAGTGCGTCGTTTATCTTTTTATCAAATTCATCAAACTTAAGTGGTCTATTATCAAGTGCACTAGGTAATCTGAATCCATAATTAACTAAATTTAATTTTCTACTTCTATCTCCATTATACATTCCTCTAACCTGAGGTATAGTAACGTGAGACTCATCTACTATAAGTAAAAAATCCTTAGGGAAGAAATCAATTAATACTGATGGTGTTTCACCCTCAGCTCTTAAAGATAGATGGCGTGAATAATTTTCAATTCCAGAACAGAAGCCAGTTTGTTCAAGCATCTCAACATCATATTTTGTTCTTTGTTCTATTCTTTCAGCCTCTAAAGGCTTTCCTTCTTCATTGAACTTCTTAATAGTATCAGCAAGCTCTAGTCTTATTCTTCTTATAGCCTCTTCAAGCTTTTCCTTATTAGTAACGAAGTGAGTTGCTGCAAAGATGTTTGCAAAATCTAAATCTGCAATCATCTCGCCGGTAACAACATCAAAGGATCTAATTCTTTCAACCTCATCATCAAAGAATTCAATCTTTATTCCTTTTGCATGCTCTGATGGTGGAATAATATCAAGAGTATCTCCTCTTAATCTAAATGTTCCACGCTTAAATTCGAAATCATTTCTTTCAAATTGCATTTCAACTAGGCGTCCATATAATTTCTTTCTATTATATGATTCGCCAACTCTAATATTAAGCATAGAATCCTTATAGTCACTAGGATCACCAATACCATATATACAAGATACAGATGCGACTACAATAACATCATCATAATCCATTAGGGCAGCTGTTGCACTATGTCTCATCTCATCTATTTCCTCATTAATTTGAGCATCCTTTTCAATATATGTATCACTTGATACAACATAAGCCTCAGGCTGATAGTAATCATAATATGAAATGAAATACTCAACATGATTATCAGGGAATAAATCCTTAAGCTCGTTATAAAGCTGACCTGCTAGAGTCTTATTATGTGCTAAAACAAGAGTAGGCTTATTTACTCTTTGAATAACATTTGCCATAGTAAATGTTTTACCAGTACCTGTCGCACCTAAAAGTGTTTGTCTTTTAACGCCATTATTAAAATTATTAACTATTTTTTCAATTGCCTCAGGCTGATCTCCTGTTGGCTTATATTTTGAATTTATTTTAAAAGGCATAAAATCACCCACTTTCTATTTTTTAATATCTAATATCGCATCTTTTATTGCGTTTACTGTATCAGAGGCAACCATTGAGATAGAGCCATTTAATCTATCTGCAATCTCACCTGCATAGCCATTAATATATGAGGCTCCTGCTGTAGCTAATAATAAATTATCTAAATTAGATGGTAGTATTCCACCTATAATTCCAGATAATACATCTCCAGATCCAGCTGTTGCCATACCTGGTGCGCCCTTATCAACTAAATATACAGTATCTCCATCTGTCACGATAGTTGTTGTGCCCTTTAATAATAATATAAGATTATTATCCTTAGCAAATTTAATTGCTAAATTTATTGCATCATTATTTATTTCATCAATACTTAAGCCAGTAAGTCTTGAGAATTCCTTTAAATGAGGTGTAAGTATAATCTTAGCCTTAGTATTTTTTAAAATGCTTCTTTCCATAAAGGCTAATTGATTTAATCCATCGGCATCTATTACTAATACCTTATCATAGTTAACAAGTAAATACTCTAATGTCTTTTTAACCTCATTAGTACTTCCTATACCCATTCCAAATACTATAACCTTAGATGATAATAATCCTTTTATTTCATCCTCATTAAACATAATATTTCCATCTTTATCAGATAGTGGATATAATGTTGATTCTAAAATATTAGGTATTATTAGGTTGCCTAATGATTTAGGCACGCATAATTTAGTAACACCCGCACCTGACTTCATTGCAGCTGATGCCATATTGGCAAGCCTTATTGCACCACTATAATTAATAGATCCACCTATTAGTGCAATATAGCCAAAATTACCCTTATTTGAATAATTTAATCTATCCTTAAGTATATTCTTAATATCTTCTTTTTCTATTAAATAATAAGGAGTATCCTTAGCATTAATATTAATATCTAATACCTTTTTATCCTTAATATAATCCTTAGCCATATTTAAGAAATGGCCTAGCTTATATTTACCTATCGCAAGTGTTAAATCAGACTTAAAGGCAAGCTTAGTTAGACCTGTATTTGAATCTAGTCCACTATTAATATCAATTGCGATTTTAAAGGCATTAGAATTATTTACCTTAGTAATTATATCACTATAGTAATTATCTAAATCTCCCTTAAAGCCAATTCCAAATATAGCATCAACTATAATATCATAAT
>JAEEHU010000094.1 GCA_016280975.1 Acholeplasmatales bacterium | reverse complement strand
TTCCACAAGATAAGGAAGCATTAAGAAAAAATATTAAGTCATTAGTTGCTTTATATATAGCATGTGGCCTTGATCCTAAAAAGGTTCACATATTTATTCAATCAGAGGTTAAGGAGCATGCTGAGCTTGCTTGGGTATTACAATGTACATCATATATCGGTGAGCTTGAAAGAATGACTCAATTTAAGGATAAAAAGGAAAAGCAAACACAAGGTGTTTCTGTTGGTCTTCTTACTTATCCTACTTTGATGGCTGCAGATATTCTTCTTTATGATACAGATGTAGTTCCAGTTGGAGTTGATCAAAAACAACATCTAGAATTAACTCGTGATATCGCAGAAAGATTTAATCAACGTCATGGTGAAACATTTGTTGTACCAAAGCCTTATATCGCTGATAATGGTGCTAAAATTATGTCACTTCAAGAGCCTACTAAGAAAATGAGTAAGTCAGATGCTAATCCAAAGGCTTCTATTCTTCTTCTTGATGACTTAAATGTCGCAAAGAAAAAAATAAAATCTGCCGTAACAGATTCTGATGGTACTATTAAATATGATGTAGAAAAAAAGCCTGGTATTTCAAATCTACTTACAATACTTTCTTGTATTACAAATACTCCAATTAAGGATTTAGAGAAAAAATATGAAGGCTCTAATTATGCAACATTTAAAGAGGATGTTGCAAACGCTGTTGTAGCTGAGCTTGAGCCAATTCAAGCTAAGTATAAGGAAATCATCAATTCTAAGCTTCTTGATGAGGTATTAGATGAGGGTGCATCTTATGCTACTTACTTAGCTAGAAAGAAAATTAACAAGGTTTATAACAAAATAGGTCTAGGAAGAAAAAGATAATGAAGATTATTGATAGAATCGAAGAATTAAATAGTGATACTGATAATATCGATTATCAAAATGAAGCTAAAGCCTTAAAGGCTAAGCTTAATAAGATTGGTCAAATATTATATATAATAAGTATAGTATTTATTCTTCTATCTGTTATATCAATAATAGGACTTGTAATATATGCAATAATTGAGCATATATTTACACTTCTACATTTAATTCCTATATTTACACTTGCAATATTTGGATTCTTATTAATATTTAGTATATTCATAAAGAATTCTGCAGATTCAATAATAATAAATGAAGGACTTCACAACTGAAGTTCTTCTTTCTTTTATGATAAAGTTAATGTTTTAGGCTCCTCATCAGGAAGAATAGTAATATTCTTTGCATGAAGCATTACTACCTCTTCTTGAGCAAGCTTTGAATATTCTCTTTGTACTGTACATTCAAGGTAAATACATGCGTTATTCTTTACCTTAACATTGCAGTCATTTTTAACCTCATAGCCTAAGAATTGGACATCCTGAGCACAGCATGTCATAACATCATGTCCACAAACAAGAGTTCCATCCTTTTCAACATCACGTACAAATACCTTAAACTTAAATGTTTTACCTAAGTATTTTTCATAATTATCAAATACATCTACATACCATATTGGATAGATATCCTCTTCAAAATGGATATTATCCTTAGATAAGTCATAAGGTAGGTCCTCATCAAGCATAGTTGATAAGCTACCATCCTTTTGTTCAAACGCGATTTGAGCTTGTTGAGTTAAGCCTCTTATCCATCTTCTATATTGAGCTAATTCCTTTATTCCATCACATCTATTAAATATAACAAGTGAGCTATATTGAACCATTTGTTGGAATATCTTTTTCATGTTATTAAACATAACATTAAATGTTTTAGCATCAATTAATGTTATTTGTTGATAAATAACCATATAATCAGGGAATTCTTGCTTATCAAAATCAAAGAAGCTATTATATTCTAATACAATTCTTTCAGGCTTATATTTTTTATTAATGCTCTCTAAATAATCAACTGATAAATCAGCCTCATTATCAACATATAAAACAGTGATGTTATTCTTCTTACACCATTCCTCTTCATACTCTACTTCGCCTTCCTCACAGACAATAATTAGAGTTGAACCATCATGGTATTGATCATTATTTTCAACAATTTCTTTTATTAAAGTAGTTTTTCCACTTTCTAGAAAACCATTTAATAAAAATACTGGTAATTCCTTCATTTTCTCATTCCTTAAAATAATTTCTTTATTGAATCAGAATCAATATGTGATCCAATAACAACAATCTTACCCATTGGTATTGCCTTATTATCCTTAAATTCAACCTCTTCAGGAGTTAAATTGAATTGATACCATTTTGCATCTGTTCCTTGAATAATACCCTTAGCTCTAACGATTGTACCAAATTCACCCTTTGACATTCTATCAAGTAAATCCTTTAAGGCACTAATATCATACTTCTTAACTGTTTCAATACCAATTGAATTAAATACCTCATCAGCATGGTGATGATGGTGGCACTCACAATTTGGATCATCACATTCATCTTCATCGTGATCATGGTGATGGTGGTGATGATGTTCATGCTCATGATCATGGTGATGGCACTCGCACTCTTCGTCATCGTCGTCATCGTCATCTTCATCATGGTCGTGATGGTGATGATGTTCATGCTCATGGTCATGGTCATGATGATGGTGACACTCACAATTTGGATCATCACATTCATCTTCATCATCTAAATCAAAATCATTTAAATTAATATCGAATCCTTCATATGCTTTTAATAATTCTTCATCTGATAAATCATTAATAGGTGTTGTTACAACTACTGCATGTTCATTATGCTTACGAATAATTTCTAAAGCTTGATTTACAGTATCTTCTTTTGATACATCTGTTCTACTTAAAATAACTGTATGAGCACTTTTAATTTGGTCAATAAAGAATTCACCAAAATTCTTATCATACATTTTAGCTTTTTTAGCATCAACCATACAAATAAGTGAATTAATCTTATCTTCTAAATTTGCATCCTTTAATGCTTTAATAATATCAGATAATTTTCCTACTCCTGATGGTTCAATTAATATTCTGTCTGGATTATATTTATTAATAACCTCATTAAGTGATTTAGAAAAGTCACCAACTAGGCTACAACAAATACAACCTTGACTTAATTCCTTAATTTCAATTTTAGCATCGCTTAATAAATCTGAATCTACTGAAACCTCACCGTATTCATTTTCAATTAAGACAACCTTTTCATTTTTTAAATTAGTATTTAATAATCTTTTAATAAAAGTAGTTTTACCTGCTCCTAAAAATCCTGAGATAATATCTATTCTCATAAATAAACCTTCTTTCCATGTTGAATTATACAACTTTTTAATTAGTTATTTCAAGTTTTATAAGACTTTACAAAAACAAAACACAGGTTTTAACCTGTGTATTATCTTACTTTGATTGAACTTGAGCTTGTCTATTCTTTCTTTCTTCGTATAATTGACGAATTCTTTTAATATTACGAATACACTCAGCTGCCTTAGGACCATCACCGATTGCCTTATAATATTGTAAAGCTGCAGCATAGTTCTTTCTCTTTAATAATCTATCAGCAGCAATTTTTAGCTTTTCTCTTGCTCTTTCTTTAGATGCTTCAGAAGTATAACCCTCAGTTAATACCTTACAATAGATATCATAGCCTTCCTTAGTTCTTCTCATCTTAGAATCATAAGCCCAGCTTGTTTCATATAGATAACCTAAGTTATATAAAGCATCTGGATTTTTGAATTCGATTGCTTGCTTTAGATATCTTTCTGCGAATTCTAGGTTTCTAGTTTGAGTATATAGATAACCTAGGTTATTACAAATTAAACCTTGAGAGTCAGCATCAGTTGCACCAACTACTGTATCATTCTTACCAGCTAATGGTAAACAAATTGAATAGTAGTTAATTGCCTTATCAGAATCCATTAATGTAGCATATGCATCTGCTATACGCTCCTTTACTTCTAGATCATGAATTCTAAATAGCTTTAATAATAAGCATAGACTCCATACATAATTTTCTTGGTTGAATAATGTAAATGCTAGCTTTCTATATTTCTTTCTATTGAATGCATTGATTTTAACACCTGAATAACCACCAACGATAATACAACAAATATCATTAGCTAAAGCTTCAATTGGATATCCTTCTACTAATTCAATTTCGTTTAGTGGGTACTTGCTTTGATATACACTCTTTGATGTATAGCAGCATACGATTTGACATCTATTTTTAGCCTTTAATATTTCTTTTAAGTAATCTCTATAATCGAAGTCATCAGCAATGTGTAAAATAATTAAACCGCTTGAATTTTTTAAATCTTTAATGAGTTCACTATTCTTATCTTCAGTCTTTTCAAACTTATGTACATCTACGTGCTTATCTTCTAAGATTTGTGCTAAGTAATCAGCATTCTCCTCATCATCAGGTAAATATACTAGTGTTACATAATTATTCTTCATATAAGAACCCTCCAACACAATAATAAAATTTTAACGCTTCCGTTATAGTTATTATAGCACAAACAAAAGCGCTCTTGCAATTGTTTATTTGGCTTTTTTATGCATTTTTGGGCTATTTTTCTAATTTTATCTCATTAGTCTTTTCAAACAAATGATATTTAATGACACCCCATATCATAAATGGGATATATTCAACAATTATAACTAAAAAAATCATAATTAAAGTATAGGCATATATATCAGTAAATTCCATTAATTGAACAGCTGAATAAACTGAATAGCCTAAGGTTCCGGCAACTCCTGCAACATATTCTGCTGTTATTACTACCTTTATTCCCATACCAAGTGATGTTACGAATGCTTGCTTAATATAGCTTGCAATAAGCGGAATATATACCTTAATTAAAACTAGGAAATTAAATCTTGATACCATTAGATATGCATCAATATAATCCCTATTTATATTAATGATTCCTTCCTTTACTCCTTCATATACAATAGGGGTAATAATAAGGATACCTGTTATGGCTGGTGCGAATCTAAAGCTTGTTGTTACCATTAATATAATTATTAAAACAATAACTGGTAACATTCTTAAAAGGCTCATAATTGGCTTCATTATTTTTCGTGCCGCCTCAAATTTAGCGCCAAGTACTCCAAGTAATATTCCAAATAATACACCAAGTGTAATTGCAATAATTAAATTAAGTAAGGTATAGCCAATATAGACATAAGTTTCACCCTTTGAAAGTAAACCAAAAAATGATGACATTACATCTATAAATGATGGCAATACTATACTATCATTTTTAATCCAGTGTAGGATTTGAAATATTAGTAATATTAAGATTATTCCTATTAAAAAGTAAACTAAATCCTTTACTTTTTTAAGCGTAATAGAATTCATCTCCTGGTAGGCTTCCTCCATAATAATTTAGACCTAGATTTGCTGTTGCGATAATTGATTCTTTTACTTCTTTTGCATATTTAAAATAACAATTACATCCAGGTAGTGCTTGCTTAGCACTATCAGTATCTGTAAATATCTTTTCTCTTACACAATCATCTGCGATAATTGATGGATCGTTTTTAACATTTTGACTTAATTCAGATAAAGACTTAAGGAATTTATCAATACCATCCTTTTTAGTCTCAATTGATGCTGGATTTACAAATATTGCAGCCTGAGTAAAGCTTAATCCATTAACCTTATTTTCATAAAGTGATGTTACAGATAAAGATTTAATATTTGAAATCTTAGCTTTAGCAGCTGTTAATTGTGGTTCTGCTGTAACTACAACACTATCATTTGATATAAGTGCGGCAGTTGATACTGCATCACCCTTATATTCAATTTCTGATGGTGTAATATTATAAAGCTCTAATACCTTTAACACTAAGGCAGATGTAATAGATGCCTCATTAAATGAATATAGCTTTTTACCATTAATCTTATCAATAGAAAAATCTTCCATTGTGCTTGCAAAGAATAGATTACCCCAAGTAATTACTCCTGCAATTTTAAATGTAGATTTATTCTTATTATAAAGGTTAATTCCTGCATTAATTGGTGCGATTACAAAATCATTTTCCTCATTTGTAAATTCTGCTGTTATTGCAGTACCTGAAACCTTTCTTAATGTAAAATTAGGATTTTCTTTCCCATCCTTTGCTGTATATGGTGTAATAAGTGCACATGGCGCACCAGATGGAGATGCGACTGTTAACTTATAGTCATCAACATATGTAACCTTACCTGATTTACAGCTTGTAAGTGATACTCCAAAAATAATTAATAATATAATTCCAAAAAACTTCTTAAACATAAATTTATAATCCTTCCCGTAATTTTAAAAATCACTATAATTTTAGCACAATTTTTAGATAATAGTAAAAGTATTTTAACTATGATATAATATTTTAGGTGATTAAATTGGAGATTATATCTAAATCAAACGATAAATTTAAATTAATGAAAGAAATGATTAAAACTAATCGTTATCCAAATATAACAGTAACCGATGATTTACAGGTCTTAAAAATAGCCTTAGATAATAATTTAAAGATAAAGCTTCTTCTATTTAATTATGAGGAAGAATATCAAGAGGAAACTCAAAAGCTATTAGATGGATTAATTAGTATTTCTGATGAGGCATATCAAATATCAGCATCTACCTATAATCTATTAAAGTTTAAGGAAAATCATGCAGGAATTATTTGTGCAATAGAAATGCCAGAATATACTATGGATGATTTTAAAAATAAGGAATTTCTTCTTGTGTTAGATAGACTTGAAATACCTGGAAATATTGGTACTATTTATAGAACAATTGAAGCAATTAAAATTGATGGTGTAATACTTGTAGATCAAATATCTAAATTAAACAACGAAAAGATTACATCATCATCTCGTGGATGTAACTTAATAATACCAACATTATCACTATCATATGATGATGCTCAAAAATTCTTACTTGATAATAATTATGATATTTATTTAGGTGAACCTAAATTAGGATTAAATTATCAAGAATATGATTATAAGAATAAGGTCGCAATAGTTGTTGGAAATGAGCGCTTTGGTATTAATAATAATTGGTATAACAATAAGAATAAAAAAGTATTTATTCCTATGGAAGGCTCAATAAATTCACTTAATGTAGGTGTTGCGGCATCTATCCTAATTTATGAAGCATATATGAAAAGAAAAGCTTAAAGAATCAAATCTTTAAGCTTATTTTTTTACTTAGATAAAATTTCTAATCCTTCTTCAGTCATAACTAAAGTATATTCCCATTGAGCAGAGCGTGAACCATCATCAGTATAAATAGTCCAGTTATTATCTGCATCTAAGAATATATGTCTATCTCCTTCATTTACCATTGGTTCAATAGTAAATGTCATACCAGGGAATAATACCATACCAGTTCCCTTTTTACCAAAGTGATAAACAAATGGATCCTCATGGAATTCTTTTCCTACTCCATGTCCACCAACCTCATGTACAACAGAAAAGCCATACTTTTTAACATATTTTTCAATTATAAAGCCTATATCTCTTAAATGAGCAAAAGGCTTTATTTCTTTTACACATAAATCAAGTGCTTCTTTTGTAACCTCAACTAGCTTTTTTGCATCATCATCAACTGTTCCAATTAAGAACATACGTGATGCATCCCCATAATATCCATTATAAATAGTTGTACAATCTACATTTATAATATCACCATTTTTAAGAATATCCTTCTTACTTGGTATACCATGACATACAGCATCATTAATTGATGTACATACGCTCTTAGGGAAGCCCTCATAATTAAGTGGTGCAGGAATACCACCTAATTCTAATGTCTTTTTATGAACAACATCATTAATATCCTCAGTTGAGATACCTGGCTTTATCATTTTAGCTACCTCATCTAAAACTAATGAATTTATTCTTCCAGCCTCTCTAATACCTTCTATTTCTTCTTTAGTTTTAATCATATCAGCAGATGGAACCTCAAAGCCCATACGCTTATATTTATTTGCAAGCTCTTCGTAATTCATAAGAACCTCCTAATTACTATTATTATTTATATAAATATTTTCCATAGATTTATCAATCTCATGTAAATCATCTGAGTATTTTTTTAATGCATTTGTATCCTCTATAGAAAATTTATTATCTGATTTATATCTTAATTCATGCTCTAGGGATGCCCACATATCCATAGCGATAGTTCTAAATTGAATTTCAACTGGTACCCATCTATCGATATTACCAATAGTTATTTGCATCTCTAAAATTACATGTAGGCTTCTATAGCCTGTCTCTTTTGGATTTTTAATATAATCCTTTTTTATTTTAATCTTTAAATTAGATTGACCCTCAAGTAATTCTAACAATTTATAAATATCAAAGATATAGCAGCAAACTACTCTAATACCTGCAATATCATAGATATTTTCAACTAATGATTCCATTGAAAATTCAAATCCACGCGTTTGAATCTTTTGAATGATTGATTCAGGAGTTTTAAGTCTTGATTCCATATGATGAATTGGATTATGTGCATAATTCATTTCACAATAATCATCTAAATTTTCAAGACGAGCACTCATTTCTCTTAATGCATATTTATAATATGCCTCTATTTTTAAATATTCATTTAACAAATCTAAAGATTTTTTATCTAGCTTCATAACAGTTCTTTTTTCTAGATTCAATCTTGGACTTTTGTGAAGTATCATTTTTATTCTCCGCTTTCTAAATATATTTTAAAAAAGTCTTTAGCAAGTGTTGTATCCTTAAGTAATTCCTTAGCCTCATCAAGTGGTGCCCACAAGTAGTCATCTATTTCATGATTTGGGAATAAATCCTCACTATTAAGTATGCAATAAAAATTACATATTAATGTTTCAGATTTTTTGAAATATTGAGATTTTTGATATTTATAAAATATAGGTCTTCTTCCTATTTCTTCGCCCATTTCTCTTAATAGAGCGTGCTCTAAAGATTCACCCTTATCAACATATCCAGCAACTAGTCTATATGTTTTTGAGCCATATTGTCTAATTAATAAAGTCTTAGTTCTCTCATAATTTAAGATAACCATTGATACTGCAGTTGAATACTTTAAAAACTTATATTCATTGCAGGAATTACAATATGGAATCATACCCTCAAATTCTAAGAATTTAGGCTCTAATTTATTTCCACATTTATCGCAATACATAATTATTCACCGTAAAATTCTACTATATTTTTTATTACTAAATCCTTATTATCCTCTTGTAATATTTCATGCTTCATATCCTTAAATTCGATAGATTTAACATCATGGTAGCCTCTAAATATTAAATGCTTTAATGTGTCATTTACACCCTTAGTACCACGTGTAGTTCTATCATCCGCACCTGATATAGATAATATCTTTAAATCAGGATTTAATGCTTTAAATCTCTTATGAGTACGTTGAGTCATTTTAAATAATACATGATTTGAAAAATTAGTAAATTTAAAAGAGCATAATGGATCATTTTTATATCTTTCAACATTTTCTAAATTATATGAAAGCCATAATTTATCATCTGTCTTTTTCATTTCATTAGACATTCTATAAAGTAAAGTACTATATTTATAAGCACCCTTACCTCTTGACTTAAAATATGCTAAAAATCTTCCAAGCCAGCATCCTGGAACGTAGGCAACAGTTCCTGATAAAATTAGCTTTTTTATTTCAGTATCGTATTTTGCAATATATTCTCTTCCGATTAATGATCCCATTGAGTGAGCAAACATATAAACATCTAAGCTTGGATTTCTTCTTTTTACAAATTCAACAACAGCCTGTACATCATCAACCATCATATCAATTGAACCAATATGACCAAGCTTATATGTTTCATTTATACTTTTTCCATGTCCTCTTAAGTCAGCTATTATTGAAGTATATCCTGCTTCCTTTAGCTTAGACATAAAATATTCATATCTTTCCTTATGCTCAACCATGCCATGAACAATTACAACTACTGCCTTTGGCTTTTCTGCCTTCTCATAAAAAGTATCAAGCTCTAAATTGTCCTTAGCTTTAATTTTAATATTTTCCATGTATAAACCTTTCCAAAAAAAATAACCACATCGCTGTGGTTATAATTTTTAATTAAATTCCTTTGCGATTTTAGATACTAATCCCATATCGCACATACCATTAAAGTTTGCCTTAAAGTGCTTCATAACAGAAGGGATTTTCTTATCTTCTAATTTTGATATCTCGTTTCTAATTTCATCCTCAGATAATTGCTTTGGAAGATATTTAGAAATAACTTCCTTTTGCTTATCAATTTCCTCTGCGGATTCCATTCTTCCTACCTTGATATATCCCTCGCGCTCTTCATCTAATTCTTTAATAGTCTTTTGAATTATTTGTAAGCAATCACCATCAGGAAGTGATTTAGCATTTAATCCTTTTTCAATACTTAAATTCTTACATTTACCATATACAATTGATAAAATTGATCTCGCAACCTTATCATGGTCCTTTAAGGCTTGAATATTAGCCTTTCCTAAATCGTCAAATAACATTAATATCACCCTCAAGTATGATTTTATCATTTTTAAAAATGATAGTAAACGACTAAACTTAAATAATTGTAGAACCTACCATTATTTTTAAATAATTTTTAGCTTCATCTTGAGTAATTGGTTTATTTTTAATAAATGCCCACTCTAAAATGATAAATAAGCAGTCTGCGATAAATTCAATTTCAAGCTCATATGGAATTTCAATTCCAATGCGTTCAAAATTAGTCTTATCAAGCATTATTTTTAAGTTCTTAGAGATAAATAGCTTTAAGCTTGCTAAAAAATAATCATCAGATTTATTATTTTTTACAACAGCTTCCATCTTCTCTTTATTCTTATGGCAATATTCAAAGCATCTATCGAAACAGAAATTAGACATTTCCTTAAGTGTCATATTGCATGAAAAATCACCAAGCATTTCATTTAATACTGTTTGCCATAAGTAATCTAAAAGGTCATACTTATCATCAAAATAATTATAGAATGTAGCTCTAGGATAGCTAGATACTAAACAAATCTCATTTATAGTTACATTTGAAAATGGCTTTTCACATAAAACTGTAAAGAAACCATGAAGTATATTGTTAACTGTTCTTCTTGAAGCCTTATTAAGCTTATTTAGGTCAAATTTCATACATTTTTCCTCCAACTTTTACTACAAATATTCTATCACGAAAACTTTGTCATTAAAAGAAATATGCAAAATATGTTACATTTGTTAACAAAATGTTTATAGATAAATCTATAAAACCTTTTTTAGGTACTCTAATAGCTCATACTGATTATCAAAAATTTTATCTGATAATTTTAATAAATCTTCCTTATTTCTAAAGCCTGAAGATAAAAATAACCCCTGACATTTTGAGTTAATTACTGTCTTAATATCAACATCACTATCACCAATATATACGATATCTGATACTTCTACATTTAGCTTGTTTGCGCAGTAATTAATTGAATCTGGGCTTGGCTTCTTTTCTATACCCATTCCATCTGCGACTACTATATCAAAGTATCCTTTAAAATGAGCATCAATTAATATATCTGTTGCGAATTTAGCCTTATTAGTAATAATACCAATCTTTATATTCTTTGATTTAATGAAATCTAAGACATCATAGATTCCATCATATGGCTTTGTATAGTTATTACAATTATCCTTATAATATCTTTTAAACTCATCAAATACTAAATCTATTTTACTTTCATCGAAATTAATACTTCTTTTTATTAGGTTTAAAATACCATTTCCGATATTTCCTCTAGTATCATTTATAGTTACTTCTTTATATCCATATTTAGTAATAGAATGGTTAACTGCGTTATGTAAATCTAAAAGCGTATCTAAAATAGTTCCATCTAGGTCGAATAAAATTGCGTTTATCAAATCAATTCACTTCCATATTCGAATAATATACAAAGAAATTATAACAATAATCAATTATTTGGTCAATTTTAACTAGAAAATTCGGTTAATTATGCTTTTTTAAAAATAATATTTTGCAATTTGCGCAAATAATAAAATTTATTATCGCAATTTTCTTGTTTTTTGAATTTGTTGTGATATACTTATTATGTGTGTGCAAAAAATTCATATAAATAATTTTTGCAAAAGCACAAAATATATTTTGAAAAGAGGATTATTATATTATGTTTAAAACAGAGTATGCTAAAAAAGTTTATGAGCAACTAGAAGCTAAGAATCCTGGCGAAAAGGAATTCTTACAAGCTGCAAGAGAAATCACTGAATCATTAGAAATCTATATTTCTAAGAATCCAAAGTTACAACAACAAAAGATTTTAGAAAGATTCTTAGAGCCTGAAAGATTCGTTCAATTCAAGGTTGTTTGGGTTGACGATAAGGGTGAATTCCAAGTAAATAGAGGTTTCCGTGTACAATATAATAGTGCAATCGGACCTTACAAGGGTGGTTTAAGATTACACCCAAGCGTTAATGCTTCTATCATTAAGTTCTTAGGTCTTGAACAAGTATTAAAGAATTCA
>JAEEHU010000093.1 GCA_016280975.1 Acholeplasmatales bacterium | reverse complement strand
GGTAGGAAATAATTGATCATGAAATAGAGTGAAGTACGCCATAAAAAAAACACCTCCAGATACCTAAATTGTATCAAAAAGGTGATAAATGATAGAAAAAAGGCTGCCAGAAACTAATTTAGTTTCTTAACAGCCCCTTATTTTTTAACTATAAATTTTAAAGATTCTATATTTTTGCTAAAAATATTAGAATAATTTAGAAAAATGGCGCATTTTCTTTGCAAATATTCAAATTTGTGTGATATACTTAATATGTAAAAATTTTGTGAAAATTTATCGGGGAGGAAAAAATGAATAAAAAAACACAAAGTATTTTTTCACTAGTTGTAGGATGTATTTCAGCACTAGTAGCATTATTCTATTTAATTTCTGGAATTCTTGATTTAACTCACATTGGTGATGTAGCAGGAAGTGCAACAGCAGTTATTTATTTAATTCTAATTGTTTTAGTTGCATTATGTGCAGCAGCAGGTTTATGCTTCTGTGGAGTTAAATTAATTTTAGGATTTACAAAGAAGAATGATGATCCAAGCTACATTAAGCTTGCAGCTGTAGTATTCTTTTCATATCATGCATTAACTAATCTAATTCTATTATTCTTTAACTTAGATATTATTGAATATTTCGGCGTAGAATTCTGGTTAAAGCTTGTAGTTGTAATCATTGGTTTAGTTCTTGCTTTAGTCGCAGTACTTAATAAGAAATTTGATGCTAAAACAAGCGCAATTTTCAATATTGTTGTTCAAGGATATGGATTTGTTGCTGCAATAGTCGTTTTAGCATTAGGTGCTGCTGGTTTAGAATTAGCTGCTTTAATCTTCAATATGTTAGCATTCGCAGTTGCTGTTACTTACTTCATTTTTGAAATCATTATTTCAAATAATGGTGGAGCAAATGAAAAAAAGGCTGTTGAAGCTGAAGATACTAAGGAAGTAGAAGAACCAAAGGCTGAAGACGCTGCTGAATAATACTTAAATATAATAAAAAGATTAATGGTCACCCATTAATCTTTTTTTATTTCTCTAATTTATTTTTATAATATTTTCTTACTGCATCCCAAGTTACATCAGATAGATCATGCTCTATTTTACATGCATCCTCTTCAGCAATTTCATCACTAACACCAAGCTCCTTTAGGATTGCAGTTAGGATTTTATGTCTTTCGTAAATCTTAGTTGCGATTTTCATACCCTCATCAGTTAAATGAAGATGGTTATTTTCATCAATTATAATATATCCATTGTCTCTTAATTTTTTAAGCATTATTGAGACAGATGGCTTTGAAAACTTAAGCTCGTTTACTACATCTATAGCGTGAACGTCTTTTTTTCTTTCCGAAATCATTAGAATAGCTTCTAAATAATTCTCTCCTGATTCTAATAATGACATTATATCCACTTCCTTTTAGTAAAATTATACCACATTAAAAAAAATAAAAGTAGTAGTTAAAAGCATTATCGAAGATAATTATATCGAATTTTAATTCAGGAAAGCGTTTGAAAGTAACATAATTACTGTATAAAATTTTTTATTTTCGTGGTATAATAGAAAAAGACTACCTGAAAGGATGAATTCTTATGAAGTTAAATGAATTACTCTATAAATATGAATCTAATTTAACTTTAAAAGTATTTTTAGATTCTGCAATGGCTAATCCTGGCCTATATGCTACTATAGAAGAAAATGCAGATGGATATGAGATTATTCCAACTAAGCTTTTTTTAAGCGCCATGATTGCCACTCGTTCATCAATAACTTTAGACAAAGATTTAAATATTAAATCAATGGTTTGTGAATGCTTACAATTTCATAAGAAAAATGAATGTATTCATATTGTCGCTTTATACGCTGTTGGCCTTTTAATGCTTGACAGGTTAAAGTTCGATAACGAATATGAATTATACAAAGAGAGAAAAGAAGCTATAAAGCATAGCGAGATCTTAGATTTATTATCTTCTCAAATAAAGGTCAATAACCCTTATTTTGGAAAGATTCATCTTACTCCTATTATCGAGATTATTAATGATGAATATGTTATGTCTGTTAAGATCGGTGCTGATAAGGATTATATTATTAAATCTATATCGGAGTTTGTTAACGCAACAGAAGAAAACCTAGTTATTAACTATGGTCAAAGACTAGAATTTATTCATTCGTTTGAATGCTTCGATGATGTAAGTAAGGAATTCTATACATTCATTAGAAATATCAGTACTCCAAATACTCAAAAGACTTTAACAATTAGAAAGTCTCATTTATTAAAGGTTTTGGAAATGTATCTAAATGATGCCATTTCATTTAGAGAAAAGGATGAGTTTAAGCCACAAACACGTACAATAGTTGAAGTGGATAATGTATCTATTGGACTTAATGAAAGAAATCTATACATTATCTGTCCATCTGATTCTATAGTTTTAGCATCAGGTGTAAAAAGAGCATATTTTGTAGGATTAGATAAGATTTATGCATATCCATACAAAAATAGAATCGAAAAGAATTTATTCAACTATTTATTTAAGGTTGATGGATGCTTAAGAATAGATTTAAATAGTGATAAGTTTATCACTAATTTACTTCCTATTGTAAAAAACAGTATCAAAATATCAGATACATTCTATGAGGAATATCCTGTACCTAATATTAGAATCAATTCTTATCTGTCTTTTTCTAATGATATTATTACACTACAATCAAAGATTGCATGTAGTGAGGAAAATAGAAAGAGTCCTTATTTAAAGGAATTACTTGATAGCTATGTTACAACTATCACATCATATGATTTTATTAAGGGTCAAACAAAGGGATATATTATTAATAATATTGAATCTCAATATAAGTTCTTAACATCTGATTTGTCATCAATGAAGGCATATGGTGATGTTTACTTTGATGATACAATGAAAAAATTAAAGGCTAAGAAAACTAAGAGAACTGGTGTATCAGTTACTTATAATGTAGGATTATTAGACTTTAAGTTTGAAAATGATGATTTATCTAGTGAAGATTTAAAGAGAATGCTTGATGCTTATCATGAAAAGAAGAGATTTGTTAGACTTGAGGATTCAACAATTCTAGAAATTGATGATGAGAGTGCTAAGGAAATCGATGACTTCCTAGAGGATTTCAACATTAAGACTAGTGAAATCACAAAGACAGTTACTAAGCCACTTAATTATTTATTAAAGCTTGTTAGTGGTGTAGATTCTAATTTAACTATGGATGATAAGGTCGTTGAGATGATTGAATCAATCCAAGGTTATAAGGAATCTAAATTTAAGCCAACTAAGTCATTTGAAGAAAAGCTAAGACCTTATCAACTTGAGGGCTTCAAGTGGTTAAAGACATTAACATCATTTGGCTTTGGTGGAATCTTAGCAGATGATATGGGACTTGGTAAAACATTAGAGGTTATATCATTCCTATCAAGTGATGATAGAAAAATGCCATCACTAATTGTTTGTCCAATGTCACTTGTTTATAACTGGGAAAATGAATGTAGTAAGTGGGGCTTTGAAAATGATGTTAAGCTAATACTTGGTTCAATTGAGGAAAGAACTATTATGATTAATAGTATTGATCCATGCAAGAAAGTTCTATATATTACATCATATGATTCATTAAGAAGAGATATTCAGCTATATACAACTAAGTTTAGATTTGTAATCGCTGATGAGGCTCAATTTATCAAGAATCAATTTGCTCAAAAGAGCGAGGCAATTAAAACACTTGAAAGTGAAATTAATTTTGCCTTAACAGGTACGCCAATTGAAAATGGTCTAGCTGATTTATGGAGTATATTTGATTTCCTACTTCCAGGATATTTATCAAATTATTCTCATTTCAAATCAAGATATGAATCATTAATTATTCATGATGATACAGAAGCTTTAGATAATCTTAAGAAGAGAGTTAATCCATTCATTCTAAGAAGAACTAAGAAGGATGTTCTAGATGATCTTCCTGATAAGATTGAGGATTACTATTACTATAAGATGGATACAAAGCAAAAAGAAGTATACGATACTTATAAGATGAAGCTTAAGGATGATATTAAATCTGGTGGTAATAATATCCTTGCCCTTCTTACAAGATTACGTCAAATTTGTATCACTCCAGAATTAATTCTTCAGGAGCATTTTGAAAATACTAAGATTAATATGGCCGCTGATATTATTAAATCATCAATTGAAGGTGGACATAGAATCCTTGTATTCTCACAATTCGCTCAAAGCTTCCCAATCCTATCAAGAGAGCTTGAGGATATGGGTATTAAGCACTTCATATTAGATGGTACAACTAAGGCTAAGACTAGAATTGAAATGGTTAATGAATTCAATTCAGATACTAATATTAAGGTATTTATCATTTCCTTAAAGGCTGGTGGTACTGGCTTAAATCTAGTTGGTGCAGATATGGTTATTCATCTTGATCCATGGTGGAACTCATCTGCAGAGCTTCAAGCATCAGATAGAGCATACCGTATTGGTCAAACTAAAAATGTTTATGTCTTACGTTTAATATGTAAGGATACAATAGAAGAAAAGGTTATTGAGCTTCAAAAGATTAAGCTTGATTTAGCTGAATCAATAGTAGATAGTAAAAATACTATGAAGCTTTCTAAGCAAGATATTTTAGAGTTATTAGAATAATCAAGCGGGAATCCTCGGTCATTTAATCTCCGAGATGAAAGCTTTTTTGAGAAAAAATAGTGAATTTTTGGTTGATTATTCACTATTTTTTATGATTTTTCTCAAACTATTTGTTTATTAAAAAATGGCTCCAATATTGATTTTTTTTGTATTTTTTGCTATACTATATGTAGTATGAGTAAAACAAATTTAATACATGCACGCAGCTGTGTATACAATGTTAATTACCATATTGTATGGTCTGTTAAATATAGGAGAAAGGTTCTAGATTCAGTCATTGAAAAGAGATTAAAGGAGATTCTTCTCAATGTGGCTAAAGAAAAAGGATTTACTATTGTGGAGATGGAGGTT
>JAEEHU010000092.1 GCA_016280975.1 Acholeplasmatales bacterium | reverse complement strand
TTCCTAAGTCTTCCGGGACTTATTATATGGGTTAGAAGATTCATGGTTGATGAATTAAATTCAGACTATGTTAAATTTGCTCGTTCAAAGGGCTTATCAGAAAATAGAATAATGTATTTCCACGTATTTAGAAATGCGTCAGTTCCTCTAATTAGAAATATACCTGCAACATTACTTGGTGCGATAATTGGATCTTATTTCGTTGAAAGTATTTGGGTAATTCCTGGTACTGGTAAAGAATTAGTACAAGCCTTACAAGGAACACCAGATGTACCAGCAATTCAAGGTTTAACAGTTTTATACGCAACAATTTCAATGATGGCATTCTTACTAGGCGATTTGATTACTGTATTCTTTGACCCTAGAATTCGTTTAACATCAAAGTAGGAGGGGTATTATGGAAAATGTAGATAATGTTTTATTAAATAATACTCAAACAAATGGTGATGGATTAGACGATTTATTTGTAAGAGTAGAATTAAATGAAGAAGAATCAGAGCATATTGCTGCTGAACCTTATTCATATTGGAAATCAGTATTTAGAGTATTTATAAGAAAGCCAGCTGCTATTATCGCAATGGTAGTTTTAGCACTTTTAATACTAGGAATTATTATTATTCCATTATTTTCAACACCAGAAGCATATATGTCTAATGTTGAAATAAAGAATTTAGCTCCATCTGCTGAGCATTTATGGGGTACAGATATTTCGGGTAGAGACTTATTCTTTATTACTTGGAGTGGTGCTGGTAAGTCTTTATGGCTTGCAATTGTCTCATCAGTTATTGTTATTATAATTGGTACAGTTGTCGGTTTATTCTGGGGATATATGAAGAAAATTGACTGGTTATTTATTGAAATTTATAACTTAATTACTAATATTCCAAGCTTATTAATTTACATGTTATTATCAATAGTATTCTCAACTTCTATGGCGTGGGTTCCGGTTGAAATTAGATTAATATTCTCTTTAACTCTCGCTGGATGGGTTGGAATAGCACTTTTAATTAGAAATCAAGTATTAATTATTGATAATAGAGATTATAATGTTGCATCAAAGACATTAGGTACTCCAGCTGGAAGAATAATGTTTAAGAACTATTTACCATATATTCTAGGTGTAATTATTACTGAATTCTCCCTAGTATTACCTGGAATGGTATCTAGTGAAGTTTCACTAAGTTATTTTGGTGTAGGACTTCCTTCAACTGATATTTCAATTGGTGCTTTATTATCAAATGGTATCAGATATTATAATATTTATCCTTGGCAAATATTATTCCCAGCATTAATGCTTGCAATACTTATATTTATTTTCTTCTTATTGGGTTCTTCGTTATCAGATTCATTAGACCCTAAGAATCACAGGTAGGAGGTTTAATATGAGTAAAAAGTTAAATATTGAATTAAATCCTACTGATAGCGTAAAAAATGGTGAAGTTATTGCATCTGTAAAGAACTTAATTGTAAGATTTTCAGTTCGTGGAAAAGTATTAACTGCTATTAGAAATGTATCTTTAGATATTTATAAAGGTGAAACAATTGCGATAGTTGGTGAATCTGGTTCTGGTAAATCAGTATTTACTAAGTGTTTCACTGGTATGCTTGAAAGTAATGGTAGTGTTGATGAAAATTCTGAAATAATGTATGCAGGAGTTAACCTTGCAAAATTCAAGAAAAATGAAGAATGGATTCATATCCGTGGTAAGAGAATATCAACAATATTCCAAGACCCAATGACATCACTAAATCCACTTAAAAAGATTGGTGAACAAATTGCAGAAGTAATTAGACTTCATAGAGGCTTTAATAGAGCTGATGCTAAGGCTGAGGCTATTAGACTTTTAGAGCGTGTTGGTATTAGAGATGCTGAATCAAGATATAATGACTATCCATTCCAATATTCAGGTGGTATGAGGCAAAGAGTTGTTATCGCAATAGCACTTGCTTGTAACCCTGATATATTAATTTGTGATGAGCCAACAACTGCACTAGATGTTACAATCCAAGCACAAATTTTAAAATTAATTAATGAATTAAAAGAAGAATATGGATTTACTGTATTATTCATAACTCACGACTTAGGTGTTGTTGCCGAGGTTGCAGATAGAGTTGCAGTTATGTATGCAGGTCAAATCATTGAATATGGTACAGCTGATGATATATTTTATGATCCTAAGCATCCATATACTTGGGCATTATTATCATCTTTACCACAACTTGGTGAAAAAGGAGAAAAGCTATATTCTATAACTGGTACTCCACCAAGCTTATTTAATGAAATCAAAGGTGATGCTTTTGCCCCAAGAAATCCATATGCTTTAGCAGTAGATTTTGTTAGTGAGCCACCTATGTTTAAGGTAAGTGATACTCACTATGCAAAGACATGGTTATTAGACCCTCGTGCGCCAAAGGTTGAGCGTCCTCAAATTATAAAC
>JAEEHU010000017.1 GCA_016280975.1 Acholeplasmatales bacterium | reverse complement strand
GTTGCGACAGCTCGTGGTGAATTATCAAAGAAGAAGTTTAGAAATACTGTAATCTTCTGGATGGTATCATCATATGTAATATCATCTATAGTATTTGTATCTTTAAGATGGTATTGGCCAATTGCTATATTTGCAGGATTATTTGTGGGATCATATTTCCTAATAAAATATATAAATAGATATAGGGATAGAAAAGCACAGCTTGTATAATTAATCTAAGGAGGTATAATATGCAGCCTATTGAAATAATAACAATAATATTTGTGGTATTAGTTTTAGGTTTAATATTTGGTGTTGCCATATATAAAAGAATAAAGCATATACCTTCAGATGATTGTTGTTGTAAAAACAAAAGAAAAACAAAAGAAATGTTTTCTGATATAAGAAAAGAACTCGATAAAAAAATATAAGGAATTGATATGTCACATTTTGTGGCATATCTTTTTTTTCTCAAAAAAATTATACTTATTACATTTATTTTTATGAATAAATAAAAATATTTTAAAAATAAAAATTAATTTATAAAATTTTGATGATTGTGACTACTTATATATATGAAATAAATATATTTGGGGGCACTTTATGCAAAAATTGAGAATATTTATTACAATTTCATTTTTTATATTTATGGGCTTTATCCTAGAGGCAAGAGCGAATGAGCTTGATACTGATTATTTGGCATATGAGGAAATAGTTTTATCTAGTGGTAAATTAATTAAATATTTGACAGAGGATGAAATTAAGGAAATAGAGGATAAGGATGTAGGATTTTATATTTTTCATATTGAGATTGAGCCAATATTGACTGGAGTTCATGCAACATATATTTCAAGCGTAAAGGAGTGTATGGAAAATTCAGGAACTACTGAGATTAAATATAATGTTGAATATCAGGTTGAAACAAATCAAAAGGTATCATTCACATCAAGCGGAAGTATCTCTTCATCAACAAGTGCGACTATGGGGAAAATTAAATCTGAGGCAAGTGCGAAGGCATCAGTTGAATATAATGAATCAACATCTAAATCAGTAAAAGAAAAAAAGACTATATCATTAACTGTTGAGCCTAATAGTCAATATATGGTTGTTATTAAGGGTACTATGAATATATCAAATGGCTATGTAAGAATCACAACACTTTTATATAAAACTGGTGGCTTTTATGAATTTGTAACACTTGAAAGTCAATACGCTGCCCTTGAAAAGAGAGTGATTGTTGAATGAAAAGAATAATACTCATTTCATACATTATTGCTCTATCACTTTTACTTGCAGTAATTTTAATTAACAAAAACAAAAGTGTCGATATTGTGTTTTATACATTAAGAGAAAATCATTCCTATGTATATAAGGAGGATGAGAATCTTACATTTAATATTTATTCACTAACTAAAGACCCACTTATTATATATAAAAGCATTAATAATTATTCTTTAAAGCTTGATACACTTACATACTCACTTGAAGTAGAAGAAATATTAGAAAGCTATAGTGAGGATGTATATAAAATTAAAATTAAAGCTAAGCTTCCTAATATTACTAAAACTGAATATATTTCAGAAAAATGTATTTTAGAAATAACTAATTCATCCTATAAGCTATCGCTAGATATGGGTACTTTTTCTATAATAGATAAGAATTTTTATAAGGAATTAAGGCTTGATCATTTGGAGGGTAGCTATTCCCTATACAATAATTCGTTTGAGCTATCTGGATTAAATATAAAAATAACAAATGATTATAGATATTTATTATCATTAAGAATTGGTGGCTTTACTTATGGTACATTATCAAAGACTCAATTTGGAAGCTACTATGAAAATGAGCTTAATATCAATAATGTCATAGCAAGCTATAATCCTACAGTTTGTGAGAAAGAATATATCCTTGGTATTAAGGATAATATTATGTTTGTTCCTATAGGATATGAATATCTTTATTTTGTAAGAGGTGGTTATCTAGTTTTAGATTTAAATGGTACTAAATATCTATTTGATAGGTTTGATTTTTTAGTATCTGATATTTCTTATAAAAACTATAAAAATAAAATGATTTTAGGAGAGATGAAAAATGCTTAAATTAGTTAATCTTGAGAAAAGCTATAAGGATCAAAAGATACTAAAGGGAATAAATGCCGACTTGTCAAATCCTGGCTTATATATCATAAATGGTATTAATGGATCTGGTAAATCAACGATGCTAAAAATTATATCAGGTGTAGTTTATAAAACTGATGGCGAATTAGAAAAGGATATTAGTATTTCTTATTTACCAGATAAATTTACTTTTCCTAAATTAATGAATGTTAAAAGATATGTAATGGAGCTATTAGATGATAAATCTAAGGTTAAGGCACTTGAGCTATTAAATAGATATCAAATACCTATTAAAAAGATAGGTGATCTATCTAAGGGTAACCTGCAAAAGCTTGGGCTTTTACAAATATTTTTAAATGATAAGGATTGTTATATCCTAGATGAACCACTTGATGGGCTTGATGATTATTCAAAGAAATTATTCAAAGAGCTAATTAAAGAAAAGCTTGAGCTAAATAAGATAGTAATATTATCACTTCATGGGAAAATAACCTATAGTGATTTAAAGCCAAGAGTATTTGATATAAGGATGGGAGAATTACATGAAAGAAAAAGAAAAGCAAAAGAAGAATAATATAAAAAGACTTGTTATTTTATATTTAAATTATGCTTTTTCAAAGCCTAATATAATCATATTCTTAATATCATTATTATCTATGGCTTTATTGCTTGTTTTAATATCAAATCCTTGGCAAGAAAATATTGATTATTTAGTCGTATATAAGGATTCGCATGATAATTATTTGACACTATCCTTATTCGTTATTCAAGCATTTAATAGTGTTATGATTGCATCTGTAACAATATCAATAATTATTACATCAGTAAGCTTTGATTTTTTATTTATTTCTTATGTAAAAAGAAAGGAAATATGTGTATCTAAAATTATAAGTATTCTAATAATTATTTTATTTTTATCAATATTCGAATTTACTATATTAGAGCTTGTTGGAATATTTAGATTTTCGCTATTCAAATTTGATTATATTGATTTACTTTTAATATTATATTTATTCTTAGTTTCAGCATTTGAAGGTGCTATTTCATTCTTATTATCAACATTATTTAAGCAGGTATTTGTGCCACTTATTATACTATTTTTGAGTATAACCTTTAAAATCATTTCAACATCAGTTAAGGATTTTAAATATATGATTTCATATATATCACCATTTATAAATGTTAAAAATCAAGCATTTAGCTGCGATGGATTAATACAGGGTGTGGTGATATCTTTTATAGTATTTATTCTTTATAGCTCGCTTTATAATGTGAAAGATTTAAAGCTTTAATTAAAGAATTAAATAAATATGGAATAATATCACTTTTATTTTCTTTATCTATCTTGAATATTGTTTTTGTTTAATTTATAATTAATTATAGATTTTATGGATTAATTATGAGGTGAAAAATATGAATGATTGGATAGTAAGTATCGCAAACGCTACAGGATTAGATACAGCTGATATCTATTTCTTTGGAGCGATTATCCTTGTAATCCTAATTATTATTGTTTGGGTTATCGTGGATAGAATTGTAGTATCTAAGAAGGCTAAGAAACAGAAAGAAAACGACGAGGCTACTGTTGAGGCAGCACCTGTTGTTGAAAAGGATGATGAAGAAAAAGAAGATACTGTTACACCAGTTGTTGTGGCAGATACAAAACCTGAGGAAACTGAAGAAGCTCCTGTAGAGGAAGCTCCAGTTGAGGAGGAAGCTGAATCTGAG
>JAEEHU010000091.1 GCA_016280975.1 Acholeplasmatales bacterium | reverse complement strand
GAAACTGCAATTAAGTATATCTTAATGAGCTTCGCAAATAACTCTTATTCTCAAAATGGTTATCCTTCAACTTTAGGTAAATATAATTTCTTAATGCTATATTTCCATACAGCATCAATTGATGAAATTATTGATAACACTTATAGAGTACAATCTGCAACATCTAAATTAATGACAGATTATAGTAGTGATACATTAATTAATTTCTTCAAGACTTATTCTGATTCAATTTATAATAAGTACTTCTCTTTAACATCAACTAGAATGGTTGTTTACTTCGATGCTGATGAAGATGGAGTCGCTGATGAGGTAAAAGATTGGAAGGATAGAATTGTTACTAATACTCAATATGCTGAATTTGATGGTAAGACATTTGAATATGTTGCAAAGTCTTTAGTATATGAAGTATACAACAAGCTTGCTGCTTCTACTCAAAATCATACAGATTATTTAACTACTTTAGTTGAAGAAATCAACAATACAGCTAAGGTTGTATATGAAGATAACCCAATCGCATCTGAAAATGTATGGTCAAAGTACCGTCATTTAGGATTGAAGGTTAAGACTGAAGAAGTTCAAGCTACAAATTCATCAACTGATATTGACTTCAATATTAAGGAACGTTTATATAATTATTCACAAAACGCTGGTACAATCGAAAATTATGATGCATCAGGTGCTGTAGTTTCAACTACTGATGTAAGCTATCAATATTTCATTAATAATACTTATCCTTCTTGCTATATTGAGCCACTTACTCCAGCTGCAATTAGCGAGGATAATAATTATATTGTAGAATCTAATGATGGTTATAATTTACTTCTTATTACTGAAGCAAAAGCTAAGGCATCTGCTGAGTGGAAGGCTGAAGATCATAAGGAAACATACTTAACTAATATTACATTTAAGTATAATGATAATTATGTTACTATTCCAAATATCTACAATGATACTGAGATACTAAACGAAAACCAAATTAAGGCATACTTAATTGACAATGCTGTAAATGGTTCTTCTTCTATTGTTCCTGAATCATTAAAGCTATCATATTCAACATTCTTAGAGCCTGTATATTCAAGATATACTGCAGATACAACTCAAAGAATTATTCTATTAAGCTTTATTAGAAATCAAATTGGTGATACTACTATTCCGCTTTATAATGTAATTAATTTTACAAACACTGCATATAATGGCGCTGATGGTATATTTAGTAAAATAGTAGTAATTAATCAAAAGATAGCTGATAACTACTCATTTATCTATACAGATCCTAATAGTGAGTTCTATGACAAGTCTCAAACAGTAGATCAATTCTCTAATTGGTGGGATGAGATTACTGCTATTATCTCTGACCTAATTGTTAAAAATAGTGAAGGAGGTAACGCATAATGAAAAAATCTAAAAAATTATTAACTGCCCTATTTGCAACAGGATCAGTATTAACATTAGCATCATGTGGTGGTTCTGCTAAAAATTCAACTGCACCTTTAGGCTCTCTTGATATGACTAAGGTTGTTGCTACTGCAAATCCTTCTACTGATGTAAGTCTTTCAATTAAGAATGAT
Source organism: Acholeplasmatales bacterium (assembly GCA_016280975.1). Lineage (GTDB taxonomy): Bacteria > Bacillota_I > Bacilli_A > Acholeplasmatales > Anaeroplasmataceae > Anaeroplasma. The sequence goes on along the minus strand of JAEEHU010000091.1, from coordinate 14,141 downwards.
GTTTATTATGCAAGATTACGTAGTGCTGCAAATGATATAGTAACAAGAAGAATAAAGCAAGGCTTATATATCAATGAATATAATGCATTAAAGGCTTTATGGAATAGCACTTCATTAAATAGCTTATCTGATGATGTAAAGAATCTTATTACACCTACTATTACTAATGAAGATGACACTACTTCTAAATTATTTGAATTAACTGGTAATGACCTTGATTCAACTAAGACAAACTATGAATACATTTATGATGAATTCAATAAAACAATTAATAACGCATTAGCAAGCCAAGTATTTGGTACTACAAGCTATAAGACTATTAAGGGTTATACTCAAAAAGAAATAGATAAGAAGCTTAAGGCATTTATAGTTGCTCAAGCTCGCGTTGGTGTTACATTTACTACTGCCGACTTAGCTTATACTGGCAATGAGGATGATGATACAGTTACATTTACTAATGCTCATCAAGAAAATTCTCCTTTTACAACTATAATTGAGGCTCAATTAATTCAACAAGCTGAGATTTTATCATCAAGAAACGCATTAGCTAAAATCGTTAATAAGGAATATATTAAGGAATATAATGCTGAAGAAGACGATGATGAGATTAAAAACTCTTCATATAATCTATTTATAGATGATAAATATGAAGCTAACTATAATGGTACATATAAGACATATGGTACTTACCATGCAATAGTTATCCAATTCAACTCTCGTAAGGAAGCTGAGGATACTATAGCTAAGTGTGCATTTAACTTAGATGAAAATGCAACTTTAGATGAAAAGGTAACTGAGTACCTAAAGCTATATAATGCATACTATAACTATGGTGATGTTAAGACAGATAAATATGATGAGGATTTCACATTCATTGTTTCAAAGAATAAGAATGAATTAAATGATTTATCTAGTGCTGCTTCTACTATTATTACTGAAGTATTAGAGGATGAGGACTGCTTAACTGAACCTCGTAATCAATCAGGCAAATATGTAATGGCTTTAAGATATGAAACAATTTATGATTATCATAAGGCTTCAGATGAAACTGAACAATTAGATTATGATGATTTAAAGGATACTTTAACTGAAGCTGAATATAATAATTTAATTACTAAGATTAAGTATTATTTATTAACTAGCTCAAGTGCTACTTATACATCAACTAATTTAAAGACTATCATTTATAATCGTGAAAATGATGACAAAGTAGAAAATGATATCTACATTTACGATCCAGCATTTGAAAATCTATTTGCTACATCAAATACTGATTATGAATTCTATGATGCAAAGTATTTCGATAAGAATAATATCCTAAAGATTGATGACTTCACATATTCTGTAGATGATTTCTATAAAGAAGCATCAAAGGCTTATTCTGCTTCTATTCTAACTAACCTATTCGAACTTGAATATACTTATTTATATTATGATGAATATGTTGAATCATTCTTAATTGATGATGAAGCACATTCTGATAACGAGGATGCATTAAATAGTGCTATCTCAACATTCAATGATAATAATAACAGTGCATATCCTAAGGATATGGGATTAGAAAACTACTTAACAGTTGCTTATGGATATTCTACTAAGGAAGATATCTTAAAGTATTACTATGATGCTAAGGCTGCTTTAACTACTTATAAAGAAATGGTAGTATTCTCTGAATGGGCAGATGCGGTTGATGGTTCATACGTATTAAAGGATTCTGTTAAGAATAGTGGTGCTTTAGCTAACATCTTAAAGGATGGTAATGCTAAGTATTCAGATATTATGTCAATTAACCTTGACCATATTCTAATTAATATCGATGTTGATGGAGATGGTTCTCCCGATGATCCAGATGAATTTACTAAGGATATGGATCAAGCTAAGAAGGCTGAATTTGAAGAAGCTGTTGTAACTCTTGCAAAGTATATCTATGATGAAGCTTCATCTGATGCATTCAAGAACGCATCTTCTACTACTAAGCTTTATAAGGATACATTATTCAACATCCTAACATTCATTAAGAAGAATTTCGAAGAAGGAAACAAGCTATATAGTGATCCAACTAAGACTTGGGATGATGTTAAGGAAGAATTAGGCTATAACTTCCTACTTACTGTTGAGCAACTTGCTTCTTCAGGAAATATCACTCAATCTTCTGTATCAAACTTCGTTGTACCATTCGCTGATTATGTAAAGGGTATGTATAAGACTGCTGTTGAGGCAAGCTTAACTACTTCTTACACAAACGGTAGATTCTATGTTTATAACACTGATACTGAAGCTGGTAATTTAGTAACAAATAGAGACCAAATTTCAACTGATACATTATGTAAGACTGTATTTGGTTACCACCTAATTGTATTAAATAGCTATTCTACACCTTCAAAGACTGACTATACTGCTGATGACGACTCAACTCAATCACAAGCTGCAATCGAATTATTGTTATTCAAAAACACTGATGATTCAACAAAGAACATCTATGTAACAATGAATTCATATAATGAAGAGGAGACTCAAGCAAGCTTCAACCAATTATTCATTTACTTTGTTCAAAAGGCTAATGGTGATTCATCATCATTATCTTCAACAATTTCATCATTAATGTCTACATTATTCGATGATTTAATTACAACTTACAAATCTGATAATTTCCAAAATGTATTATTACTTGATTATTTAGATATTCAAGTTACTGATGCACTTGAAGTTGATGCTATCGACGCTGAAAGAAATTATTATGCTAATGTAGTATGCGATTATGATGAAGAAAGCGACTATTATATTTGGGTATTCGATAAGGGTACTGAGCAACAATATACTTGGACAAGACCTGATCAAAAATAAAACAAAAAGGACATTTTCGAATGTCCTTTTATTTTTCTTATTGTTCTTTTATTAATGATAAACCAAGTCTATGCTTTACATAATCAATATCAATTACATATACATGAATATTATCACCTACAGCTAATATATCTGATGGGTGATTTATTCTTTTTGTAGACATCTTTGAAATATGAACTAATCCATCATATTTAACACCGCAATCAACGAAGGCTCCGAAGTCAACTACATTTCTTACGACACCATCAAGCTCATCGCCTACCTTAATGTCCTCAAATTTAGTTATATCGCTTCTTAGCTTCAATCCCTCATAATTATCTCTAATGTCTCTTAAAGGCGCTATAAATGAGGCTAAAATGTCATCTAGAGTGTATCTGTCGATATCTAGCTTCTTAACAAGCTCAGCTCTATCTAGCTTTTCTATTTTTTCTTTGATTTCCTCTGTGCCTAAGTAATCTTCATTAAGTCCCATTAGATCTAATATTTTCTTAGCCTTATCATAGCTTTCTGGGTGGATATCAGTTTCATCAAGCTTATTTTTACCACCTAATATTCTTAAGAAGCCAACACATTGCTCATATGTTTTAGGGCCTAGCTTTTCAACCTTTAAAAGCTCATTTCTTGATGTGAACTTACCATTTTTCTCACGATAAGAAATAATATTCTTAGATATAGATTTATTTAAGCCTGAAATATATGAAAGTAATGATATAGATGCGGTATTAAGATTTACACCAACCTTATTAACTGCATCCTCAACAACATTATCAAGTGACTTAGAAAGCATTGTTTGATTAACATCATGTTGATATTGACCAACACCTATTGATTTAGGGTCAATCTTAACAAGCTCAGAAAGTGGATCCTGTACTCTTCTTGCAATTGAAATAGCACTTCTTTTTTCAACAGTTAAATCAGGGAATTCCTCTATTGCTATATCAGATGCAGAATAAACAGATGCGCCAGCTTCAGATACCATTGCATATTTAATATCTAGGTTATTTTCCTTAATAACCTCAGCAACGAAGCTTTCAGTTTCTCTTCCTGCAGTACCATTACCAATCGCGATAATTTCAACATTATATTTCTTGATTAAATCAAGTAATACCTTTTTACTCTTATTAGTCATTTCAGGTGTTACCTTACTATCCTTACTTCTCTCATTAGGATAGATAACATCTATTGCTAAAACATTACTTGCAGGTGAAATAACCGCAAGCTTACAGCCTGTTCTATAGGCAGGGTCTACACCAAGAACAGTTTTACCCTTTATTGGTGCTTGAAGAAGTAAATTCTTTAGGTTAAGTGAGAAGATATTAATTGCTTGTTCCTCACTCTTTTCAGTTAATATTGATCTAATCTCACGCTCAATTGATGGAGATATTAATCTTTTATAAGAATCTAGGATTGCCTCTTCTAATTCTTCTTTGAAGATTGATTCTCTTTTTCTTGTTACCTTATATTTTAAATAATCAAGGTCTCTTTCACTATTTAAATCAATTGATACAGATATTACATTTTCATCTTCAGCTCTATTAATAGCTAAAACTCTATGAGGCTTAACTCTATAAACAGGCTCTGAGAATTCATAATAATTAATATATTTTTCCATTTCATCTACTGCATTTTTCTTCTTTTTAGATGAAATATTTGCGTATTTTAGTGCTTGTTCTCTAATGTACTTTCTATATTCAGCATTATCGCTTATTCTTTCAGCAACAATGTACTTAGCACCAGTTAAAGCCTCTTCCTTAGTTTTAACCTTATCATTAATAAATTTGTTAATATGTCTATCTCTATCACCATCTGGGTATAACTTAAGCATAATATCTGCAAGGCCATCTAGACCATTTTGAATAGCCTCAGTTGCCTTAGTCTTTTTCTTTTCCTTAAATGGGCGATATAAATCCTCAACCTCAATTAATTTAGTAGCCTTATTAATCTCAGCTCTTAATTCTTCAGTTAATAAGCCCTTTTCATCAATTAGTCTAATTGCGTCATTCTTTTTCTTTTCAAGATTAACACCATATTGATAAGAATCGGCAATTTCTCTTATTTTTTCTTCATCGAGGTTGCCAGTAACCTCTTTTCTATATCTTGCGATAAAGGCGACAGTCTTATCATCAGCAAGCATATCAAGCACTGCAATAATCTTATCAGTCTTAATATTTAGTTTTTCACTTAATTCGTTAATTACATTTTCACTTAGTTCCATAATTTACTCCCTAAAAAATAAATAAGGCAATCATGCCTTACTTATTAATATCATCAAAATCATTCTTAATATATGCGATTGCATCATTAATAATTGAAGTTTTTATTTCATTTTTATCTGTAGAATTTAAAGACTTAGAACGTTCAATTTGTCCTTCCTTTACAATATAGCTTGTCTTTAAATCATCAGTATCCATATATGTAAATAAAGTTAATTGATCATTTTCACTATTTGAAATAAATAAAGAATCTGTAACTAAACCAACATTTGATGCCTTAGATGTATCAACTATGAATAATTGAACTGATACATATCCTTCTTTTTTATTGTACTCATCAATTTGATATTGAAGCTTACATAATTGACTGAAGATACTATCATCTGTTTGAATACGGCTTAATGCGATATATTCATCACTATCCTCATCTACACCATCATTAATTGCCTTATCAGGATAGAATGATGAGAAATCAGTTGCGAAAGTGAAGATATGTAAATCTCTTTGATATTCATGAACCATTCTTATACCATCATAAGATAATTCTTGGAATTTAACCTCATGCTTAACACCATTTTCAGTGAATGCAACCTCATAAGTTGAAGCTTCGCCTTGGAAATAGTCATACTTTTCTTTTGTTTTTGTATTTATTGCGATTAATACAGGAATAAGAACAGCAGCAAGTATTACTACAGCTAGTATGCTTGATGCAATAATTAAGAATTTCTTATTATGCATTAACTTTTTAAAACTTTCTTTTCTAACGGCTTTATTAGAAACCTTTTTTCTTTTAATTTGTGCCATTTTAATGCTCCTTTATATAAAAAATCAATCTATTTTAAATTGATTCCATATCATTTTAACATAAGTAAAAATCTCTTTCAATAATTGAATAAAATTTATAATTTTATTATAAATCTTTATTCTTGAATTCTTCCATTATTTCCTTTAGTCTTCTAAATCTATGATTTAATCCAGACTTAGTTAATTCCTTGTCGTAATTCTCATGAATTATATCTAAAAGCTCTGATAAGGATGCTTCCTTATTTTCCTTTCTAACCTTCATTACCATTAGTAATTTAGGATCAAGCTTTTCAAGTGGATAATTATATTCAATATATTCAATTACCTTAAGCTGCTCAACTGATGCCTCATTTGTCTTCTTTTGGTTAGCTAAATCAAGATTAATACTTCTTTTCGCAGTTGCCATTATTTCTTTTGTAATAATCGCATCCTCATAATATTCCATCTTAGCTGAAACGCCAATTAAATATAAGAAATCACCAATTGCTTGCTTCGATTTTATATATGAAATATATGTAGATTTTCTTTTTGATATTCTAGAATTTAATTCAAAGCTATTCATCATCTTTTGAATAAGGATAATTTCATTATCATTTGATGATGATATTTCAAGGTGGCTATTTTTACTATGTGGGTCATTAACACTACCCTTAACTAAAAATGCACCTCTTAAGTATGCTTTTATTTCTTCATCATTATAATCCTCGAATTGCTTAATATATAAAAGCTTAAAATCCTCAATCATATTCTTACAATTTCTAATATTAACTGTAAATAATTGACGATTATCAAGTCTATTAACAACTCTAGATTCTATTTCATATTCCATCTTATATTTAAGCTTAAGAAGCTTTATAAATCTTCTTAAGATGCTCATAGATGAAAATGTTGTAGATATTTTAAAATCACCTATGATACTTATTTCAGATGATAATCTTATCATAGCCTCAACTTCAGCCATAGAAATACTAATATCTTCTGATGAAATATTAATTAAATCCTCTTTTACATCATTAGTAAAACTCATATTTATTCACCACAAATATCTAATAGTTCACTCATCTTTGATATTACATTAGAAGGATTAGCCTCTAGCATCACCTCAGGATGTGGAATATATAAAACACCAATAGTTTTTACATTCGCAGCCTTACCTGCTAAGATATCATTTAATGTATCTCCAATATAATAAATGTCTTTTACTTCTTTTATTCTAATCTTAAACATTTTTTTAAATAGATATTTAATCTTATTATCATTTTTCTTGGAAGTAGCTAATTCTTCCTTTTTCTTTTCAACATTTAACTTTAGTTCTTCAATAGCCTTTAATATTCCATCTGGTGCTGGCTTATGATTTTCTACACTATCAGCACCAATTACAACATCAATGTAATCTAAAATACCACATAGATCTAAGCCATGCTTAACTAAATCATCCTTCTTAGATGAAACAACTGCGATATTATAACCTTTAGCCTTTAGAGTTGATAAAGTTGATTTAACACCTCTAAATTCCTTAACGAAATTATCGTGATTAGCGATATTAAATTCACGATAGTATTCTATCATTTCCTTTATTTCTTCTTCGCTATCAGAATACTTTTCAAATGTTTGTCTTAAAGTAGGTCCAAAGAATGATTCTAATTCCTCATCAGTTAATACCTTCTCTGGTCTAAATTTAGCAAATGTATGAATAAAACTTCTATAAATTAATTCTCTTGTGTCAAGAAGTGTACCATCTAAATCAAATATAACTGTATCTGGCTTTTGATTTCTAATGTCCTCAAGCTCATCATGATATAGCTTTCTTTTTACAAATAGCTTTCCTGATAATACTCTCTTTAAAATTAGAATAGTAACACCTGATACAATGAATATTGCTGATATAAATATAGATACTGGAATTGGACCCATCATTAGAGGATCTCCAGGTGATCCAAATAATCTTAATGATTCAGTAAATGTTCTAACTAAACCATACCATACTAAATAAAAGGCACCAACATCACCAAGCTCAAGTATCTTATTCTTTTTATATCTAAAGAAGAATATAATACCTAAACCTACTAAATTAAGTAGACTTTCATATAAGAATACTGGATGGCGTAGTGCTCCTTTGATCATCATTTGATCACCAAATAAACCAGATATTACTGCCTTATACCAATCAGTCACGATAGCTGGACCATATAATTCTTGATTAAAGAAATTGCCCCATCTACCTAATGCTTGACCAAATAGCATACCAGGAAGTACAACATCCATTATTTTATAAAATGAAATCTTTCTTTTCTTGCAATATAAATATACAGTTATAACTGTTGCGATTATACCGCCTTGAATAGCAAGACCTGATAATCCTTCAAATTTTCCATCTTTAAAGCCTAAAACTTCCGCAAATGAATGGAAGTTTGTTATATTAAATAAAACATACCATAATCTCGCAGCAATTATCGCAATAGGAAGTGTGATTAATACACCTAAATATATTGAATCACTACTAATACCTAGTCTTTTACCTTCCTTAACTGACATTACTACACCAATTAAAACACCAGTTAATATGAATATTGCGTAAAATGTAATTGTAAGACTTCCAATATTAAATCCTGTAGGAAGTGCAAGCATTATTCATCATCTCTTTTCTTTAAGGCTCTTTCATCAACCTTAGATACAAACTCCATCGCTGCGTTATATCCTAAAAGCTTAAGCTTTTCATTCATAGCGGCAGATTCAACTAATAGCGATACTGTTCTACCAGGTAAAACTGGTATAGTAACCTTAGTTATTTCTGTATTGAAATACTTAATCTTACTTGATTCAAGTCCTAATCTATCATAATATTTTGACTCATCCCAGTTTTCAAGCTCAACGACAAGTCTAATATTCTTTCTATCTCTAAAAGCACCAGCACCAAACATATCAACTACATTAACAATACCGATACCTCTAATTTCCATATATTTTCTTAATATTTCAGGTGATGTACCAATTAAATTACCTGGTTCTTTTTCCATTACCTCAACTAAATCATCTGAAATTAATTGGTGTCCTCTTTTGATTAAATCAAGAGCTGTTTCAGATTTACCTATTCCACTTTTACCTATAATTAATGTACCCATACCATTAATATCAAGTAGGGTTCCATGAATTGATAGTCTTTCAGCAAGCTTGTATTGTAAATATGTATATATTTTAGATGAGGTTTGAGATGTTCTTAAATTGCATCTAAAGATAGGAACATTATACTTTTCTGCCATATCATAAAAAATCTTATCAATTTTTACCTTCATTGAAAATACTATACATGGAGGCTCAAGCTCAAATATCTTTTCAACATTTTTATTCTTTACCTCTGCTGGAAGTGTATTTAAGAATGAATTATCCTTTGATCCAACAAGTAATACTCTTTGACTTTCGAAAAAGTCAAAAAATCCAGCAAACTCTAATCCTGGACGTGATAATTCTTCATCTACTATCTTTCTATTTAAACCACCTTTTCCGGCAAGTAATTCAAGATTGTTATCCTCTTGAAATTGGCTAATTAAAATATAACCCATAGCTTCCTCCTTAATAGCTTTTTAGTAACAACTGATGTTAGTAAATCACTTGTAATATAAAATATTGGTACAAGTTCTGTATAAGTAAAGAACTTAACTAAATATGTGTTTAATAGGCATAACCCAACAATGTATATAATATATAAAAGTGTTGCGTTACCCATACTTGTAAATGAGATACTTGTAAGTATATTATTTACGATACCCATTGAAATAGATAAAACTAGTATTACTAAAAATAAATATAGGTTTTTATAATTTATGAAAAGAAATAAAAATCCAGATAATGCTGTCATTATAATGAATGATACACATAGTTTTAAGAAAAACATCAATATGTTAGTTTTAATAAAGTTCTTCTTTGATAATAATTCGCCATTATCAAGCTTATCTGATAAATCAGAAAGTAAATTCTTAGTTTCATCAGGAATTGAATCATCATTCATAGCATCATCAAGTAATTCTTTAATTTCTTCTTTTACTGTTTTTTTATCTTTTTTGTCTTTCTTTTTCATATTTAAAACCTAATATCTAGATTATATAACAGAGAGCATTTATTTTCAATAAATGAAAAAATTCTCTATAGACTTGAAATCTATAGAGACATTTTAACTATAAAGTGTTACACTCGATTAATATTTCATTCTTAAATAGTTCCTTACAAATACTTACTTCATCTTCTGTTGGATTAAGTAAATACATAGTTGGACCACTACCTGATACATATACATCAATGCCTTTTTCTTTTAAAGTATCATATATGTATTTCATATCTTTATTTAATGAAAGGGAAGTCTTTGCTAGATCATTAAATATATTATCCTTTAAAAGCTTAAAATCATTAGTTTTTAATGCTTTTTCTATATTAGAAATACATACTTCTTTACTTTCACCTAAGTATTTATAATTCTCATATACAAGCTTTGTAGAAAGTCCTGTATTTGGCTTAATTAATAATAGCTTTATGCTATCTAAATTAGAATCTAGACTAAATACCTTTTCTCCTCTACCCTTACAGATTGCAGGAGTTGATTTAATGAAAAATCCAACATCAGATCCAAGCTTAGAGGATAATTCAATTAGCTCTTCATCTGATAGCTTACTATCATATAATATATTTAATCCCTTTAGGGTATTAGCCCCATCAGAAGATCCTCCAGCAAGGCCTGCCTCAGATGGAATATTCTTATTTAATTTTACTTTAACTCCACCATTAATTTTAGTGTAAGAAAAGAATAATTTAGCGGCCTTTTCTATGATGTTATTACCTTTAAAGATGTCATTTTCAATATATATTGAATCATACTTTTCAAATTCTAATTCATCATATAAAGATATGGGTATCATGATATTATTTACCTCATGATATCCATCCTTAACATCCATAACCTCTAGGGCTAAGTTAATCTTCGCATAGGCTTTTAATTTAAGCATTATTATCACCCATATAATCTGATATTTTTATAAAATCATCAATTGTTAATTCTTCTGCCCTTATAGCATCCTTATAGCCTAAGTCCTTAATCATTTTAAGAATGACTTCCTTCTTATATTTAGTAGATAAATTATTTAATAAAGTCTTTCTTCTTTGATTAAATGCTATTCTTGTAATCTCAAAGAATAATTTCTCATCCTTTGGGAAATATCTCTTACTTTCATATAAATCAATTGCGATTACAGATGAATCAACATTAGGTGATGGAATAAATGCTGTTCTAGGTACATTTAAAATTATTTTAGAATCTCCCCTATACTTAATCGCAACTGATATTTCTGCATAATCCTTAGTATTAGGCTTTCCAGTAAGACGAAGAGCTACCTCTTTTTGCATCATCATGACATATCTTTTAATCTTATCTGTCTTTTCAAGCATACCAATAATAATTGGTGTAGTAATATAATATGGTAAATTTGAAACCATATATACCTTAGATAGATTACCTTGATATTTCTTAATATCCTCATTAATATCAATATTAAGGATATCCTCATTAATTAATTTAAAATTATCGTAATCCTTAAAATTATCATTAAGAATAGGAATTAAATCAGGATCAATTTCATAAGAAACTAAAAAACCTGCACGCTTTAAAATTCTTTCAGTAAGTGAGCCTAAGCCTGGTCCTACCTCAATAACTAGTGTATCCTTATCGACCTCTGATAAATCAATGATTGAATCTAGGATACGCTCATTAGTTAAAAAGTTTTGACCAAACTTTTTCTTTGCGTGCAAATTATTCTTTCTTAAGGTTTCATTTATATATTTTTCATTTCCGATTTTATCTTCCATGTCATTTCCTCTAGCTTTTCATAGGTAATTCCTAATGTATTACATCTTTTTAAGAATTGCTTTGAATTAGGCATACCTATATTTAATTCATTTGAAATCATATTTCTAATCTTAGCACTATTGCTATCTCCATTTAATCCTAATTTAAATAAATCAAGATTAGTAAGGGTGCCTGTAGATTTAGATTCCTTATTATAAATACCATCAAGTGCATCAATAATTACATCTTTTTTGGCATGCTCAACTCCAACCTTTTTATGGTTATGGCTGATTGAGTCCTTTTTTCTAATAAATGCATTTTTAGCATTAGGTACTACCTCAAGTATTCTGCTTCTTATTTTTTCACCTGGTGAGTCAGGATCTGTAAATATGATTATGTTGTGATTCTTTGAAAGCTCCTTAATGTAATCAAGAGTTTCTTTAGATATTTCAGATCCATTTGTGATTACACAATTACAATTAGGATATATTGATTTTAATCTAATTTCATCATGTAATCCTTCTACAACAATAATATCTTCCATAATTATTTGTCCAAATAATAAATTCTTTCTATTTCTTTATAGCTTGATGATCGAAGTGACTTAATAATTGGTGAATATTGATCTAATGATTTAATATTACCATCAGGAAGTAATACCTTTATATCATTAATATCACTCTTCTTTGAATGCATGTAGGCAACTCCTGACGCCTTAACATGCTTAAAGTAATACTTTTTATTAGAATCATCAAACTTTGATTCTATTTCACTAATTATAGTGTCCTTATCATTTTCATCTATTTCATTTAAATCAATCATCTTAAATAGTCTTCTATATAAGAATGAATTACATAAGGTCTTTAATATTTCATCATCTGAATATACTAATTCCTTAATAAAGCCTGTAACATAGAAGTCATCAACATCTATATATGATGTGATATCATTTGAATCCTTTAATACCTTCAAAAATGATGAGATATTTGAATTAAAGTTATAGCCTTCATTTGCTAAATCCTTAATTCTTTCATAAATAGATTCAAGTACTGTTTCATAGCTTCTTCCAGTTGGGTGATAATATACCTGGAAATACATATGGTATCTACTCATTAGATATGATTCAATTGAATGGACACCAGATGCACGTACTAATACCTTATCATCTCTAATAACCATACTTCTTAAAATTCTATAATAATCAATATGACCATAAGCAGCTCCACTCATATAGGCATCTCTTGATAGATAATCCATTCTATCAACATCAAGCTGTGATGATACTAATGCCTCTATTAATGGGAATCTATTATCGTGATTAATAACAGATGCGATGTCGCGTGCTAAATCATCATTAATTGATAGTATTTTATTAATTTCTGTAAGTGGTGATAAAATGATTCTTATTGTCATATCCTCATGAGGAACATCAAGTATTCCTTCAAAAGCATGAGAATATGGACCATGTCCAATATCATGTAAAAGCGCACTAATTCTAAATACCATTTTTTCATAATCTGATAATGTTTCAATTCCATCAACATTATCTAAGATTAGATTAGCCATATGATATGCGCCTAAAGAATGCGTAAATCTTGAATGCTCAGCAGTTTGAAATACCATGCCTACTCCAGCAAGCTGTCTTACTCTCCTTAATCTTTGGAATTCCTTTGAATCAATTAAATCAGCTATTAGCTTGTAATCAACAGTTATATATCCATATAAAGGATCTCTAAATACTCTTGATCTTAAAAGTTTTTCATACATATATATCACCTAATTAAAATATACCATAAAATTGACATAATAACAAAAATTGTTTCACTATTTATTTTCATATATTTTCAAATTGAAAAAGATATTAACTCGAATATAATAAAAACATGCGAGGTTAAAAATATATGAAAAAACTTATACCATTAACATCACTTCTTGCGCTTCTTTTAGCGTCTTGTAATTTGGTTGCAACACCAAATAATACAGCCACTATTGAAGGTAGTGAAGGAACTCAAACAACTAGTCAAGCCGAAGCTTCAGTTACTCCAATTGAATCACATACTATTAATGAAAATAGCAATAATTTGAATATTACTACTATTAAGGGTGGTAATGAGTGTGCATATATTGAATTTGAATGTCCAACAGGCGACTCCGTAAATAACTATTCTATTTCTTATAAAAAGTCTACTGATGCAAGCTATACAGTACTTGATAGTGAATTAGTTAGAAAAAAGAATAATACAATTAGGGCAGATATATTAGGAATATCTCCAAGCTATTATTCAATTAAAATCACTAAGAATAATGCAAATACAATAATAGATAAGGTTTATGTATCAGCTCAAGATAGATCAGGCTATGCTCATTTTGGAAATACTGATGGTATTGGAGCATATAAAAATGATGGTACTCTTAAGGATAATGCAATTGTAGTTTATGTATCTAACGCT
>JAEEHU010000016.1 GCA_016280975.1 Acholeplasmatales bacterium | reverse complement strand
ATGGGTGCTGAAGTATTCCATGCTTTAAAGACAATCTTAAAGAAGAATGGTTATGTAACTTCAGTTGGTGACGAAGGTGGTTATGCACCTAAGTTAGGTTCAAATACAGAAGCATTTGAACGTGTTGTTGAAGCTATTAAGGCTGCTGGTTATGAACCAGGTAAGGATATCTGCTTAGGTATCGATGTTGCTGCATCTGAATTCTATGATGAAGCTTCTAAGAAGTACATCTTAAAGGCTGATAAGGGTGAATTTACTTCTAAGGAAATGGTTGATAAGTACTATGCTAACTTAGTTGAAAAGTTCCCAATTATTACAATCGAAGATGGTTTAGCTGAAGATGACTGGGATGGTTGGAAATATTTAACTGAAAAGTTAGGTAAGAAGATTCAACTTGTTGGTGATGACTTATTCGTTACTAACACAAAGAGATTAGCTAAGGGTATTGAACTTGGCGTTGCTAATGCAATCTTAATTAAGGTTAACCAAATTGGTACTTTAACTGAAACTTTTGAAGCAATTGAAATGGCTAAGAGAGCTGGTTATACTGCAATTGTTTCTCATAGATCAGGTGAAACAGAAGATACAACAATCGCTGATATCGTTGTTGGTACTAACGCTGGTCAAATCAAGACTGGTTCTGCATCTCGTACTGATAGAATTGCAAAATACAACCAATTAATTAGAATTGAAGATGATCTAAATGGTCGTGGCCAATTCGCTGGTGTATCAGTATTTGATGGTAAGAAGTCAATTTACTGCATTAAGTAATTAAACGAAACTAAATAAAAGAGGAAGCTTTAGGCCTCCTCTTTCTTTTGATAGGAGATTATAAAGATGATTAATGTTAATGATTTAAAAAATGGTGTTGTTATTGAATACGATGGCAAGCTTATGCAAATTCTAGAATTTATGCATGTACTTCAAAATAAGGTTGCATATGTTAGAGTTAAGATGAAGGACTTAAGAACTGGTTCAGTTATGGAAACAGCTTTAAAGGGTTCTGATTCAGCATTCAAGAGATGCTATATTGATCGTAGACCAATGCAATATATTTACGCAGCTGATGGAATGTTTGCATTCATGGATAATGAAACTTATGAGCAAATTGAAATCCCAGCTGAGCGTTTAGAGTGGGAGAAGAACTTCTTACTTGAAGGATCTACAGTTTCTGTAACATTCTATGAAACTGAAATCTTAGGTGTTCAACTTGATGATAAGATTACTCTTGAAGTAACTGATACTCAACCTGCAGTTAAGGGTGATTCAACATCTAAGAAGGATGCAGTTTTAGAGACTGGTTTCCAATTAAAGGTTCCTATGTTTATTGAACAAGGTGAAAAGATTGTTGTTTCAACAATCGATGGAACTTACGTATCAAGAGCTTAATTTAAGGGAATTCATTTCCCTTTTTTAGCAGCTTAGCCAAGTGGTAAGGCTCCGGACTCTGACCCCGGCATTCACAGGTTCGAACCCTGTAGCTGCTGCCAAATAGTTTACTTAAGGATTCGCTATGAATCCTTTTTTTTGTAAAAAAAAAGAGCTTTGGTAAGCTCTTTTTATATTTTAATTAGAATTTAGTGATTCTTGCAACACCAGTTTTTATTGCTGCATCACTTACAGCCTTACTAACCTCTTCAACGACTCTCTTATCGAAAGCACCAGGTACAATATAATCAATACTTAATTCATTATCTTTAATTATATTTGCTATAGCATAAGCTGCAGCTAATTTCATTTCTTCATTAATCTTTTTAGCTCTAACCTTTAAAGCACCCTTAAATAAACCAGGGAAGGCTAAAACATTATTAATTTGATTTGGATAATCAGATCTACCAGAACCAACAATATAAGCACCAGCTTCCTTAGCATCATCATATGATATTTCTGGAACCGGATTTGCCATTGCAAATACAACTGCATCCTTAGCCATTGATTTAACCATATCTTTAGATACTAAATTTGGAGCAGATACACCAATAAATGCATTTGCATTCTTCATAATAGAAGCAAGTGTATTATCATGGTTTTCTGGAGTATCATAAGTACCCTCATCAATTAATTCCTTAATTAAGAAATTATATGAATCATATTTTTTCTTATCAATTACACCTGTAATATCAAATGCATAGATTTTACCAACACCGATTCTTTTTAGCATTTTAGCAATCATAGAACCAGCAGCACCAGTACCTGACATAACAACTGTCATATCCTTAAGTGGCTTCTTAGTTAATCTTTCTACATTTAAGAAAGCAGCAGCAACGATAATAGAAGTACCATGTTGGTCATCATGGAATACTGGAATATCCATTTCCTTAATTAATCTACGTTCAATTTCAACACAACGTGGTGCAGAAATATCTTCTAGGTTAATTGCACCTAAAGTTGGCTCTAAATATTTAACAGTCTTTATAATTTCTTCAACATCTTGAGTCTTAAGACAGATAGGAATAGAATCAACACCTGCAAGCTCCTTCATTAAGATTGATTTTCCTTCCATAACAGGAATAGCAGCGTAAGGACCAATATTTCCTAAGCCTAATACTGCAGAACCATCAGTAATTACGGCAACCATATTTGATTTTGATGTATATAAATAAGCATCATCCTTATTTTTTTCTATTTCCTTACATGCATATGCAACACCAGGAGTATAAGCAAGTGATAAATCATGTTGGTTTTCAATCTTAACCTTTGATTTAACCTCAAGCTTTCCATTATTATCTCTATGTAGTTTTAAACTTTCTTCCTTTAAATCCATAATTGTTACTCCTTTAAATCAAAAATATTATTACCAAATGCATCAATCGCACATATCATCTTAAATCCATCAACCTCTAAACGCTTAATAGATTCAGGACCTAAATCAAAGAATGCAATCTCTTCAGCCTTTTTAACTGATTTAGCAAGTAATGCACCACATCCACCAGTAGTAATGAAATATAATGTCTTATTCTTAATATATTCCTTAGTACAAGCCTCATCTCTAGGACCCTTACCAATAGTTGCGATTATATTTAATTTTGGCATCATATAAGCAAATTTATCCATTCTAGATGAAGTAGTAGGTCCAATTGAACCAATTACTTGACCAGGCTTAGCAGGAGTTGGACCTGCATAGTAGATTAAAGCATTATTAAAATCTACAGGAAGTGCCTCATTATTTTTAAGCATTCCCTCAAGACGCATATGAGCTGCATCTCTTGCAGTATAAATTGTACCCTTTAATTCAACTACATCACCAACATGAAGCTCATATAATTTATTTAAGTCTTTATTTAAATCAATTATCATAGTATTACCACCTTATGTCTTGATGCATGGCATTGAATATTTACTGCAACAGGTAGGGATGCTATATGGCATGGGTATGTGTTAATCTTTACAGCAAGTGCAGTATTTTTACCACCTAAGCCCATAGGACCAACATTTAGCTTATTTATTTCATCAAATAATTCACGCTCTAAATTTCTAGCATCAATATCATCTGATTCATCATCAATTGGTCTTAATAAAGACTCCTTTGCAAGAAGTGCACATTTTTCTAAGTCTCCACCAATTCCAATTCCTACAATAAGTGGTGGGCATGGACGACCACCAGCACTCTTTATTGTATCAAGAACAAAATCCTTAATACCCTTAATACCATCAGAAGGAGTAAGCATCTTAACCTTGCTCATGTTTTCAGATCCTGCACCCTTAGGACAAATTGTAATCTTAAGGTTACTACCCATAACATGCTTAATATGTACAATTGCAGGAGTGTTATCCTTAGTATTTACTCTATTAAGAGGAGATCCTACAACACTCTTTCTTAAATAGCCCTCAGTATATCCAATTTTAACACCTTTATTTATAGCATCATAAATATCGCCATTTATGATAACTTCATTTCCTATTTCAACAAAGCAAATAACAATACCTGTATCTTGGCACATAGGAACATTTTCTTTTCTTGCAAGCTCATCATTTTCAATTATTTGTGATATAATCTCGCAGCCAAGAGGATTTTCGTTATCCTTTGCACGTCTTAAAACCTTTAAAATTTCATCATCAATTATATTAGCGGCCTCAATACATAACCTTGAAACCTCTTTAGTAATTAATTCTGGTTCTATAGTTTTCATAATTAATCCCTCACTATAAAAATTACATTGATTATTATACAATTAAACTATCTAAAATTAAATATAAATATCTTTTAAATTATAGTATTTTAGAATATAATTGTGAGTGTAGAGAGGTTTTACTTATGAATGCTTTATTTAATAATTGGTATAATAATAAAATAAATGAAAATAAAATATTCAATAACATATCAGAAGAAGATATTTGCTTATTTATAAATAGTACAAAAAATCTTTTATTCCCTGGAATTGATGAAAGAGTTGATGACCTAAAGGAATACTTAGATTCTAAATTATCTGATATCAAATTTTCTTTAATTAGATTATTAACATCTATTGAGAAAATGGAAAATATGGTAATTGATAAGAACTATATTGTAAAGGAATATCTAAATTCACTTCCTGAGGTTGATGAATTAATTAAAACTGATATTGAGGCAATATATCAAGGAGACCCAGCATGTAGATCAACTAATGAGGTTATTTTATGCTATCCAGGCTTCTTAGCTATTTATACATATAGAATTGCCCATGTTTTATATACACTACATGTAAAAATTTTACCAAGAATTATTAGTGAATATGCACATAGTATAACTGGTATTGATATTCACCCAGGTGCTAAAATTAAGAGTCATTTCTTTATTGACCATGGAACTGGTATTGTTATTGGTGAAACTTGTGAAATTGGTGAAAACGTAAAGGTTTATCAAGGTGTAACATTAGGTGCTCTATCATTAAGAGAAGGACAAGCATTAAGAGGTGTTAAGCGTCACCCAACTATTATGGATAATGTAACTATTTATTCAGGTGCGTCTATTTTTGGTGGAGAGACAGTTATTGGTAAGAATTCAACAATTGGCTCTAACGCATTTATTACATCATCTGTTGAGGATAATTCTTTAGTAACAATAAAGGGTCAAAAACAAAAAATTAAAGAATAGAAGGTGTTTATCTTGAAGGTAGAATACTATAAGGAATATAGTCATAATCTAGGAAGAGATATGGAATTTAAGGTATATGGTCATGCAGGAAAGCCATGTATTGCATTTCCAAGTCAAAATGGTAGATTCTACGATTATGAGGATAGAGGAATTATAAACTCTATGAGCTGGTATATTGAGCAAGGAAGAATCCAAGTATTTACTGTTGATTCATTTGATTTAGAATCATGGAGTGCAGATTGGAAAAATCCAAGAGATAGAATGCTTGCTCAAGAAGCATATTTTAGATACATTATTGAAGAAGTAGTACCTAGAATTTATGATATTAATACTTATGGTAATGGCGGTGGTGTCGCAACAGGTATTATGACATTTGGTGTATCACTTGGTGCATTTCACGCTGTTAACTTTTTTTTAAGAAAGCCAGATATCTTTGATGCAGTACTTGCACTTTCTGGAGTATATCGTTCTGAATTCTTTGTTAAGGATTATGCAGATGACTTAACATTCTTAAATAATCCTATCGCATCCTTATCTCATTTAAGATATGATCATCACTATGTTGATTTATATAAAAGAAGCAGAATCATCATTTGTGTAGGTCAAGGTTCATGGGAGGAAGAATGCTTAAATGATACACGTTGGATTGACTCAGAATTCCATCGTTTAGGTATACCTGCATGGGTAGATTATTGGGGTTATGATAAGCCTCATGACTGGCCAAGTTGGTTGGAACAAGTACCTTACTTTTTGTATCATATTTTAGACTAAAAACCTAAATCATGCCCCATATTTTTGGGGTATGTTTTTTTTTGATATAAAAATTTAAAAAAATTAAAAAATAATTATTGATATTTGAAATATTTTTTGTATAATTTATATCGTTCAAGAGTAATACTTGATAATAAATTGGGGCGTTAAAAGTTAATGTTTTAACAAGTTACAAGCCAAAGAAAAAAAAGAATATTTAGGAAAGGAAAAAAATCGAAAAGGCAATGCCTTTTCATTCGGTAAACTGCGTTGGGTAAACCAATTATCGAATTACACAATATCGTAAAGTATTATGGCGATAATTGTGTCGTAGATGGAATCAACTTAGACATCTACGAAAATGAGTTTGTAACTCTATTAGGACCTTCTGGATGTGGAAAGACTACCACTCTAAGAATGATTGGAGGATTTGAATATCCTACATCTGGTGAAATTATTGTAAACGGAAAAATTATTAATGATCTTCCTGCTTATGCAAGACCTATTAATACAGTATTTCAACGTTATGCATTATTTCCACATTTAAACGTTTTTGATAACGTAGCCTTCGGTTTAGTAAACAGAGGTAGAAAGTTCTTAATAGATTTCTATGGAGGCATAGAAAAAGTTAAGGCTGATTGTGTTGAAAATAAAATCAGAATGGGTGTAGATGAAGAAAAAGCTACAAAGGTTACTTATTTTGATATTAGACGCACACTAAAGGCAAAAGTTAAGGAGTCTGTTTTAGAAGCTCTAAAAATGGTTAATCTTGAAGGATTTGAACAAAGAAAGATTGATAAAATCTCTGGTGGTCAAATGCAAAGAGTTGCGATTGCACGTGCAATTGTATTAAAACCAAAAATCTTATTATTAGACGAGCCTTTATCTGCACTAGACCTTAAGTTAAGACAAAACATGCAATATGAACTTAAGGAAATGCAAAGAAATTTAGGTATTACGTTCATTTTCGTAACTCATGACCAAGAAGAAGCAATGGTAATGAGTGATAGAATTGTCGTTATGAAGGATGGTATCATCCAACAACTTGGATCTCCAAGAGATATTTATAACGAACCAGTTAATAGATATGTTGCCAACTTTATTGGTGAATCAAATATCATTTCTGGTATTTATTTAAGACAAAATGTAGTTAAATTCTTAGGTACTGAATGGGATGTATTAGGTTATGAATTCGACGAGGGTGAGGATGTCGATGTAGTAATTCGTCCTGAAGACTGGGATGTTGTTCCTCTTGATCAAGCTAAGGTATCAGGTAGAGTTATATCATCTATATTTAAGGGTGTTCACTTTGAGTTAATTGTTGACATTGAAGGTGTTGAATATGTTGTTCATACATATGAAGATGTTAAGACTGACGATATCGTTGGTTTAAAGATTGACCCATATGAAATCTGCTTAATGAAGATTGATGGTTCTCCTAAGAAGCTTGTTGAAGTAGAACAAAAGGAAGATAAATCAAAAGCAAAGAAGAATGACGCTAATAGTCCACTTGAAAATACAGCAAGAGGCTTTATCGTAGAGGAATAGTATATGCAAAAGGCAGAAAAGAGGGTAATACCTTCACATCAAGTGTCTCACCACCTTGATAGAATGGCTATTCCATATTTAGCATTCTTAACAATATTTGCAGTTTTACCTGCACTTGTAATGCTATTCTTAGTTTTCGTTGATACAGAAGGTATCAGATTCGAAAATATGGTAGCAACAATTACTAACTTTGAAGTATTAACAGAAAGAAGTACAATTATTGCATTCTTTAATTCATTAAAATATTCAGTAATCACAACAATTATCTGTATATTCTTTGGATATGTAATTGCATATGCACTTCATAAATCTAAATTCAAAAATAAATATTTAATATTATTAATATTAGTTTTACCAATGTGGACTAATTTCTTATTAAGAATTAATGCACTTGCTGGTATCTTTGAGCCAAATAATATCATAACTTCAATCTTCGGTATTGAAAAAGGCTTAGATATTATTGGTAAAGCTCCAGATCTAGCTATTTTCTTAGGTATGGTATTTACATATTTACCATTCATGGTAATGCCTATTTATACATCACTTGAGAAGATTGATCCACTTTTACAAGAAGCTGCACTTGATTTAGGTGTTACTAATTTCAAGAAGTTCTGGAAGGTTACAGTTCCTATGACTGCATCTGGAATTGTTTCTGGTTCAATGATGGTATTATTACCATGTTTATCAGGATTCGCAATTCCAAAGATTTTAGGTCATGGTAATGTATTATTAATTGGTAATGTTATTGAACAAAGCTTCATGTCAATGAACTATACTCAAGGTTCAGTTCTAGCATTAGTATTATTAATAATTATCCTTGTATCAATCATTATTGTTACAAAGACAAATAAAGATGGGGAGGGATTAATATAATGGAAGAATTAATTAATCAAAATCCTCAAGGCTATAATCCATCAAACTACGAGCGTGCAACACTTGAAGAATATGGATATAAGCCACATAAAGCATTAAATATGACTTGGAAGATTGTTGAAAAGGTATTAATTGTTTTCACAGTATTCATGTTATATTTCGCAGTAATTATTATTGCAATTCAATCATTCAATTCAAGCGATTCAACTACTGAATTTGCTGGATTCACATTTGATAATTATATTAATATGTTTGGTAAAAAATCTTTAAATGACGCCATTTGGAATACATTTAAGACATCAATATTCGCAACATTAATCGCAACTGTTGCAGGTACACTTGTTGGTATTGGTGCTTATTTCCTACCTCCAAAGTGGAAGGCAAGATTAACTTTATTAAACAATATTCCACTTTTAAATGCTGATATTGTAACCGGTGTATCTTTAATGTTAATATTCTCATTATTCTTACCATTAAATAATGAAATATTCGGTTTCTTTACAATATTAATCGCACATATCTATTTCATCTTACCTTATATAGTACTTTCTGTACTTCCTAAGATGAAAGAAATAGACCCTAATATGCTTGATGCATCACTTGACTTAGGTGTAAAGCCAATGAAGTCATTAAGAAAGGTTATTATCCCTGCAATTAAGGGTGGTATCTTCTCAGGTATGATTTTAGCATTCACTATTTCATTTGAGGATTTCGTTGTTGGTTATTTCACAACTGGTAATGGTTATAATACATTATCAATTTGGATTTACTCATCAATTGGTAGAAAGAGTCTATTCCCAGGTGTTTATGCATTCTCAACTTTACTTACAGTTGTAATGATTGTACTTATTGTTGCATATAACCTATTAAAGAACTATATTTCTAAGAAGGCTGGTAAAAAGTATGAAAAGAAAGCTAATTAGTTTATTATTTATATTTTTATCAGTATTCACACTAGCTTCATGCTCAAATAAGGATGTATTATTATTCCTAAATTGGGGTGAATATGTTGATGAAGAATTACTTGATGCCTTTGAAGATAAGTACAACTGTATTGTTGTAATGGATTTAAGTGAAACTAATGAAATTTTCTACTCAAAGGTTAGAGGTGGAACTACTATATATGACGTTGTTTGTCCAAGTGATTATATGGTAGAAAAGATGTATGAAAATGATATGCTTGAAAAGCTTGATTTCACTAAGCTTGATACATTCGTTAAAAAATACGCTCAATCTGAAGGCGTAGATACAGATAATGATGAAGCATATAATACATTCGTTGATGGAATTACAAGCCAAGATGTAATCAATTATTATAAGAATAATGAATTAAGACTAGGTGTTCAAAACATTTATAATCAAATGAATGATGCTTTAGTTGAAAAGCTTGGTGACAAATATAACCCAACTACAGATAATATTTCAAATTATTTCGTTCCATATTTATGGGGTACTTGGGGTATCTGCTATACAACAAGAAATGCTGAACTTGTTAATGTTGTAAAGAATACAGCAAATCCTTGGAATTTATTATGTAACAAATCAATTTTACCTGCAAATACTAAGGTTGCAATGTATGATTCTGCAATGCATGCATACTTTGCATTATGTAAGTATTTAGGATATGATACACATTCTGAGCTTCCAAAGAGTGATCTTGATAATATCATTAAGGCAATTAAGGATATGGGATACACTTCTTGGGGTACAGACCAAATTAAGAAGAATATCGTATCTGAAAACCTAGATTTAGGCTTCATGTGGACAGGAGATTTCTTATATTATTATGCTGAACAAGCAGTAGAAAGAATTACAACTGCTCTAGAGGAAGAAGAAATTGAAGAGTCAGAAATTGCACAAATGCTTGATGGCTTAATCAATAATGAATCTCAAAGCTATACATCTATAGCAGGAAAAGAATATAAAATCGGATTTGATTTAGTTATTCCTGATGATACAATCGCATTCTGTGATAACCTAGTTATGACAAAGGAAGCTAAGCATAAGGATTTAGCTTACAAGTTCATCGATTTTATGAATTCAAATGGTGTATTAATTGATGAAGAGGATCCTGAAACTGAAGTAACTCCACAATTTTCAAATACATATTATGTTGACTATGATGCGCCAACTAATGCTGTATATGATGAGTTAGTTGCTTTAAAGGATACTGATTTAGATGAAAAATTAGCTCAAATCGAAGCTGGAGAAGATATCGTACTTGAGGATGTTATTTATGATATCGCAATTGGTTATGCATTTGATAAATATTATCCAAAGGATACAACTAAGGGTAAGATTCTAGCAAACTTCGATAGAAAGTATATTAATACAATTAATAAGACTTTAAATAACGCTAAGGTAT
>JAEEHU010000090.1 GCA_016280975.1 Acholeplasmatales bacterium | reverse complement strand
TTAATTCCTGCAATAGGATTTGTTGCTGGTATGGCTTTCTTATATTTACTAGATGTAGTAGTACCTCATATTCATATGAATAAGGAAGAAGAGGGTATAAAAAATAGTAAATTAAGTAATAGATTTAAAATGATGCTTGCAGTAACTATCCATAATATACCAGAGGGCTTAGCTGTTGGTGTTATTATTGCAGGCTCAATAACTAATACAATTTCAAATGAGGCAATGCTTGCCTTGTCTATTGGTATTGCAATCCAAAACTTCCCAGAGGGTGCAATTATTTCTATGCCACTTAGAGATGAAGGCTTATCTAGACTTAAGGCATTCTTTTATGGATTCTTATCTGGAGTTGTAGAACCAATCTCATCTTTAGTTGCAATCCTACTTACTTATTTTGTTTCTGCAATCCTACCATTTACATTATCATTCGCAGCTGGTGCGATGATTTATGTAGTTATTGAAGAATTAATTCCAGAAGCAAATGAAGGAAAGCATTCTAATTTGGCTGCGATTGGAGTTACAATTGGCTTTGTATTAATGATGGTTTTAGATATTACATTATAAGGAGGCTATTATGATAAAATACTTAGTTAAAATAGAAGGTATGATGTGTGGAATGTGTGAGGCACACATCAATGATATTATTAGAAAGAACTTTGATATTAGAAAGCTAAAATCAAGTCATAGAAAGAATCTTACTACATTTATTTCTGATGATTTAATTGATGAGGATAAGCTCAAGGAATTAATATCAAAGGATGGCTATAATGTCATCAGTATCGATGTAGAAAAAAACAAATAAATTAGATTATTATCAGGAGTTATTTTTCTCCTGATATTTTTTTCATAAATTGACTTTTATTATAAAAATATATAAAATTTAATTATATAAATTACTATTATAACAAAGTTAATAAATGGAGGTTTCTTATGAAAAGATTAGTTACAAGAAGTGATTTTGATGGACTAGCATGTGCTATGATGCTTAAAGAATTAAAGCTAATAGATGAAATTAAATTCGTTCATCCAAAGGATGTTCAGGATGGTAAGGTTGAATTAAATGAAAATGATATAACAACAAACCTACCATATGACCCAAGAGTTGGTATAGCATTTGACCATCACGAAAGTGAAATTGATAGATTAAAGGCAACACAAACTGGTGGTAAATTAATAATTGATCCTAAGGCTAGAAGTGCTGCCCGTGTTGTATATGATTATTATGGTGGAAAGGCTAAATTCCCTAGAATTTCAGATGAGTTAATTGAGGCAGTAGATAAGGGAGATTCAGCTGATTTTACTATTGATGAGATATTAAATCCATCTAAATGGGTATTATTACATTATATTATGGATCCAAGAACTGGCTTAGGACGATTCCATGATTTTAGAATATCAAATTATGATTTAATGATGGAATTAATTGATAAGTGCCTAGAGCTTTCAATTGATGAAATTATGGAGCTTCCTGATGTTAAGGAAAGAGCTAAATTATATTTTGAGCAATCTGAATTATTTAAAGAGCAATTAAAAAGAATTGTTAAGGTATATGATAAGGTAGTTGTTATCGATTTAAGAAAAGAAGATATTATCTATGCTGGAAACAGATTCATGGTATATGCAATGTATCCTGAATGTGAAATATCTGTTCATGTTGCCTGGGGCTTTAAGAAGCAAAATACTGCAGTAATGATAGGTAAGAGTATTGTAAATAAAAACTCTAAGGTTGATATTGGTGAATTATGTCTATCATATGGTGGTGGAGGCCATATGAATGCAGGTACATGTCAGCTTGATAACGATATTGTAGATAAGGAATTACCAACTATTATTAAAAAACTAAATGGATAAGAGGGTAACTATGACAAATATTGAAAAGGTAGGATATTTTTTAGAGGATGCTAAAATCTTCTATATTACAACTGTAGATGAAAACAATAGACCTAAATCAAGACCAATAGGCTTTAAGATGCTCGATGGTGAGAAATTATATTTTGGTATAGGCACATTTAAAGATGCCTATAAGCAAATAGAAAATAATCCATATATTGAGATAGTAGCAACTAAAACTGATGGTTCTTGGATCAGATATGATGGTAAGGCAGTTATAGTTGATGATAGTGAGCTTGAAAATAGATGTTTAAATGCACTTGGTCCAATTGGTGCTATGTATAGAGAAAATAATTGGAAGATGGGTATGTTTTATTTAACTGATGCCCATGTTGAAATCAAAAAGATAATGAAAACAGAAGAAGAATTTGATTTATAAATTTTTACTGAATAAATAAAAAAAATGGAGCCTCGCTCCATCATATTATTTGCTAAAATTGAGAGATGCTTTGATAATTTCAAGCATCTTTTTCTTTTTTTCTATATTTAAATCATTACATAAATTAAATACTTCGTTAATGAAGTCATCTTCAGAATCCAATTTAATATTTTCGATTATTTTGATGATTTAAAGAAAATTAAAGAAACTATTAGACAAAACCAAAATAAAGCTATGGTTTATGTTAATAGCCAAATGATATTAACCTATTATGAAATAGGTACTATTATTAATAAAAGAAAAACTTGGGGAAGTAAATATATAGAAAACCTATCAAATGATTTAAGGGATTATGGTAATAGTTATTCAACTAGGAATTTACATTATATGGCTCAGTTCGCAGATGAATTTACGAAAGAGGAAATTATGCACCATGCTGGTGCACAAATTCCGTGGGGTACATTAGTGACCGTCATTATACCAAAATCTAAAACTCATGAAGAAATGTTAGCTACTAATAAAGTAAATGTGTTGGTTTTGAATGAAAACGAATTATAGTATTTTGCACTTTACACAGTAAAATAGGTGCAAAAAATGCACCTTCTCGTTGAATTAAAAGTGCAAAATGATATAATATAAGCGAGAGGTGATTCAAAATGACACTAAAAGAATTACGTATGTCAAGAAACATCACACAGGTTCAAGCTGCTAGTATTGTTGGTGTTTCGTTGCGTTCATATAAGCAATATGAAAACGATGCCGAAAAAATTAACACAATAAAATATAATTACATCTATAATGAATTAAAAAAAATTGGTTATATTGATGAGAATCATGGAGTATTAACCTTAGATAAAATAAAAAAAATAGTATCAAAAGTTTTATCATCTTTTGATGTAGATTATTGTTATTTGTTTGGTAGTTATTCTAAAAATATGGCTAATGAAACAAGCGATGTTGATTTGCTTGTATCAACTAAAATAACTGGAATGTCATTTTTTGGTTTAGCTGAAGAATTAAGAGAAGCCTTACAAAAAAAAGTAGATCTATTAAATATTGAACAGTTAAACAATAATCAAGAGTTATTAAATGAAATATTAAGAGACGGAATAAAAATATATGACAAAAGACAATAATTATTATTTGTTAAAAGCAATTAATGAAGTTGATATTATTTTAGATTATTCAAAAAATCTGACAATTAATGATTTGATTGAAACTCCAGTAGTTTTAGACGGAATTGTATTTAGGTTAATACAAATGTCTGAACATATGAATAATATTTCTCAAGATTTTAAAGAGTTACATTCAAATATTGATTGGATTAGTATTAAGGGTTTTAGAAATAGACTTGTTCATAATTATGGTGGAGTAGACTTACAATTTGTTTATAATGCTATAAAAGTAGATATTCCTAATCTAAAGATAGATTTAAATAGTATTATTTCAAAATAGTTTTATAAAGTGAAAATTATAAAAAAAGGGATATTCAGTTCAAAACTTAAAAAGAATGTTTCAAGTAGCATCTGAATTTACAGTCGATGAAATTAGCCAACAGCCTGTTGGCCAAATCCCATGGGGTACATTAGTAACTGTCATTATACCAAAGTCTAAAACTCATGAAGAAATGTTATGGTATATTAACGCTACATATAAAAATGGATGGAGTAGATCTATAGTTTTAAATCAAATAGCTATGAAATCATATGAGCGTTAACTAACAGTAAATAATATACTGAATTAATGATTGGTTATATGAAAAAGTATTTTATAGTAAGTTATTATAGGATTAGATAATTATTCAAATTCTATAATAGCAAAAAAGGATTCAATTTTGTTTGAATCCTTTTTATTATTCTATAGTAATTGTTTCTATTGAGCTCATTTTCTTAATTCTATTTTTATATGTATATAGGAATGATAGATAATGAACTGTTCCTGTTCCTACCCAAGTTATTGGGTATGATATATAAAGTACCCATAGCTCATGGTTATAATAGAATACAGTTGCTATCCATATGATTCTAAATACAACCATACCAAGAATTGATATTATCATTGGTGCTATTGAATTACCAAGTCCTCTCATAGAACCAACTGGTAAATCCATAAGACCACACAAGAAGTAGGATAGACATATTATTGTCAATCTTATTTCTCCATATCCAACTGCCTCACCAGATGTATATAGATTAATAAGTGGTCCTCTTAATAAATATGCTCCACCACCAAATAGTACTCCTGTAATAAGAGTATATATCATACATAGTGCTAATATCTTTTTACTATTTTCTATTTTATTAGCTCCATAGTTTTGTCCAGTAAATGCTATAGCAGCCTGATAGAAGGAGTTCATTGATACCCAAACAAAGCCTTCAATATTAGCAGCAGCAGTATTTCCTGAAACTATAATTGTTGAATTAAATGAATTTACTGCAGATTGGATAAATACATTACTAAATGAAATTAGGCAGCTTTGGATACCTGCAGGTATTCCAATTAATACCATTTGGCCTAATTCTTTTTTATATATTCTTAATTTTCTTAATTTTAAATTTACAAAGCCTTCGCGCTTCATTAAATATATAACTACTAATATTGCAGATATTCCTTGAGCTATTATTGTTGCAAGAGCAACACCAGCAACATCCATCTTAAATGGTATAACAAAAAGTAAATTTAATAAGGCATTCATCACACCAGCTATAAATAAATAGATAAGTGGTCTTTTAGTTTCACCAACTGATTTTAATATGGAAGCACCAAAGTTATATACCATATTAAAAATAGAACCAGCAAAATATATTTGTAAATAGGTTGTTGCCTTATCAATTGAATCTGATGTAGTACCCATTAGTTCTAGCCATATTCTTGATGTGAATACACCAAATACTATTAATATAGCTCCAGCTAGTATACTAAATAGTATTGCAGTGTGAGTTGCTTTTTGAGCCTTTTCTAAATTCTTTTGTCCAACTGCTCTTGATACAACTACATTAGCACCAATTGATATACCAATGAATAAGTTAACTATTAAATTAATTAGTGCAGAAGTAGAACCAACAGCAGCAAGTGATGCATCACCTGCAAAATTACCAATAACAATCATATCGACTGTATTAAATAAAAGCTGTAATATGCTACTTAGCATAATGGGAATAGTAAAGATAAGAATCTTCTTTGCAAGATTCCCATTTGTCATGTCCATATCTTTCATATTATCATCTCTTTTACAAATTATACTACTAGATTATTTTAAGTCTAGTATAAATTAAAAATATTTACTCTTAACCGCTTTCTTGTCTCATTTTTTCCAAATATTAAATAAATATTTAATAATAATTAATTTTATCTTTTAAATGATTCATATTTACTTTATAATATTTATGATTTCGGAGGTATTGAAATTATGGAAAAAATTAAAATGTCAACTCCACTTGTTGAAATGGATGGAGATGAAATGACAAGAATTCTATGGAAGATAATTAAGGATGAATTAATTATACCTTTCGTAGATTTAAAGACAGAATATTATGACTTAGGATTAGTAGAAAGAGAAAAGACTAAAGACCAAGTAACAATTGATTCTGCCAACGCAACAAAAAAGTATGGTGTTGCAGTTAAGTGTGCAACTATTACACCAAACAAGCAAAGAGTTGAGGAGTATAATCTTTCAACTATGTGGAAGAGCCCTAATGGCACAATAAGATCAATTTTAGATGGTACTGTATTTAGAGCACCAATCATTATTGATACTATTAAGCCAGTAGTAAAGAATTGGAAAAAGCCAATCACTATTGCACGTCACGCTTATGGAGATGTCTATAAGGATACTGAAATAAGAGTTGAAAAGCCAGGTAAGGCAGAACTTATCTATACTGACGTAGATGGTAATGTAACAAAGAATACTATTTATGATTTTGAATGTGCTGGTGTACTTCAAGGCTTATATAATAAGGATTCATCAATTGAATCATTTGCTCATTCATGCTTTAAGTTTGCAATAGACACAAAGCAAGATTTATGGTTCTCAACTAAGGATACAATTTCTAAAAAATATGACCAAACTTTCAAATTAAAATTCCAAGAGATTTATGAAAAGTGCTATAAGGAAGAATTTGAAAAGCTAGGAATTACATATTTCTATACATTAATTGATGATGCAGTTGCTCGTGTTATAAGAAGTGAGGGTGGCTACATTTGGGCACTTAAGAATTATGATGGTGATGTTATGAGTGATATGGTATCAACTGCATTTGGTTCACTTGCAATGATGACATCTGTTTTAGTTTCACCAGATGGAAAGTATGAATTTGAAGCTGCTCATGGTACTGTTACAAGACACTACTATAAATATTTAAAGGGTGAAGAAACATCAACTAACCCAATCGCAACAATATTTGCATGGAGTGGTGCTTTAAAGAAAAGAGCAGAATTTGATAAATTAGATGATTTATATAATTTTGGAGTTAAGCTTGAAGAAGCATCAATTAAAACTTTACTTGATGGCTACATGACAAAGGATTTAGTAAATCTAGTATCAGAAGGCGTTAAGGTTAAATCATTAAACTCTAAAGAATTCATTTTAAAGATTAGAGAAAACCTAGAAAAAAGTTTAGCTTAAATATAAAGATTTCACCAACAAAAAATGGTTGGTGAAATTTTTTTTTATTTTTTTTTAAATTTTAATTTATGTTGCTCACATATTGCAACATGCGCTTGCTATACTATAGGTGCATTTAGATAAAGTGCAAACAAAAAAACAAGAAAAAGGGTGATTAAAATGAAAAAGAAATTCATTAAATTAGGTATAGCATTTATAGCATTAGGAGCAATTGCAGCAGGCTCTATATCAATGGCTAATTTAAACGTACATGCTGCAGAAGCAACACAAGAAGTAGCAAAGGAAATCAAATTAGAATATGATGACACTAAAGAATGTAATGGTTCTAAGGTAATTAAGGGTAGCTACTTATCAGATGACAATAAGAAATTTGATATGTATTATTCAGATGGCTTCTTTAAAGAAAGCCCACTTACATATCAACCACACATGGCAACACTAGCAGCAGAGCTTGCAAATGCATCAACAACTCAAACAGCAAATAATTATGCTGATGGTGCAAAGCATGTAAGAGAAGCACTAGAAACAATTGGATTTGGTAACTTCTATGTATCTGATTCTTATAATAAAGAACCAACTGCAAATAGTATTGCATGTATAATTGGTGATAAGAAGATTGAAGATGCAAAATATAATTATGCAGTAGATATCACAGTAAGAAGTGCAAACTACGACTCAGAATGGGCAAGTAATGTTAAGCTTGGTAAATCAGGTGAAGCATTAGGATTTAAGGAAGCTGCTGATCAAGTAGTTAATAAATACTTAGGTGATTATTTAGCTAAGAATCCAAATATTAAAGAAGGATTAGAAAAAGGTAAGGTTGCATTCTTCGTTAATGGTTATTCTCGTGGTGGTGCAACAGCTAACCTTACAGCTAAAAGATTAATTGACTCATACCAAGAAAGTGGAAATGGAGTATATGCTTACTGTATTGAAGCACCTCAAGGTGGAGTAAAATCTGAAATTAAAGCTGAAAGAGACTATAGAGGAATTCATAACGTAGTTAATCCAAACGATTTAGTATGCTATGTAGCTCCAACTAGGATGGGATTTATAAGATATGGTGTAGACCACTTCATTAGTGGTACTAAGGTAGGAGAAGGTGCTTCTGATAAGTCAGATTACTTCAATGTACCAACAGATAACAGATTCGATTATCAAAACTATAAGGCTAATAAAGCTAAGGTTTCAGAAGAATTAAAGAAGATGTTAAATAAAACTGACTTAGGAGATGATGCTCCTTATGATGTTATATTTAGAAGAGTAGACTTAAGAAACATGAAACTTGTTGATACAGCTAAAGATCAACTTCCTCAATATATGATTTCAAGATTCATTGATAATCTTCAATTAAATAATAATTATCAAGTTGTATTATCAAGAGAAGATTATGCAAATAAGATTGAAAAGACTGCATCTACTATTATGGAAATGTTCTATAATGGTAAGTTAAAGAAGATTGCAAACCTAAGAAATATTACAAACCTAATGCCACTTAAAAATGTATTCCTAAGTGCTTTAGGTACACTTGTAGCAAACGTTAAGGTTGCATGCCCAGGTAATGTAAATATCTTCGAAATGGCATGGAAATTTGTAACAGGTAGTGAAGACTTAATCTACTACTTAGATTTCACAGAGGGTGTAAGAAATACTTTAGCTGCAAACTTAGCATATACTGCAATCCAACAACCAGAATTAGTGAAGGCCTTAAATGAAAATTATCCAACTAAGGCTATGGGTGCAATAAAAGATGTTACTACAGTAATTAGAGAAGCTTTAAAGGGTAGAAATAACCTAGATGATGTTGTATCTTTTGGAACAAACATTAAGGGTATTTTCCAAAACCACTCAACTCAACAAAATATTGCATGGTTAAGAATTGAAGATACTTGGTTTAATAAATAATAACCGGCCCATTAAACCAAAATAGATTTAAGATTATCACTAGCTTAATTGCTAGTGATTTTCTTTTGTTTATATTTTTAATATTATGCTATAATATTTTCAGTTGGGAGTTGATTTTCTTGAAAAAGCTATTTGGAGTATTTTTGTTAATAATATTAGCACTTGGAATTTCTTCATGTGCGGACAGTAAAATTAAAGAGGATATAACTATTATTTATACAAATGATATCCATGGTTATATTGCAAATACAACTAAGGATACAGATAATAATGTTATTCCATCTTTAAGAATAAATAATATTTCTGCATATAAGAAAAAATTAATAAGTGAAAATAAAAATGTATTACTTGTTGATGCAGGAGATGAAGTACAGGGTTCTGTTTATGGTGCTATTGATAAGGGTAATGAGATGATTGGTATTATGAATAAGGCAGGATATGATCTTGCAACACCAGGAAATCATGACTTTGATTTTGGTATGGAAGGATTCAATAAATTTAAAGAAAATGCCGAATTTAAATATATCTCATGTAATTTTAAATCACTTACTGAAAATAAAAATGTCCTAGATTCATATAAAATATATGAATTTGGAAATACTAAAATAGCATTTATAGGTGTAACTACACCTGAAACAATTACATCATCAACACCAGCATTTTTCCAAAATGAAAATGGTGAATTCATTTATACATTTCTAGGCTTAAGTAATAAAAATGATTTATATGAATCAGTTCAAAGTGCAATAAATGAGGTTAGAAGCAAAGTTGATTATGTTATAGGCTTAGGTCATTTAGGTGTTGGAATTGATGAGGAAAGATTAGGCTATAGAAGTATTGATGTAATAAATAATACAACTGGTTTTGATGCCTTTATAGATGGACACTCTCATACATTAATGGAGCGTGAAGTAGTTAAAACAATGGATAATAAGGACTGCGTTTTAACTCAAACAGGCTTCTATTTAGATGGCTTTGGAGAGATGAATATAACAAATAGCGGAATATCTACTAAGATTTTAGATAAATATGATGAAACTGATACAGAGGTTAAAGCATTAGAGGATCATTTAGTTAATAGTGTTAATACTGAGTTAGGTAGAAAAATTGCAGTATTAGAACAACCCTTACTTATAACTAATCCAGTTAAGTCAACTCAAAGATTAGTTCGTGCAAGAGAAACTAATTTAGGTGATTTTACAGCTGATAGTATTTATTGGTATATAAATGATTATAAGAATCTAGATTGTGATATCTCATTTGTTAATGGTGGTGGAATAAGAGCTAATGTACCAGCTGGTGATTTAACTTATTTAACTGCTAAAACAGTAGAAACATTTGGAAATCAAATATGTTTAATTAAAACTAAGGGTATCAATATAAAAAATGCCATTGAGATGGGACTTTCTGTATTTGAAAAATGGGATACTGATTGGGATTGTCCAGCTGAAACTGGAGGATTCTTACAGGTATCTGGTATTAAATTTGAGGCAGATGCGAATATTCCTTATAGTGTTACACTTGATGATAATAAAATGTTTAAGAGTGTAGATGGTGCGTATCGTGTTAAAAATATTATGGTTTATAATAAAAATACATCATCATATGAAGCACTAGATGAAAATAAAGAATACACAGTTGGTGGAATCAATTATATTTTAAGAAATAGCGGAAATGGACTTTCTATGTTTAAAAAATCTGAGGTAATACTTGATTATATAGCAGAAGATTACATGGTATTAGCTGAATATATGAAATCATTTACTAAAAGTGGGGACTATCCACTAGTTAATAATAGTAATTCACCACTTAATAAATACTCTAATTTCTTAATTGATTATGAGAACCCAAACGGTGCAGGAAGAATAATTTTATTAAATTTAAATAAGTAAAAAAAATTCAGGAGCTGTGAAAAAAACTAGGTAATGAACAAGTTTTCAAAACCTAGTTTTTTTCACAGCTCCTTTTTTAAATGTTTATATATAAATATTTGCATAATGATAAATATATTGTTAAAATAAATCTAGATAGATTCGTTTGTTTTAATAATATGGGGGGGTACATAAGGTATGAGAAAAAGAGTTATTCATTCATTATTGATATTTGTTTTAGTGTCTATAGGTGTATTATTATTTACTTCATGTGTTGAAAAAGGTAATAGTAGCACTACAACAACAAATGATACTAAAGAAGAAACAACGAATTCTAAAAGTACAAATAATCAAAGCGAAAATAAAACATCTGAAGAGTCATCAGAAACAAAAGAGAATGATACTTCAACAATTCCTGTAGTTGAAGATGTTTCATATAATATCACATTCAAAGATTATGATGGTAAAATTTTGCAAAGCTCATCTGTTAAAAAAGGCGAACTACCTATATTTGAGTTATCGAATCCATCAAGAGAAAATGATGAAAATTTATCATACACATTTGCAGGATGGGATAAAGAAATAGTATTTGCTACAAGTGATGAAACTTATACTGCAACATACGATTTTTATTCGTCAAACTTGACTTTTATATTAAATACAAATAATGATTGTTATATTGTTAAAGGATATAGCGGTCATCAAACTGATATTATTATTCCATCTTTTTATAATGGAATGGCAGTAACTGAAATTGCAGATTCTGCATTTGAAAAATGTACATCATTAACAAATATAGAAATCCCATCAAGTATTATTAGTATAGGTGATTCTGCATTTAGAGATTGTGAATCATTAGCGAGTATCACAATTCCTGAAAATGTGAAATCTATTGGGGAGTTTTTATTCTCAGGTTGTACATCATTAACAAATATAGAAATCCCATCAAACATTATTAGTATAGGTGATTCTGCATTTTTGAATTGTTCAAATTTAAAAAATATAATAATACCAGATAGTGTAGAAACGATTTCTTTGTCATCATTTGATGGATGCAACATTGAAACTGCAACAATATCTACTTTATCTATTCCTTATATTATTAATCCTTTTCTTAGAGAAGTTAATATTGTTTCAGGAGAAACAATTGGTCAATATGCTTTTAGAAATTGTATGAATTTGGAAAAAGTAACAATAGGAGATACTGTAAAAATTATAGATAATCGTGCATTTCAAGACTGTAGGAATTTAAAGAGTGTAATAATTGGAAATAATGTCACTCAAATTGGTGGATACGCGTTTAGTGGTTGTTATAAATTGACACGTTTGGTAATAGGAAATAGTGTTAATAGAATACTTAATAGAGCTTTTGAGAAATGTTATAAGTTGGTTGAAATTGTTAATAAATCATCTCTTAATTTGGCTGTTTCTGACTATTTTCCTGCTAACATTAAAAATATAATATACGATGAATTAGATTCTAAATTAAGTATAGATGATGAAGGTTTTATCACTTATAATGATGGGAATGAAATATTACTTATTGATTATATTGGAGATAAAAACGAAATAACAATACCTAATAGTATTACTAAAATTAATGATTATGCATTGTATTTTTGCAAACAAATATCGAAAGTTGAAATGTTAGAAGGCGTAACAAGTATAGGCGCATACGCATTTTACGAATGTAAAAGTTTAACAAATTTATTGATTCCAAATAGTGTAACAAGTATTGGTGATTATGCATTTTAT
This sequence comes from Acholeplasmatales bacterium, assembly GCA_016280975.1. GTDB lineage: Bacteria > Bacillota_I > Bacilli_A > Acholeplasmatales > Anaeroplasmataceae > Anaeroplasma. The sequence continues at coordinate 1,583 of JAEEHU010000090.1, read as the reverse complement.
TATTGTAACAATTTAAATATAGTGCTTCCTAATTCACTTACATATATAGGTGATCATTCATTATCTGGATGTTATTACTTAACAAATATCACAATTCCATATGGTGTGACAAGTATAGGTTACTGTTCATTTGAAGATTGTAAGAATTTAATGAGTATAACAATTCCAAGTAGTGTAACGAGTATAGGTGATTACGCGTTTCGTTCATGTTATAAATTAGTAGAAGTAATAAATAAATCATCAATGAATTTAACTAAAGGCTCAAGTGAAAATGGTTATGTAGCATGTTATGCAAAACAAGTTATTTCTGATAAATCACAAACGAGACTTTCAACTGATAATGATGGCTTTGTGACCTATAATGATGGAGCTGATATATGGTTAGTCAATTATCTTGGAGATGACATAGATATAATTATTCCTAGTAATGTAACTAAAATAGATGGCTTTGCATTTAGTGGTAACGATAATATAATGAGGGTAACCATACCGAACAAAATTAAAAGTATAGATAATCGTGCATTTTATGAATGCAATAAATTAGTAGAAGTAATAAATAAATCATCAATAAATATAACTAAAGGCTCAAGTAAAAATGGTTATGTAGCATATCATGCAAAACAAGTTATTTCTGATAAATCACAAACGAGACTTTCAACTGATAATGATGGCTTTGTAACCTATAATGATGGAACTGATATATGGTTAGTTAATTATGTAGGCGATGATACTGAAATAACAATTCCTAATTATATTACTAAATTAAGTGGACATGCATTCTATAATTGTAGAGCATTAACAAGTGTAGTAATAGGAAATGAACTTACACTAATTGGTTCTTACGCATTTTATAATTGTAGTTCATTAAAACAAGTTATAATTGGAGAAAATGTTACAAGTATTGGTCAGCTTGCTTTTGCTTATTGCAGTAGTTTAAATAATGTAGTGATTCCTAATAGTGTAACATATTTAGGAGACTCTGTATTTAAGTATTGTGATAACTTATTGAATGTTACAATCGGTAATGGTGTTACGATAATTGATATTTATACATTTTATGAATGCAATTCATTAACAAGTGTTATTATGCCTAATAGTGTAACTGAAATTGGAAAGTCTTCATTTGAATTTTGCAATCTTAAAAAAGTATATTATGAAGGTACATTACCATATTCTAATACTATTAAATCAGTAGGTTCATATAATACAAGTTTAACGAATGCTACTTGGTACTATTTCACATCAAATGGTGCTAATGAAACAAATAATGGCAATTGGTTCTATTATGATAATGAAGGAAAAATAGTAGAATTAGTAATTTAATTTTTGAATATAAAAACATAAAATTACTATAAATTATTAAGGGGCAGTGAAAAAACTTAAGAATTTAGATTAAGCTTTCTAGCCTAAAATTCGTAATATTTTATCAGTTTATTATTGATTTTAAATAAAAAAAGTATTTTAAATTTTCTCCCCTCAACCTATCTAGCTGAGGAAAGTATAAAGACGTCTCCGGGTTTGATTCCCCGAGCGTTTTTTGTTTTTAGAACAAAAAACGCTGTGAATCCCTACTTTTCAAAACC
>JAEEHU010000089.1 GCA_016280975.1 Acholeplasmatales bacterium | reverse complement strand
TAGCATATAAGTCAGTGTAGTCACCAACGATCTTAGAAATATTCTTACAAGCACCAACGATACCATCTCCACCTAAACCGAAGAATAATAATTCTGTAGTTGATGGATCAGCAACGTCGATTGGAGCACCAACTTCAAGAGATGAATAATTAATATCATCATTGATGCCTAAAGTGAAGTGATCCTTTGGATTTGCTTTCTTTAAATTTGTGAATACTGCGTTAACCATATCTGGTGTAGTATCCTTAGAAGATAGACCATAACGACCAGCAACGATCTTTGGTGCATTCTTAACATCAGCAAATGCAGCCTTAACATCTAATGCTAATGGTTCATATAAAGCACCTTGTTCAATTGTTCTATCAAGTACAGCAATCTTCTTTACTGTTTCAGGGAATGCTGCTAAGAACTTCTTAACAACGAATGGACGGTATAGGTGAACTTCAACTAAACCAACCTTCTTACCATGCTTATTTAAGTAGTCAACTACTTCTTCAGCACATTGGTTAACTGAACCCATTGCTACGATAACTTCTGTAGCCTTAGGTGATCCATAATATTGATATGGTTGATAATTTCTACCAGTTGCCTTAGAAATAGCCTTCATATACTTTTCTACAACTGGATATACTTCAACATATTTTTGAGCTTGTAACTCACGAGTTTGCATGTAAACGTCATCGTTTTGTGCAGTACCACGAGTCTTAGGATGTGCTGGATTTAAAGATTCTGCTCTAAATTTAGCAACTGCATCCTTGTCTAGTAATCTTCCGAATACTTTATAGTCGATTGGTTCAACTGTGTTAACTTCATGAGAAGTTCTGAAACCATCGAAGAAATGAAGGAATGGAATGCTTGACTTAATAGCTGATAAGTGTGCAACACCAGCTAAATCCATTACTTCTTGAACTGAGTTTGAACATAACATTGCAAAACCAGTTTGACGACAAGCCATAACATCTTGGTGGTCACCGAAGATTGCTAATGATTGTGCAGCAAGTGCACGTGCAGATACGTGAATAACACCAGGAAGGCATTCACCTGCAATTTTATACATATTAGGAATCTTTAATAATAATCCTTGGCTTGCTGTATATGTAGTAGTTAAAGCACCAGCTTGTAAAGAACCATGTACTGTACCAGCTGCTCCACCTTCTGATTGCATTTCTACAACCTTAACAGGCATATTGAATAGGTTTTTCTTACCTTGTGCAGCCCATTCATCTGTGTACTCAGCCATTGGAGAAGACGGAGTAATAGGATAAATACCTGCAACTTCTGTAAAGGCATATGATGAATATGCTGCGGCATAGTTACCATCGATAGCCATTCTTTTAATTTCTTTGCTCATTTTATTCCTCCTAATGAGTTTATTTTATTCCTACACTATTATAAAACTTTTGATTTATAAATTCAATATATATATTTTTATATATAAGCCAAAAAAAGTTGCCCATTTTTTGACAACTTTTCTTGTGGTTTTCGTAATTTTTTCTTTTGTTTATTAGCTATTTTTTCGGGATTGTATTAATAGGAAATAACCATTATTTTCCAAATTTGTAACAAATGTTACTAATTAGTTATACGTTATATTTATATTACTTCTTTATTAATATTAGAGCATATACATTCATTGAATCACCTTTTGTTATGGTATGTGATCCACTTGCTAAATCAATAGTATATACCCCATTTGAATCTGTTGTTTTATTGTTATCATCAATCTTTATCTTCTTTGATGAAGAATCTGTAACAATTACTAATGTATACGCTGCATCAAGAGTAAATGTTATAGATGTGCTTTTTTCCATCTTTAAAGCTGATGTATAAGTTACTCCATCATATGTTTTAGAAGCAACGTCTGATTTTAAGCTACCAGTTATAGTAAATACAGTATCACTAACGCCATTATCAAATGTCTTCTTGTAAGATGCACCAACATTAGCTGCTGGTGTAGTAGATTCTGTTGGTGTTGTTGGTTCTGGTGTTATAGGAGTTTCTGATGATTGACTAGAACCATTTATTCCTAATACTCTTACTACTGTTCCAACATAATTATCAATTGCAGATCTTAAACCAGGTATAACTGCATAGTTTGTATCTTCTGTTGCATTATCAAATTCCCATTTTAAGTCTCCGCCTTCAACTCTACCAGAATAATTCTTAATTGTATCTACAGCATCATCAGGTGTTTGAACTTGATATTGATACATAATTGAAAGGTTTGTATCAAAATTTGAATATTTGCTTCCACCGCTTAGTGCAGTAACTGTTGCAGGCACTTGTTCATCTCTTGTTTGTGCAACATAAGCATCAAAATGAACAGTTGAAGATGCAGTAGCTGAAGTTGTTTTATCTATTAAATTATATGCTGTTTCAACACCGTTATTTACGTATGTTGATGCACCATAAGGGATAAATGTGTATGTTCCAACAAATTTATCACCATATGATTTAATAACTCCACCAGTCTCATTTGAGAATGTTCCATAATCACTATGATATGTAGTAGTTCCACCATATACATCTGAGCCTTGAAGTGAAGATAACATAGGATATTTACAATTTCTATAATAATTATTCTCTGAGAACACAGATGTTGATCCCTCGGCAGCACCAATTCCATATTTTGAAACTCCATCAAAATAATTGTTGTAAACATGAATAGCACTAGACATTCTTACACGTGGATGACGAGAATCTGAATGGTCATACCAGTTATGATGATAAGAAACATAATCAACTTGATCACCATTTGAATTTAGTGTTGTTTTTCCTGTATCCCAGAAATGGTTATAAGATAATGTAGCATAAAGTGTTCCTTTAATATCTAAAGCACCATCACCTTTTGCATGGTCTCCACTTCCGTGAGGACCATAGAAAAAGTCATTATCATGTACCCAAATATTATAGTTATCTGTATCAAGTGATACATCATCATCCATTTTAGTCATGAAGCCAAGATTTCTTATTTCAACATTTGTACAAGCTCTTACTAAGAAGCCAAAGCCTGAAATAGTTGCATCATTACCGATTCCTTCTAGTGTAATATTTGCCATACTACTATTTTTACCCTTTATCTGTAAACCTTCACCTGAAGATCCAACAGAATCTAGATCTTCCTTTGAAACCTTACCAATAAATCTTATAGCAAGTGGTCTAGCCTCAAGACCCTTTTCGTAACCTGATAATATAGCCTGAAGACCAACTTTATCTTCTGTTCCGCTCTTTGAAGTTTTAATATCTAGTGTTACAGTTTTAGCATTGTCTTTAGAAACATATATTACTCTTGCATCATCCTTTAATGTTCCATTTGCGTTATATGCACCTGGAGTTTTTGCTTCTGGATTCATTGCGCTTGCAGAAAAGGCAAATCCAGTTCTGTCATATGAAATAGCTGTTAAATTTGAAACAACTGTTTCGTATGATTCTTGTTCTTGACTATCTACTACTGGTACAACTTTCACATCATATAATCCAGCCTCAATACCAACTATGTCGGCTCTATAGTTATTAGAATATTCTCTAATTAATTGCTTATCAGCCTTAGTGTATGATGATGCACTAGATTTCTTATAATAAACATTATAATCGCTAACCCCTTGTAACTTTTGCCATTCAAGATATACACTTTCTTGGTCACCAGCGCTTTTAGTTATATTAATGTTTCCTAGTACTACTGGCTCAACTTGTGTTTGACTTGCTCCTTGTGATTGTGAAGGTTGACCTTGGGAAGCAGTTGCTCCTTGACCTTGTGTTCCTTCTTGGTTAGATGGTTGATTATTGCCATTTCCAGTGGCACCACTATCTTGATTAACTCCGCATGATGCTAAAGTTAATGCAGAAATAGTTAAACCTAATGCTAATAAAAATCTTCTCTTTTTCATTTTCTTCTCCTGTTTTTTAAAATTGTATTAATCCCTTTATAATTATACCAGTTGTATATAATAAAGTGTTGTGTTTGTTGTACCTTTTGCAATTGTATGATTTCCTGCGGCTAAATTTGATATTACTAATATGCCATTTGACGGAACATCATAAGTTTTATTATCAATCTTAATCTGCTTTGAGCCTGTTACGTGTAATGTTAATGTCATTACTACAGTTGTTGTAAATGTAACTGATGTTTTAGATTCCATTTTTAGGCCCTTAGTATAAGTAACTCCATTAATTGTTGCTTCTGTAGAAGTATAAGAGCCTGATACAGTAAATCTACTATCTGATGGTGCACCATTAAATGTACATTCAATTGCTTGACTTGCTAATGTGTTATATGCGCTAACTGCAGCTTCAAGCTTACTATAATTTGTAACTTGTGCTTTCTCAGCTGATGATAAGCTATCATATTTAGCACTTATAGCAGTTATTGCAGCTCCATCTGAAAGAGTGATTTGAGCTGGTAATGCATTAATAGATACTACTACATAAGATACCTTAACATTTGAATACTTGCTCGCATCTGCGATAGTTGCTTGTTCAGCTGCTGTTAATCCATCATAAGCATTAATTACTTCTGTCATACTTGGTAGGCTTTCTAAGTCAACATTTTCAATTAATGTATCAACATTATTTACCTTTACAAGTGAATTATACTTTGCTCTTGCATCTCTTAATGTTTGAATATTATTAACTTGTGCTTTTTGACTTTCATCAAGCTTATCATATAAAGCTTCTGCAAGCTCAATTTTATCCTTACTACTTAATGTAACTGTTCCTATTGCTGATATTGCATCCTTACATGCATCAAGAGCGAATGATGCGAATGATGCTTCTGCATTAACTAATGTTTGATAGTTAGATACAACTACATCAGGACATCTACTTATAAGTTTATTATAAATATTACGAGCGTTTTGAATTAAGCTACTTGAATCCTTTGTTACAGTTCCTATTGCACTAATTGCAGCTTCAGCTTGAGCTTTACCTAAATTCTTATATTCATTAAATGCAGCTATTACCTTTGATTCATAATTTGTTACTTCTGATTTAGCTTGACCAAGCTTATCATAAGCATTCATTGCTGCAACTATCTTATTATAGCAATCATCATTAAATTGAATAGTAGATGGAATTGCATTTACAGATTCGTTATATTCACTAATTAGCTTTTGTTGTAATTCAGATGAATCATACTCCTCAAATGCTAGCTTAGTTATATATGAATCCTTATCCTTTTGACATGAAACGATAACGTAGATTCCTGGTTCTAATACTACTGAGCCAGATCCTGAAATCATTACCTTACCTTCTGATGAAATTACACATCCAGCATTATATGCTTGAGCTGAAGATGCTGTCATTTCAATAGTCATTGTTGCTGGGCTATTAAGCTTAAATGTTGCAGCCTTACCCCTAAATTTAACACCAGTTGTTGAAGCATAGCCTGTAATACCAGTCCATACTACATTATCAACTACAGCGTTTGTCTTAGAAGTAGGTAAGTTGTTTTCTCTTAATTCTACTGCTGTTGTTGGTGTTTCTTCATTAAAGTTAGGATTTGTTTTTAAAGTTGTTTTATTTAAAACTGTTCTATAATTAGATCCAGCAAATTTAATATCTTCCATTCTTGCAACTTCTGAAGTTGTTAAATAGCAATCTGATTGCTTTTTAACAGAATCATAGTAGAAAAGAGATGGATTAGTATCGAAGTTTGCATAACTTTTTCCATTATATGTACAGTTAGATGAAACTTGTGCTTCTCTTGAATTTACTATTGTTCCTGTTTGACTACCGAAACATTGAACAAAAGAATTACCATAAAGCTTTGCTGCACCGCCTGTATCCTCAAATACGTTTTTGCCACCTTCATAATAGTTATTTTCAGAATACATGTATGAATTTGCACGCAATGATGTTACATATGATAAAGCAGCCTTCTTATCATTTGAATCACCATAAACATAATTGTTATAGAAATGAATGTTTGCTTGTCTTAATAGCGGAATACGAGAGCCACAATTATACCAAACATTATGATGGAATGTCATGTTGAATTGTGGAGATGAATCAGATGAACCAACTAAGTTAGTCTTATGACAATATTCGAAATAGTTATAAGAAAGTGTATAATACATACCACGCTTAAAGTCGCATGAGCCATCGCCCTCACCCTTATCTGATTCAGCAGGGTTCTTAATTGATGGTGCTAAGAATGTATTATGGTGAATCCAACATCTTTCAACAGATGCTGAAATAAGGTTTCCATCTTGAACACCTTCCATACCGATAGCATCTTCTGGCGTATTCATAAATACTAGGTTACGTACCTCAAATGATTTACCGGCATCTTTATTTGCGCTTTCGCACATAAAGTGGATTCCCCAACCATCTAAACCAGCATCATTACCGATACCTTCAATAGTAATATTTTTACCACTCTTCATTCTAGCCATATGACCATTATCGCCAACAGTACCACCATAATCTGCTAAGTCCTTATTGTTTTTAGCTACTGTACCATCTTCATTTACTGTACTTGTGTTTGCAAAATTTGTTAAACCATCGATTAATCCTTCATGAGTCGCATCATAAGTACTTTGTTGATATAAGCCAGACTCTGAGATTAATCCAACAAATCTAATAACTAATGGTATATTTGCTGCTGATAAATCTTGAAGTATACCTTGATTTGAATTAGCTTTAGCATAATATGCCTTGCCATCATCAACCTTTTTACATTGACCTTCGTGTCCTGCTTCACCACAGTCTTTACCAACTGAATTTAAGATATTACCGATACCTCTTACAGTTTTACCACCATATGTTAATTCAACTGTATTTTTAGTTGCGTCAGTAACATATAAAACAATTGCGTTATCCTTTAGTGTACCATCATCCTTATATGCACCAACTCCATCAGTGTAATTGAAGTGTGCATATCCTGATCTATCGAATGCTACTACATCAATAGATAGCTTTGCTGGAGATAATTTATCAACACCATCCTGCGCTGCTGATATCTTAATATCATATGAACCTTTCTTAAGTCCTGAAATATCTACTCTAACATTATTTGATGATAGGTTTTGAATATAATAATCTTTATCTTTAGCTAATAATTTATAATTATTGGCGTTCTTTTCTGAAATATATACGTTGTAGTCTTGATAGCCTGCTACCTTGTTAAATTCAACATATGCAGATTCTTGCTCTCCACTACAGCTTGTAACCTCAAGCGAACCAGCTTCAACTACTGTACCATTTCCAGCATCAAGTGCGCCTTCTGTACTGCCGTTAATTGCCTTATCAACATTTTCGTTTCCACCTTGGCCTTGTGTTCCAGTTGCTTCTCCTTGTGTAGGTTGTCCTTGTGATTGGCTTCCATGAACCAATGTAGGGTCACCTTGTGAAGCTGTTGCTTCTTGGGATTGCTCTCCATTTTTAGTATAACTACTATTTTGATTAACTCCACATGAGGCAAGAGTTAATAAAGATAGTGTTAGACCTAATCCCAATAAAAATCTTTTCTTCTTCATTCTTTTTCTCCTAAAAACGCTTACATACTTTTCCATAAAAAATAGGATTTTTGAAATCCCTTTTTTAACTTCCAACTATTAAACAAACTAGAAAAACGTTTTATTGGTAAAATTTAAAAATTTTTTTTAAAAGATAAAAAAAAAAGATGAGCAAACATGCTCATCTAAATTTATTATATCTTCTTAACGTTCTTTGCTAATTGTCCTCTTTGACCTTCTTCAACGTCAAATTCAACATCTTGGCCTTCTTCTAATGATTTGTAACCATCTTGAACGATGGCACTAAAGTGAACAAATACATCCTTACCCTCTTCTGATACGATAAATCCATATCCCTTTTCAGCATTGAACCATTTTACCTTTCCAACCACGAAACTACGTACTCCTTTCCGCTTATAAAAGCGCTTTCTAAATTGATTATACACTTACTTTTTTTACATAACAAGCATTTTTTGTGCCATTTTGCTAATTATTTCAAACTTTTTGCGCTTGTTTATAATTTTTATTAAAACTATAATATTTATAGGTGAAAAAAATGAAAAATAAAATACTAGAATACTTTTTAAAATATGTAAAAATAGACACTATGTCAAAGGAAGATGAAACTACTGTCCCTTCGACATCAAAGCAATTCAATTTAGCTAAAATCTTAGTTGAGGATTTAAAGGAATTAGGTCTTGTTGATGTTAGACTTACAGATAACTGCTTTGTATATGGTAGACTTCCTAAGAATTCAGATTCAAATTTAAAAATAGGCTTCATTGCACATATGGATACTATACCTGGTTTTTCTGGTACTAATGTTAAGCCTAATGTTATTTATAATTATGATGGAGAAAATATTAAATTAAATAATATTACTCTTGATACAAATACATTTAGCTATCTACCTTCTTTAAAGGGTAAAACATTAATCACAACAGATGGTACTACTGTTTTAGGCGCTGATGATAAGGCTGGTATCGCAAATATTATGGGTATGCTATGGTATTATGTAAATAATCCTGATGTTAAGCATTGTGAAATAAATGTATCCTTCTCTCCTGATGAGGAAATCGGTGGTGCTATGGATCAATTTGATATTAAAGGCTTCAATTCTGATTTTGCATACACAGTTGATGGATTAAGATTTAATGAGATAGAATACGAAAACTTTAATGCAGCGAGCGCTAAAGTTGAAATCAAAGGCTTTGATATTCATCCAGGAGATGCAAAGGATAAAATGATTAATGCTTCTCGTGTTGCTATGGAATTTGATAGCATGCTTTCTGAATTTGATCGTCCTGAGCACACAGAAGGCTATGAAGGCTTTAATCACTTAACTGATATGTCTGGTGAGGTTGGCTATGCTAAGCTTTCTTATATTTTAAGAAATCATGACAAAGAAAAGCTAGAAAGCCAAAAGAATGATTTTATTAATATTAAGGATTTCTTAAATAAAAAGTATGGAAATATAGTTACACTTACTATTACTGATTCATATAAGAATATGAAAGAAAAGATCATGAAGGATAACAGATGTGTAACAAGAGCTATTGAGGCAATAAAAAAATTAGGATTCAATCCTGTTTCAAAGCCAATTAGAGGTGGCACTGATGGTGCTAGACTAACTGAACTTGGACTTAATACTCCTAATTTAGGTACTGGTGGATACAATTGTCATGGTCCATATGAAATGGCATGCTTAGAAGAAATGGAAAATGTATCTAAAATTTTAATAGAAATAAGCAAAACAGAGTAGGTTATTCTACTCTGTTTTTATATATTATCGCATCTAAAATTTTTGATAGATTAATTAAAGTATTTTTATTTTCTTCCTTTAAATAATCATATTTATAATTCTTCATAAATATACTATTCTTATCATCAAGCTTAATCTCGGCTGTTTTCTTATTATTAAATGTTATTTCAAGCCTATCCTCGCCAAATGAATAATTTAGTATATCATCATATTCCATATATAAATAATTAGTATTTCTATATGTTAATGTGAAAGTGTTTCTCTCATTATCACATAATATATAGATAGGATATATGTTGCTTATTCTTTTATATTCATAGTAATTAACCTTACCATTATTTACTATTGATAATGTGAAATAATCTAAAAACTTTATCTTTCTATAATTTGAAAACCATAATCTTTCAACTATAGCTAGCGCAAGTGCTATCACACCACCAATAGAAAAGAATAAATTAACAAACATTAATAAGAATAAAGCAAGTGAAAAAAGTAATAATATTGGGAATAAATAATCAAGCTTCTTCTTATATGGATATTTATTATCAATATATCTAATATCCACCTTTGATTCTTCCTTATTAATTATTAAAGAATTATAGATTTTGTTTTGTTCTGCTATTAGTCTCATGTTAATCGCCTACTTTAATTTCTTTAAATTATTCTAACATGAATATGTTAAATATTCAAATTTGTTGTATAATCAATCTAAGGAGTGATATTGTGAAAAAGGTATTAACGATTCAAGATATTTCATGCTATGGAGGTTGCTCTACTACTGTTGCACTTCCAATTCTTTCAGCTCTAGGAATAGAAACTGCTATTCTTCCAAGTGCGATTCTATCAACACATACTGCAGGATTTAAGGATTTCACATTCTTAGATTTAACAGATGAAATGCCAAAAATAATAGAGCATTGGAAGCGTGAAGGAATTAAATTTGATTGTATTTATACAGGATATATTGGAAACCCTAAGCAATTTGATTACATAATTGATTGTAAGGAAAATCTTCTTAAGGAGGATGGACTATTTATAGTGGATCCTGCAATGGCGGATAATGGTAAATTATACCCAGGCTTAACTGATGAAATAGTTGAGGGTATGAAAAAGATAGTTGGTATAGCTGACTATATTCTTCCAAATATAACTGAGGCATCTTTCTTAACAAATACAAAATATCAAGAAGAGCATGATGATTACTATATAAACGGACTTTTAGTTGATTTATACCGTCTAGGTGCAAGACACGTTATATTGACAGGCTATCAGGATGATCCTGAATCACTTGGAGCTATAGCATATGATGGCTTTACTAAAACGACAATATTAAAAGAAAAAATAGATAAGATGTATCATGGTACTGGTGATATCTTCTCATCTATCGTAATAGCTAATATCCTAAACGGAGTTGATATAAAAACTAATTTAGATTTAGCAACTGATTTCATAATTGATGCAATTAATAATACAATTGGTGATGATGATCATAATTATGGAACTAAATATGAAGAAATATTAAAAAAATATAAAGAAAAGGCATAACCCAAGGGTTATGCTTTTTTAATCTAACTGGCTTCCGCACTTTTCGCAATAATTATTTTTTTTATCATTTATAGTGCCACATTTAGGACACTCTTTTTTTAACTTTTCACCACAATTTGAACAGAATAATTCATTTACTTCAATTATATCTCCACACTTTGGGCATCTATTTCCAACAGTTTCATCAATTAAGTTTGATGTATATCCTGTTACTGCAACGCGAAGACCTAATCTTAAAATAACTGTACCTGCACTTAAAACAAATCCAAATAGGATAAATAAAACCATAGATACAATCATACCAGGATTAAACATTTGGTCACCACCACCAACGCTTTTAAAAGCAAGCACGCCAAACACAGTAAAACAAGTAAT
>JAEEHU010000088.1 GCA_016280975.1 Acholeplasmatales bacterium | reverse complement strand
TCAAACTCCTAATATTAGATTTTTTGATATTAATAAATTAACAGTTATTGCTAATGAATCATATGATGAATTCGTTAAAGGTTTACAATCACAAATTAGAAAAGAAGGTGTATTTGACAGACCAACAAAAGTTGATACAAATTATTTTATTAATAAAACTGTTAAAATTAATGGTTCTGACGAAACACATTCTATTACATCTCAAGAAGCTACTCAATTATATTTCTATTTAGTACAAAATCAATATGTAGATATGAATGGAAGTGTAACTGATGAATATAAAAATGCTAAAGAAGAGGGTAGATTGGCTCCACTTCCAGAAACATTAAATTTATTTAGTGATGGATTACATGCATTAGTCCAACATATTTATGATAATAGTGTTGGAATCGACATTGAAGATGGTAATAAGACTAAGATTGAAACTAATGGATTAAACGATAATTTCTATAAACAAGAGTTTAAGGAATTATGGAATTGCATTAATCATAAATATGCGTATACTGTAGAATTTGATTCTAATGAATTGATTCAAAATTCAATAAAGGCAATAGATAATTATTTAACTGTAACTAGATTACTATACACTGTATCTATTGGTGAACAAAAGAATGAAATGAATGTTAATGAGTTAGAAGCAGGAGAATCATTTAAAACTGCTAAAACACATACTAGTGAAATTCAATCATTTGCGTCTGAAGAATTAAAATATGATTTATTAGGAAAAATTAGGGAAAAGACTCAATTAACTAGAAGAACAATATCTGAAATATTAAAAGGAATATCTCCTATTAAATTTAGTATGTTCAAAGTTAATCCTGAAGAATTTATTAAGAAAGTATCTAATTTAATTAATGAACAAAAGGCTTCAATTATCGTTGAACATGTTTCATATAATAAAACAAGTGAAGCTCCATTTGATTCTGATATATTTACTCAACAAAAGACTAAAGCAGACTTCTTAAAAGCATTTAAAGCAAAAAAGAATGTTCAAGATTATGTATTTGAAGATTCAAAAGGTGAAAGAAAATTTGCTGAGGATTTAGATAATGCTGATGAAGTTGTAGTTTATGCTAAGCTACCAAAAGGATTCTATATTCCTACTCCAGTTGGTAATTATTCTCCAGACTGGGCAATAGCATTTAAAAAGGGAACAGTTAAGCATGTTTACTTTATTGCAGAAACTAAGGGAAGCTTAGATAATTTAGAATTACGTAAAGTAGAAGCAGCTAAAATAGATTGTGCTAAGAAATTATTTGAGACAATGTCTAGTCAAGATGTTGTCTATGATAAAGTAACAAAGTATGAAGATTTATTAAGTATATTGAGAGGTTAAAAATGCCAATAGTTAGAAAAGAGCGAACAAATTGGAGAGATCCGTATTTGGATGAATTACATAATAATTATAACTATGATATTCCATGTGAGAATGTCGAGTTTCTGATGGTTGAATATGATTTAGCTAGACCTGTTGCTATTGTTGATTATAGGTATAACGGAAATAATAATCCTGCATCAGAGCCCGTAAGAATCATGTGTGATTCTAGAGATGAACCTATTCCTTATATTATTGTTAATTATTATATAGATGATAGTATAAATGTAATTGCTTCAATTGATGTTCATTGTGTTAATGATGTAGCAATGATAAAGATTGGTGATAGAAATAATATTAGTGAAAATGATTTTGTTGAACTTTTATACTCGATAAGAGAAGAAAGGGTTCCTGGCCGAGCTGCTGAAGGACGACGAATAGCAGCAAGTTTATCTAGAATTTTATCAATTACTCAACCATCATGGAAAGGTCAAGTTATTTCCTCGAGACATAGGGATTGGGGATGGAATGTTCCGGTTGCTGATTTGGATTTTATTGTCGTTAATAATGGTATTCCAAAGGCAATAATTGAATATAAAGAGTGCAAATCAGCAATAACCCCATATAAATTTAAAGAATGTACAACTGGTAAAAACATGATGGTTCTTTGTAATGAATTGGCTGAACCTATTCCTGCAATGATAGTATATTATGACGAAAACGGGTATAATTCTTTTAAAATATTTGGATTGAATGATGATCAATTTGATTATAGTTCTTTAAAATCAGATGCTTATTCTAGAAATGAGTATTTTGAATTTTTAAAAAATCTTTAATAATGATTTGAGAAAAATATAGCAAAAAAAACTTTTTTATTAATTCTGTTATGAATAATTTTATAAAAGTAGGTGAAAGTTATGAAAAATGAGTTTAATTCTTTCAAAATAATTACAAAAGATGGACTTGTTTTTGGACATTATAATCCTGATGGAAGTGTTAAGATCACAAAAGGATCTTATTTCAGAAATCATGAAACTAATACATTACTTCTGGATTATAGAAATAAAAGAACTGAATTAATAAATAATAATTATGTAAATAATGGTATTTTTATAAAAGACTATGTTTTTAAGAATTCGCGTGAAGCATATTGTTGTTGTTATGGTAGACAGGACAATGGTATAGCTAAATTTTATACTATTGATAACATAGAACTTGATGTTTATTTAAAACAATTTAATGATGATAATCAGAAGATTTTAGTATGTAATGTTACATGGATGGAAAACTATTCTGGTAAAGAACCTGGTAGCAACTACACAAATTGGAAATATGTTAAAGAACATGGATTTGGTCATGAATTTTTAAATTTCTATAATAATGAAGGTTACTATTATGGTTTTACCAATATGAATAACGGGAAAATAAACATTAAAAGAATTGATGAGAATGCTACAGGTGATTACATCGATAATGTATTAATTGTTTGGATATCTAAAAATCCAAGTGGTGGTTTAACAATAGTTGGTTATTATAAAAATGCACGAGTTTATGCTAATATTCAACCATATGAATTAAATATAGATGGATATTATTTTAAAGCAAAAGCGAAAGATTCATATTTAATTCCGGTTGAAAATAGAAAATTTGAATTTCCAAAAGATAGAAGTAATAGACCTGGTCAAGCAAGTGTTTGGTATGCTGATAATGATGTATTAAAGCAAGATATAATTGATTATATTAATGCTGTAGATAATAATAGACTTCATTTTGTAAAAGAAAGATATTATATAGAAAAAGATGATGAATCAAATATTGTTTCTACATCTGATATAACCTCAATTGAACCAACATATATTCCTGAATATATTCCAGTAAAAAAGCCTAGGAAAAAAGAAAATTCAAGTTCTAGTTATGTTAGAGATTCAGCTAAAGCAAAGGGAGCGATTATTGCTTCAAATTTTAAATGTAATATTGATGAATCACATATGTCTTTCATTGCTAAAAGTGGTAAGCCATATATGGAAGCACATCATTTAATTCCTATTAGTGCTCAAGATAATTTTGATGTAAGTTTAGACGTAGATGCAAATATAATTTGTTTATGCCCTAATTGTCATAGAAATTTACATTATGGCAAGGATATTAAAAATATGCTTGAAGGATTATATAATGCTAGAAAAAAACACTTAGAAGAATCAGGTATTATTGCTTCTTTTGAAGAATTATTTGAATTATATAAGTAATATTATTTTGGATGGATAATGATGAAATTATTAGATTTAATAAAAAGAATCAAACAAGAAAGATTGAAAGAAGAATCTAATTTTGTTAATTCAATCTATAAGTTTTCAAAGGTTACTAAATGTGTGATTTGCAATAAGGAAATGTCATCTGCTTGTAATTCACATGTTGTTCCACAGTTTATTTTGAAAAATATATCCGAAAATGGAAAAGTAGCATACGGAATAGCATTAAATAATCTATCAATAAATGGTATTTATAAAGAAACTGGAATTAATAATGCTCATACTTTTAGATTAATATGTAAAGAATGTGATAATAAATTATTCAAAGACTATGAGAATTTAAATAATTTATTAAAATTCGATGGATTGAGTAATACATTAAAATCTAAAATTTTGGGTGAAATGGCATTAAAAACTCGTTTATCACATATTAGTATGAAATATAAAAGTATTGTTACTAGAGATATGGTTGCTGGTGGAAAACTTGCAAAAATGGAAGAAGAAGGAAAAGTTTTTGCTGAAAGAGTTGATATGAATGACCATTTTGATACTAATGAAACTTTAATTAGGGATATTAATTATGGTATAAATCCTTTTGTTATGCTTTTTAATGAAGTACTTGATTATAATGTAAGTATCGCAACGCAAACTATAATAAATTATAACTATGATTTAAATGGCAAGCAGATATTTGATCCTGGTGCCGTTTCATTTGAAAATATAGGCAATTATTTTTATTTAATGATATTGCCATTAGGTGATAAAACTAGAATAATGTTTTATATTGAAAAAGATAAATACGAGAAAGTAAATGATTTAGTTGAACAGTTTAAGGCATTATCATTTGAAGAAAAATTACATTTTATTTTTATATCTCTTATTATTCATGATGAGCAGTTTTATATGTCACCATCATTTGTTGAAAGAATTAATAAATATGATAGGAAACTAAAAAGGTTGTATATGAAGTCGGAAAATGATTTGAGATACACAAAAAGAATAAAAGATTTTAATAAGTATAATAATTATTTAAAGAAGGAATTAAATTAACGTGGCATGGGCAAGAGAATTTAAGTCACAGGCATATAATATGCCAACATATAAATATAAAAAGGTACCAATTTATATCACTGAAGAATTTGACTTTTATAGATGTGTTGAATTTAAAGAAGAGTTTTATGGTAAGACAGCCAGTCAGTTGTTTAATGGTAATTTACGTATATGTTCAGGAAGATACTCATCTCTATTTCCAAATCAAAAAATATCTTATTGGGCAAATAGTCCTGAAACAGCAAGAGCAGAAATTAAGAAACATGGTTCTGGTTGCGATATATTAACATTTTGGGCTTATGATGATCAATCAAGTTTTAGACCATGCATGGGTAATGATGAAATGTTATACATTGTTGATGGAAGAAAATGTGGAATTCAAGATTTGATTGATAAAATTGATAATGGGATAGAAATAACACAAAAAGAAAAGAAATTGATTGAAGATATTTTAAAAGAACCAATCGATTGTATAGCATATGATTCAAGAGCACTAGAAGGTGGAGAGAATTTTATATTTCTAGAAAGAGGCTTTAAAAAACTAGCTTTACGTGAATTATGTTTAAGATTCGGAAGGAAAAATGGTGGGCATCATAATAAAATTTGGTGCGCTGGAACATGTGATTATGTTCCATATTTAGAATCATATGGTGATTATTTCATGCCAAAATGTAAAATCCTACGTGATGAAGAGTATCAAAAGTCTGATGAATATTTATCTAGATTAAATAATGTGAGAACATTTAGAAGAAATAGATAGAGTATTAATTTAATTATCTAATTTTTATGCTTTATCTATTTTTATTGCTCTTATAGGCTTCCTATGGTATACTATTGTTGTCTTAGGTAAACATTATATTGAATTTAGAAAAATGATATGATTACCCTTAATCCAAGGATTAACCGTAATCATGTTAAGCTTTTAATATTAATATAATTAAGCCTGTAATTTAACAATACCAATGGGTATATTTATATACAGGCTTTTTGTTTGCTCCTAAGAAAAAAACATTAAAATTAAAGGAGAAAAAACAAAAATGAAAAAAGGTTATTTAACTGAAGAACAAATTAAGGAAATTGAAGAAAAGATAGGTTATACTTTTAAGGATAAGAACCTATTATCAACAGCGTTTAGACGTAAGTCTTACACAGAAGAATTAGGTAATGATGCTACTAATTTACCTAATAACGAAACATTAGAATTCTATGGTGATTCAGCATTGAATTTAATAGTAGTAAAAGCAGTAGCTAATATTGCATCTAAATCATATAAGGATGATGTAAAACAAGAACGTAATGAAGAGGCATTAACACATTTTGTATCTAACTATACTGATAAATCTATGCTAGCTAGCATTATTGAACCAACAGGACTTTCTAAATACCTTATTATGAGTAAAGGTGATATAGAAAAAGAAGTATACAAAGAAGAAAGTGTAATGGAAGATTTATTTGAATCTATAGTAGGTGCTATGTGGTTTGATAATGATCTAGATATAGATGCTATTACATTTTATGTAGCTAGAATGTTAGATTTAAAAACTGATAGAGAAGATTTCTATAAGAAGAATGAATATGTTCAATTAAAAGAATTCATGGATAGAAACCCTGAATTCTCAATTAGAAAGATTAGTGGAGTTCAAAATTTATATATTGGAGAAGAACCAGCAGGATTTTATTTGCCAGTAGGTGGAATATTACCTGGTATGGGTAGATATCAAACAATGATATCCAATGCGAAATTCTTTATTGAATTTTTAAAAAAGAATAATTATTGGGATTTGGATACTAAAATTGATATTGAAGGTATAACACCCGAAAATGCAATTAATAAGCTTCAAGAATTATATCAAAAGAAGATTATAAAATCTAATCCTATCTATCCAAAAGAGAATGAATTCTTTGATAGAGAAACTAATCTATGGAATGTCGACTGTGTATATATTGAGACTGGTAATTTACCATTAATCGAAACAGGAGAAGGCAAGCAAAAGAGTGATGCTAAGAAGCTTGCTGCATATAAAATGTATGTGTCTATAGCAAATAATTATAATGAATAGTTAATTATTCTCCACAGAGTTTGAGAAAATTCTGTGGTTTTTCTTTATTTATAAAGAATTATTGTCTCTTTTTGATAAAAATTCAATAATTGTAGCGTTATTTTCGTTTTAAGAATAGGGGAAAGATTTATGAATAATATGAAGTATCGTATGGATAATAAAAAGCTATTATTATGGGCATATACTATATTTATTGCTGCTATTGTAACTAGTTTAATTATTATTTTATTAAACACTAAAAATATAGTAAATATGTATATAGTAGCCGCTATATTTGGAGTATTAATATTATCATTATTTTATATTACACATACAATACAAAATGAAAAAATCGCTTCAACAATGAGGCGATTTTGTTTTATAATGGCACCCCGAGTGGAAATTGAACCCACGACCTTTCGCTTAGGAGTTATATTACCTACTACATAATAACATGTATATCGTTTAATATCTTGCATTTAAAAAGTGTTAGTACTACTAACATTTTTTCTTTTAATATAGTTTTTTTGTTGCACTTTTGTTGCACACCAAATGCTATTATATAATCAATAATACTGTTATAAAAATCATCATATATGATGCTTGTTTGTAACTCTTATATTTAGAACGTTTAAAAAATATTGATAATATTGTAAAATAAAAAAAAGGGGAGGTCGATACAATGAAATTTAAATCATTAGTGAAGCTGGTAGTATTATTAGTACCATCAATATTTTTATTAGCAGCGTGCTCAAATGGAAATGGTGATACAAGTAGTAACACTCCAGATGTTTCAAGAAGCACTGACACACCAAGTACAAGTACTGCTCCCGAGCCTGAGGCAAAAAAGTATAATGTTTCATTTTATATTGATAATGAAGCATTTACAACTGTAGAAGTCGAGGAGAATAATAAGGTCGAAGTAGATAAAGAAATACCATCAAAACAGGATCTTGCTTTTGATGGCTGGTATACGGATAATACTTATACTGAAAAATTTGATTTAAATACACCAATCACTTCAGAATGCACACTATATGGAAGATATACTGAAATGGTTTATTTTGCCAATTATAATGACAAATATATTCCTTCATATTCTCCATTAGAGGTAGAAAATACTCTCTATGATGGTGATGAGAATGTTGATATAGCATTAAAGATTTCTAATGCTAGCTTCAATAGCTCTATTACTCCTAAAATGATTAGCCTAGATGGCGCATTAAAGAATCTAACAATTACTGAATTAGATGTCAATGAAAATAGTGTTATTATAAAAACATCTGGTATAGTATCTTATGGTGAAGGATCAGTCGTTTTAGCTAAAGAGGCTACAACAACTGGATCATACATTTACAAGGATGTAGATGTATTAGATGAAAGAGTACATGTAGATCAATCATCTCTCTCATTAAATTTAAAGGATCATCATTATTTCTTTACAGTTGTTTTAAATGGTAAAGAATTTGATAACCCAGAGGGTTTAACACCTGCAGAATATGCTAGAAAACATGCCAATAAAGAAGATGCAGAAAACAATTATTTTACAGTTAATAATCCTGCTTATGCATTTTCAGTTACTAAAATACATGATGACTTTAAAGCATTTGATGTGCAAGTATATTCACAGGGTACAATTGATGCTACAAGAGCCAAGGAATTAAGAGAGGATGTTGTATTCTCTATTAATGGAAAAGCATTTAAAGATCAAAAAGGATATGATTTCAATCTTGATATTGATAAAACTATAGCTATTGTAGATATTAATATTCAACCAAATTCAATGACCGAATATGAAGGCAAATATCATATTAAATTAGTTGGTGCTAGATATACTGAAGCATTCAAAAATAATAAAGATAACTTTGTTAATAATGAAAACATTAGTAAGTCATTCTTCGCTATGGGTAATGACACTACAATCCTTCTTAAATCAATGGACATTGTTAATGATTCTGAAATAAAAGGTAATATCCAAATCAAAAGTGATAATGTTTTAAGTAATGAAGTAGAAATCTCATTAGATAAAATTACTTTAGATGATAATACAGTTATTGATTGTATACGTACAATATATGACAATAATATAACTTCAATAGAAAAATACTTGATGCAATTAAATTATGATTATGATACACAAAATTCTGGTAATTACCAGCAAACTGCTTCAAGTAATTATTCTGGAATTGTTAGTGTTGTTGAAGATTATACATTTAAAGATACAAGCTCAGGATTAGGAGAATTAATTTCTTTAGCAACAGAGGTTAGTAAAATTGGCGTTGGACTTGCGATGAATAATACAACCATGGCAAAAGAATCAGCTGGTAATATCTTAGGTATTGATGCACTTCGTAATCCTTCTACAGTTATTTTAGAAGCAATCCAAGGTATTATGGATAAGCTTAATGAAATCGAAGAAAAAATAGATAAGATAGGTGAAAAGCTAGATACTATTCAAGAGGAGCTTGCACAATTACAAAAGACAGAATTACTTACTAATTTCTTAACTGCATTTAATACTTGGAATTCATTTGTTACTGATTATTATGAACCACTTATTACTGCTTTAAATAATCATTCTAGTGCTTATTTTACTTATTACTACAATTTAGTTGTTAGAAGTATTGATGATGAAAATCCAGAAAAAACAACTGTTACATTATATTTTGATTCTGACGGCAAATTGGCATATTTAGATGATACATCATCAAATCTATCTATCGATGGTAGAATGATTGATAAGACAAAAACAATTACTGTTGAAATTCCGGGATTATATCATGCCTTAGCTGGAGTCTCTAAAAACGAAGGTCATAGCTATTCAGGAATAGAAGAAGATATTATTTTTGATATTATTTCTTCAGGAAAATATGATGAAGAAACAGTCAAAAATATTGTTAGTACTCTTCGTTTTAACGCTATGAAAAACGATTTCTCAACTCAAGAGAGAATTAATGAATTTTCTAATACATTCTCTAGATTCTGTCAGGCATTAACTGGTAGTTCAATTTCATCAGGAGTTTTAAGTGCATTTACACCTCTTGATTGTTTTAACTTAACACTTGAGACAGTATATAATTTTGGTTTTGAAGCTGAGGCTGATATAAATTTAGTTAAAATTAAGCTTGGAACAGCTTATTATTGTGCTAAAAAAATAATCCTATTTGTTGATACAATTAGCCATTCACAATCTATGGCAGAAAGAATTAGAGGACTTGATACTAAGGTTAATGAAGAACTTACTAGTGAACGTTTCTATCATAGAAATGATGAAAATGGTAATATTTATTCATATGCTACAGGAACATATGTAAAATATTCATTAGACTCAATTGGATTTGTCGCAACTTGGGAATGGGAAAATGATAAACATCAGAGTGGAGATCTTGAATATAAAAAAGTTGGCCGTACAGCTGTAGGAAATTTTAATACAAATGTTACGGAATATAAGGATGAATTCAAGAGTATTACTGAAGCTGATGCTAAATTAATGGCAATTAAGGTTAAAGCATATAACAAAGTTAAAGGTACAAATTATACATTCAAAGAGTATCTTGCAAAAATTGGTATGATATCTTCAAAAAATATGGATCTTACATATGGTATTGCATTAGAAATGAATGGTAAGGTTGATGGTGGTGGTTGTGATGACTTATCTTATTATGGAGATAAACCAAGTGAATATAAGCAATATAAATTCGCAGTTAAAGGTAAGGCTTTATCCTTAGATAATGGCAATATGTTTACTGGTTTATGTGCAGCTTATTGTAAGGTTGAAACATCACATTCTGAAATAGATCCTCAACATCCTACTGCTTATGTTTTATATATAGATGATATAAAAATAGATGCTAGTGGAAAAATTGATAGAAATGGCGCTTTCCCATTCGCATGTTATGCAAATTATGTTACATTTACTCCAGTTACATCAGCATAAATTATAATAAAATTTCGAAATTCCTAGATATTTATATCTAGGTTTTTCTTTTGAAATTGTTTTTGGCAAACAATACTATTTTTATTTCAAAATTATTTATAAAATATGTTATAATATACGTATAACTATTCATTTATAAAAAATCAATAATAAAAATACGGTTAAAAATATTCAATAATGTAGTTGGATTTTTTGTCGTTATTTTCATATTTATGTTGCACATTTGTTGCACTTGGTTTGTTATAATGTGGGTAATATGTATTATAAGTTTTAAAAATATATAGTTTTTATAAAAATAAACATAAGGAGGTTTATCATATGAGAAAATCAAAAGGATGTTTACTTTTAATGGTTGCCATAGCTGGTGCATGTGCGACAGTATGCTTTTCACCAAAAAGCGTAATAGCAGCAGCTGATGAAGGTACACATGTTGGTGACTGGGATTCATTTAAATCAGCAGTTAAAAAGGCTGGAAAGGGTGCAACAATTGTACTTGATGCCGATGTTCAATCAGGCGGTGGTGGTAGCGATCGTATTGTAATTGATGGTAAGGAAATCACAATCGATCTTAATGGTCACACTGTTGATAGAAATAGAACATCATCATCATCAGATGGTCATGTTTTTGAGGTTAAAGGTGATTCAAAGGTTACAATAACAAGTACTGGTAGTACACGCGCAATAGTAAAAGGCGGTTATGCTAAAAATGGTGGTGCAGTTAATATTCATGATGGTTCAACTCTAACATTGAGTAATATCGAATTTGCAGGTAACAAGGCAAGTTCTGATGGTGGTACAATTTTTAGCAGTGGTTATTTTAATATGGATAATTGTATTATTCATGATTCTATGGCTGATGATACTGGTGGTGCTATCTATGCTGATGATGATGCATGGTTTGATATTAATAATTCTACCATTACACAAAATGCAGCAAAAAATGATGGTGGTGCCTTTAATTTACACCTAGATAAAAATTCTACTATTCGCAATTCTACTATTTCTGGTAATAAATCTAATACAGAAGATGGTGGAGCAATCAGTTTAGATTCTGATAAAAAGGTTTTAAGTATTTATGACACAACTATCTTAGATAATGAAAGTGATGATACTGGTGGAGCCATTGAAGTAGAGAACGGTAGTCTTAAGTTATATGGTGTAAAC
This sequence comes from Acholeplasmatales bacterium, assembly GCA_016280975.1. GTDB lineage: Bacteria > Bacillota_I > Bacilli_A > Acholeplasmatales > Anaeroplasmataceae > Anaeroplasma. The sequence goes on along the minus strand of JAEEHU010000088.1, from coordinate 2,452 downwards.
TTTAGAAATAATCATAGTGGAAAAGGTGGAGCTATCTATTTTGATGGTGGTGATAGCGACATATTAGAAATTTGTGAATATGAAAACGACACTGTCTTTGAAGATAACCAAGCTAGAAATAATGGTGGAGCTATCTATGTTGATGATAGTACAGTAACTCTTAATAGAGGTAAATTTATTAGTAATTATTCAAGAAATGATGGTGGTGCAATTTATATCGATGATGGTACTACTACACTTAATAATACTGTATTTGAGAAAAACTACACACAAATAAATAGTGGTGCTGGTATTTATATTGATGATGGTGATCTTACTATAAATGGTGGTACATTTAGACATAATAGTGCATCAAGTGAAGGTGGAGCTATTCTATTTGGTGAGGATTCAGATAAATTAAATATTCAAGGAGCTATTATTGCTGAATTTAATACAGCTGGTGCTGGAAATGATTTCTATCTTCAAGAAGATAAATATTTAACTGTTGTTGGTTCACTTGAAGGATCATATATTGGTATATTAAAGTATTTACGTACAGGAGAAATTGCTAGAGGCTATTCAGATCATAATACTGTTGACCCATCAAATTATTTCTTCACATATAGTATTTCTACAGGAGCAACATTAGATGGAAATAAGGTTGTTCTTAAGGATGGCGTTAAGGGTAATGTAGAATCTTCATTTATTTCATATGATAATGGAGCCGATTTAAGAAGAATTGCTGGTAACAACTGGATGGCTGGAATTGATGGAGAACGTACTCTTAATGAAATCAATATTCCAGGTACACATGATACTGCAATGAGAAATATAGTTAATGAAGCTGGTATTGGATCTACAGCTAATGCTGGTGCGAAATATGCTAAAACACAATATCGTTATATTCATGAACAATATGAAGAAGGCGTCCGTTATGTAGATATTCGTTTACATAATAGACATGTTAGAGAACATTGGTGGCGTCCTAATGAGCTTATAGATGATGGTGAAAATCTATGGCAAACTCATGGAAAAACTCATGGTGGTACTTATTGGGCTGGCGATGAAAATGATAACGAGATGAACGTTAATATGGTACTTGATTGGACAAGAGATTTCTTAACTCGTAATCCATCTGAATGTATCATAATGGGATTTACTGAAGAAACATATAGAAAAAATGAAAATCCAAAAATTCGTGAACGTTTATTCAATATTGTAAAAAAATGGATTCAAGATAACCCAGTTAATCCAGCTACAGGTAAGCCATATATTTATCTAGAGGATGGAGATATAGAAAAAACATACTCTTTTATGCCTAAGCTAAAGGATGTTCGTGGAATGATTTTACTAGAAACAGGTGACGATTGGAAATTAGGCGGATTCCGTGGATATGGAAATGCAGGAATGACAACCGTAACTGGTCAAAAAACTGACAGATTAGTATGGTGGGATACCAAGCGTGATGACGTAAATTCATTCTTTGCTGATCCTGAACATCAAATCGCTTTACCAAAGCCAGGTGAAGAATGGGATCATAAAAATACATTATTTAAAATTGGTTTAAACTGTGCTCCTCAAAATAAAACAACAACTCTTCCACAAGAAACACCACTTTACCATTCTGATAGATTGTTACCAGAATTATTCTTTAATCCAGAAGGATGCTTCTATGATATTAAAGGTAAATACGTTGGTTGGGTAAAAACTGATGGTGCAATAGGAAGAGAATGGTCAAAGATTTGGCGTTCAAATTATTGGTTAGATGAAGAAGATGTATCAACTATTACTGTAAATCCAAACCTTACAGATGATAATTATAAGCTACAACAATATCAAGTAAATAAAAATACAGAAATAACTGTTCCTGATTTTAATTATTTCTATGAAGAGGGTACTAATAATAATTATTTCCAAGGTTGGAGAGTTGGAAATGATACTTATAAGCCAGGAGATAAGTTCACAGTACAAGGAGATACTACATTTGTTGCAGTATGGACTGATGCTGAAATGACAAGAGATGTTAACATCAATGTTGTATTTAAAGATTGTAATGATATGGATGGACTAAGACCAACATCAATTGATTTTAAGGTAAATAATGATACTGATCCTATTACAATAGATGAGGCGCATAAATGGAACTATACATATAGTGGTATTGTACAAACTATTACTCCGGTTGGTGATTATAGTGCCGATACTGCTACAGGATATCGTTATGAATTAGTTGGTGATGCAAAGAATGGCTTTACATTAACATTTATTCATACAACTGAAGAAAATTATACTGCATATCCATGCACTATAAATTGGATTGATGAAGATAACTTTGAAAATCTAAGACCAGGTGCAAATGAGCTTACTATCGCACTTGTAAATTTAACAACAGGTGTTGAGGTAGCTACTCATACATTTGATGGTACAGATTGGACTTATGATTTTGGTACAGAGATTCCGGTATATTCTGATG
>JAEEHU010000087.1 GCA_016280975.1 Acholeplasmatales bacterium | reverse complement strand
ACGTTTTTCTCCATTTAGTCTTACAAGTGGTCCATTAATAAATGGATGAGATAAAGAGTTTTTCTTAAATCCAACAGAAAGAATAATTATATCTCTTTCATCACCTTGAACATTTTCAATTGATTTAATAAATAAAGGCTCGCCCTTTTCCTTTTCAACACTATCAAGTCTATCCTTTATTGAAGGATTAGAATCAAGGTATTTTAATATTGCACGCTCAAGCATTTCAACCTCTATTACATTAAATACAATAATACCTAAAGAATATTTATTAGTCTTTGGATTCTTATAAATATTTTCTATTGTCTTAATGATTTCATCAATTTCTTCTTGTGAAAGTGATGAATCATTTTTCTTAACATCTAAATATTTTAATTTTATCTTAGATGAATTTATATCATTAGAGGGGAAGGTATATAAAGACTCCTGATAGAATTCTCTATTTGAAAATTCAATTAATGATTCATGATGTGATCTATAGTGGAATTTTAAACGAGAACGTTCAAGACCAATTGATATTGCCTCAGATAGTAATGACTCTGAATCAACACTATCATCTACTACTCCTTGGAAGTAATTTGATGGTGGCATCTGCATCTCATCACCTGATACAATTAATGATTTACCACGTCCAATTGATGATATTGCCTCATGAAGTGGAATTTGTGATGCCTCATCAAATATAACAATATCAAATTTAGATTGATTCTTATTTGATAAATACTTAGATACAGAAAGTGGACTCATTAGATATACTCTATAGAATGATTTTAATATTTCATCATATTCTAAATTAGCATTTCTAATAGATAAATTCTTACCTGATGTCTGACATGCTTTCTTAAGTTTTGATAGTGGATAAATAGAATCATAGGTCTTAAGCTTTTCTTTTATTTCCTTTTTGATTCTATTTTCACATTCTAAAATAGAAAGATGTGAATATTCATCTATTAATTCCTTATAGCGCTTAATAGTTTCGTTAAAGATTGATGGCTTAAAGTAATTAATGTCATCATCATCAAAATATAGGCGTAGATATCCCTTCGCAAGTGACTTTAAATACACTTCTATTATTTCATTTGATTTAGTATTTCCATTTTTAATTGAAATAGAAAGCTCATGAATATCATATTCATCTAACTTCTTAAAATAATTATTAATCTTCGCAATAGAGATAATATCATTAAAATCTGTATTTAAGGTATCATCAATAAATGATTTTATTAAATCAAGCTCATCAGGCATTGATTTAAATACATCAAATGATATCTTAAATTCCTTATTGATTCTATTTATTTCTTCTATTTCCTTATTGTAGCTTGATTCAAGCTTAATAATTAAATTCTTTAATTCCTGGCTACGTGAATTATAAATATTTTGAGATAATAGAGATAAATCAACCTTGAACTTAGATAAAATTGAATCTAAGGCTCTAGTATTTTTGATATTTTCAATAATGAAATTAACATCCTTAATATTATTTAAAATATCTATATTTAAAGTCTTATTGATAAATGATTCTACCTCTTTTACCTTATTATAGATTTCATTATATTCTTCTATTTCTTCAAAATATTTAATTAGATTTTTACCAATAGTAAAATCTGATTTAATTAAGGATTCAAGAATCTTTTTATACTCCTTATTAACCTTATGCTTTTTAAAGAATGAACTTGCGCTATTTATTTCATCAACAATAGATACGGCATCAATATTTATAATCTTATTGAAGATATAATAATTGTGAGTATTGATGAAATTATAAAGTGAGTGAACTTGTTCTAAGGCATCATCTAATTCCTTACTATTAAGGCTTGATGATTTTAAAAGATCAAAATATAAGTCATGAGAGTATAAATGATTTATTAAAGCAATTAAATTAGAAATATTATCTAAATCCAAAGACAAATCTAAATTAATTTCATCATATAGATTTAGAATGTCTTTATATAGACGTGTAGTTGCGAAATCAAAATCTGTAAATGATTTATTAAATTTACTCTTATCATAGAAATTAATTTCATCTATATCTAAGGCTTTAATTTTTGATGTATCAAAATTATTAATAGTCTTAGATAAGACACTTATATTATTTAAGGTATCAATTACCTTTTTATTTTTATCATCGTTTAAGCTTAAAAGATATCTATCATTAATGATAATATCCTTTTTATCCTCATATAAATCATATTCACAGATTGCATCATATAAAGAATAAAAGTACTTCTTATCATGCATCTTATTTAGGATATTCTCAAGCTCAAATCTACGGGCATCAAGTTCCATACAAGTATCATAGAAATCATTATCCTTTTCATCCTCTATTTCAAATGATTCTGATATCTTTTTATAGAATACTCCCTTTTTCGCATCAGTTGAATGTAGGCTTAAGGCATATTTATCTAAGCCTATATTTTTAAGTCTATTATATACAACATCAAGTGCTGCCTTCTTCTCTGCGACAAAAAGTACAGTTTTATTATTATAAAATGCATTAACAATCATATTAACAATTGTTTGTGATTTACCTGTTCCTGGAGGACCATCAAGTATAAATGAGTGATCATTTGCACTTCTAATAATCGCATCTAGTTGTGTTGAGTCATATAAGAGTGGTGCACATATATCACTATATTTTGTATATGGCTTATCATAAGATAGGTCAAGGTTTTCAACCTTACTCTTACTATTAATAAATGAATCAATGATTCTATTTTTAATTAAATTCTCTCTATTTAATTTCATATCCTTCCACATAACATAGTGAGAGAATGTTAAATTAGAAATCAAATAGATATCACGCTCTAATTTAAAATCAGATAATTTATATGATTCAATATAATCACAGATTTCAGAATAACGTAGCTTTAAATCTAAATCATATAGATTACTAAAATCAGTGAATGGATTAATAGTATGATAATATTCAAATACTGTTTCATTTAGCATTATTTCATCATAATCATATGATATTGTATATTCACCTGATTTAGATTTAACAATATTAATTGGTAAAACTAAGAATGGAGAATTATTAATAACATCCTTCTTATTCTTATATTCAATTAAACCAAGAGTTAAATAAAGTGATTCAGAACCTGTTTCTTCTATTTGAGTCTTATTCTTTTTAATAAGTGAATCTAAAGTTTTTCCAAATCCAATTACTTGTATTTCATCAGTTAATTCATAACCATCAAGGGCAGTCTTAAAAAATGAAGATGGATCTTCAGGTGTAATAAATGATTTAATTTTAAATTGATTATATTTCTTTAAAATATCAGAGATTTTACTTCCTGATATTAATCTTACCTGATTACTATCCTTAAGCTTAAAATTAACAAGTGGATTTGCCTCATTTAAATCTAAAAGCTTACGCTCCCATGATGTAAATCTATCTGATACGAATTCATCAAGTGTATTTTCTTCTATTTCTGGATTTATATCCGTATCAAGCTTAATATCAATTGGATTAAATGGAGTATCGATATAATCATTTAATCTAAATACTTCAATATTATCTGATAGCATATCAGATTTAATTAAAGCCTTATTAAGTGGCTTTGATATTGTTATAGATAGTCCATCGACAAGAAGTAAAATATTATCATCAATTGCCTTCTTTACTCTTTCAACTGTATAGATATCATAGGTTGAATCAGTAAGAATACCGAAATATACATTCTCATTATCAAATAGGATCACACCATCATATTCATAATTTCTAATAACTGATAGTGAATATATGGCAATTGATAAATTATTACCATATTTAATATCCTCTATTTCACAAGGTAAGCTTACCTTTGGAAGTAGGTTATCAGATATAATATCAAATCTATAATTATGATATTTGATACGCTCTAGGATTAATGCTTGATATAAATCAGAAAAATCCTTTATATCATAGCTCTTCTTAAGATTTAATTTATAATCAGTAACATACTTTAAATAGAATCTATGATCATGTAGGAATTCTAAAGTTGGAGTATTAAGTGGTAGCATTATAAAATTAAATGCTTCTTCTGATATAATATTACCATTTAGAATTGCCTTAATCTTAAATGAAGATTCACGCGCATCAGGTACATTATATTTATCTAAATCAACAGATAAATTAATATTTCTAATTGGCATTTTAGTTTGACTTCTCATTTCACTAATTAGAATATCAGATACCTTAAATGAATCTTCTATAAAGTCAAATGATAAAACTAAATTAGATATATCATCTGTTCCTAAATTCTTAATTGTAATAGAATCAATAAAATTGAAGTTAGATTCTCTATCAAGTGCTAGTATTGTTTTATTTGCGTGATAAATTGGATATGAAAAATATTTTTTAACATCTGCAGTTATTTCTATTTTAAGTGGAATATATCTTCCAATAACCTTCTTAATTTTATCTATATTATATGGAAATGTTATATCATCAAATTCAACATATTTTGAGACAATTTGAAAAGAGTTAATACCCTCAAGTATTACCTTATCACCATTAGAATATTTTTCTCCTGCTAAAAATGGATATTCATATTCTTCTTTATTCTTTTTCATTAATTTAACATAAACTACTCTATATATCATAAGCTACCTCGCAAAAGTCTCAATTAAGAATTGGACTAATATCTTTATTGCGATTGCAATTAATATTACTCCTGCAATTATATTAGCCTTATTTTGTAATTTATCCTTTATAATACGACCAAAAAGTAGTCCAAAAAGACAAACTATAAATGTAACTATAACTATAATTCCTATACCTATATATACTTGGTATGAAAAATCTGCCGATAAAGTCTTTTCAAGACCAATTCCAACAGATAGCGCATCTATTGATGTGACAACGGCTTGAATTAAAAGTAATAAAATAGTTACCTTTTTATTATTATCATCACTATCACTATTTTTAACGTCCTCAATTATCGCTTTTATTCCTAAAAATAATAGTATTGTAATAGCGATAAAAGGAACAGCGTACCTAAACCATTCCATGTTTTCAAAAATAGTTGAAAATAAATAACCAATTAAAGGCATTACACCTTGAAATATCGCAAATGTTAGTGCTATTAAATTAATCTTGACTTTTTTCATGTTTGGTTCAGAGATTCTATTAGTTATAGACACAGAAAAAGCATCCATAGCTAACGCTAAGCCAAGTAAAAATCCCCATAAAATATACATAATAAATCCCCTAAATTTAACGAAAATAAAAGACCCATGTCTTTTAAAACAAACATAAGTCTCATGATTTAATAATGAACCTGGATAAAACCATTATGTAGGCCATTAACGTATAATACGCTCACTACTCCCTCATTAAGTTAATTATAAAATATTAATATATTTTAAGCAATAAAATTTAGAAAAAAATTGGCTTAAAATAAGTATAAAAAAGATAAAAATTTTTTCTTGATTTCATACTACCATAATGATATAATTTGAATTGCATGTGATATGGAGGTGAAAAACCATGGCAAATATTAAACAACAAGTTAAGCGTATCCGTACTAATGAGAAGGCTAGAAAAACTAATGTAGCATTCAAATCATCATTAAAGTCAGCAATCAAGGCTGTATATACTGCTGTTGAAGCAAAGGATCAAGCAAAGGCAGTTGAGAACTTAAATTTAGCTTATAAGAAGTTAGATAAGGCTCAAGCAAAGGGCATCGTTCATAAGAACTATGTTGCAAGACATAAATCTGAACTAGCTACTGCAGTAAATACATTAAAGTAATATAAAAAATAAAAAACGCACCCTAGAGTGCTTTTTTTATTTGTCATTTTTATTTTCTTAATTCTTTCTTAGCTCTTTCTTCTTTCTTAGTTCTCTTATCTAAGTATAGAAGCTGGTCTGCACTTTCAATATATTGTTGAATATTTGAAAATTCACTACCATATTTAGAATATCCATAAGATATTTCAATATTATAGGCTGTTTCTCTTTCTTGATTTAGCTTAGTAATATTATTATTTAAATCATCAATGAAATTATCTATTTCAGCTATATCACAAACTATAGTGAATTCATCTCCACCATATCTTGCGACAAAACAACCAGTTTTCTTGCTTAATTTACTAAGCATAATACCAAAGTCTCTTAAGGCACTATCTCCTTCAACATGACCGTATAGATCATTAATTTGCTTAAAGCCATCTAAATCAATCATAATTAAATATAATTCATTATCAAAATTTCTAATTTTTGATTGTAAATAGGTATAAAGTGCTTTTCTATTATAAATAGTTGTTAAGAAATCAACTAATACCTGTTCTTGAAGTAAATGTGTATAAAGTATTAGGGTTGCGATAGTAATACCCATCGCAAGTAGTGGATATTGTGGTACTAATAGTTGAATGATTCCACCAAGCATTGCAGGAATTACAAATATTATCATATATTTATATGTTGCAATTCTTGCATAGTTATTCTTCTTTATTAAGCCATATGCGCCTTGAACAAGTAAGAATAATAAATATGAGAATGTACAAATAAGCTGTAAGAAATTAAAGTCTCCTCTATGGTAGCCTCCAGCCTCATCAATATAATATAGGAAATGGAAGTCAGCTCCACAAATAGATAATATCATCGAAATAAACGCAACAAGTGTTAATAGGATTGATAATGATGACATTAATATTCTTACCTTTAAATTATTATACATACTAGATTCATTTATTGCTTCTAAAAGTAAGAATGCTCTAAGACATGTCATACTTAATGCAAAGAAGTAAATAAATTGAATTATAGAATTAGCAACACGACCCCAAGGTAATAATCCAATTGATATGAAATTTCCAAATGCATCTGCTAAATACATACCCATTTGTGAAATAATAGTAAGCGCAAATATCTTTTTATGATTCTTATATAAATTAGGATCAAAAATAGCTTTAATCAATAAAAGCGTTAAAATTAAAACACAAAATAGGTTTATTACAGAATATGCGTTTCCTTCCATATTAAAACCTCATTTATTTTATATTTCTTTATTCTCTTCTTCTTTTTCTATTTCAGTATCTTCTGTTTCTATAGTTTCTAACTCAGTCTTTTTAGTTCTAAATACAAATAGCTTTCTTGCGATATAGTTCCAAATTAGAACTATTATAGTCATTAATACCTTAAAGAATAGCTTCCAGAAGTCAAATGTGAACCAGCCAAATACACTTAAGTTAAATACATTAAATGTAGGTGATGCTAAATACATACCAAGCTCAGTTACACCGAGACCAATTAGGGCAACTATTACAAACTTTAAGAATACTACCTTACTCTTAGCTTGCTTATCACTAATATATCTATAAACAAACTTTTGAAGTAGCCAGTTTACTATTAATCCAACTGTAAAGCCTAGAGCTGTAGATAATACTAAATTCCAGTTTGGATCAAAATTTGGAATCCATTTTCCAAATACTAATAGATTACAAAAATAAAATACTGCGTAATCACAAATTGTTGCGATACCACCAACAATTAAAAATCTTAATATCTCAAAAAATAATTCTTTCTTACTTTGTTTTTCCATTGTTATTTCCTCTATATAAAAAATATTATAATATAATTTCACAAAAAAATAAAGGCTAAGGGTTAGCCTTTAATTTATTTTAAATTACTTTTCTACACTAATATATAGAATTTTAACTTCTACATCCTTACCAGTTTCAGTTGTAAAATATACAACATCTCCACTCTTATGACCAATTACAGCCTTTGCAAGTGGTGAGTCAGATGAAATCTTACCATTGAATGGATCAGATTGAGAACCTGCAATTTGGAATTCTCTTTCAATCTTTTCATTTACATATAAAACCTTTATTGATGTTGCCTTAACAATAACAGCGTGCTTTAGGTCATCTTCAATTTCAAGAATTCTTGCATTAATCTTGCTTTGTTCTTCTCTCGCAGATGAATAATCAGCGTTTTCTGATAAGTCTCCTTGTTCACGTGCTTCCTTTATAGCTTGTGCAATTCTAGTTAATTCTGTAACCTTTAATCTTTCTAATTCTGTTTCAAGTTCTTTCTTATGTTGTTCAGTCATTTCGACTTTTTTAGTATTAACCATAATTGATTCCTCCAAAATACTTTTTTATTATACTTAAATGAATGTCAAAAATCAAGTTTAATATAAATCTAAATACTTAATTTTTCGTAAGTTTTTTTGAATGTTTTGATAATCAGGAAATAGACTATCTAAAAGCTTATAAAATCCCTTTTGGTGATTAGAGTAATAAAAGTGTGCATACTCATGATATATAACAGATAAAATATAAATCAAATCATATTTTGAAAGAGATTTATTTAGAATAATTAATCTTCTTTTAGGATAGCATTCACCAAAATAGGTTTTAACTATTGAGTATTTATAGGTAACATCAAAATTGATTTTAAAATCTCTTTTTACCTTACTATCATATTTTAAAACTATATCTCTTAATGTTCTTTCATACATATCATAAATGATTTTTTTGATATGTATTTTATCTAGTTTCTTAGAATAGATATTAATCTCATCACCATTAAAGATTAAATTATCAAATAGAGATTCAATCACATTGATTTTATATTCCTTACCTAGATAATGAATAACATTACTAGCCTCTTTCTTTTCATAATTTAATCTATTATTAATAAATCTTTTATGCTTAGCTAGAATTTCTTCTAAGGATAAAGAATTCTTACCCATCTCAACATATAGAATATTAGGCATTTTAAATCTTAATTTATAGCCATAATATCTTTTGTTTTCTGTAACTATTACTTCAACTTCTTTACCATTTATTATCATTATAATAACCTTAATAAATCATATGGATTAAGCTTAGTATCACACTTAAATTTAATAATCTCTAGTGGATGTCTTGCCGCGTCTAATATGTTATTATCCTTATCATAAATATCAGCTACATCAATAATAAATGATTTTTTTGGTGTAAATACCTCTAACTTTGAATGAGGTATAAAATAGTTTCTTTGTTCAATAGTAACCATATGAGTCTTACTATCATATTCCTTAACTATTCCAACAAATTCCTTAGTTGGACATGTTAAATTAAGATCATATAGTTGCTCATTAACTGTAGGGTCTCCATTTAAAAAGCCTGTTGATGTTAATCTATTTTCTGCCTTATTAATTTGATTGATATAAAAATCAAATGATTCTATCTTACCAGTTGATTCATATTCATCTATAAGCTTTCTATATGTATTAACTACAGTTGCGATATAATGTAGAGACTTCATTCTACCTTCAATCTTAAATGAATTAATACCTATATCCATTAATTTTGGCATAAGGGTAATAGCACATAAATCCTTTGAGCTCATCGCAAAATAATCACCCTTTGGATTATATATCTTATTATCCTTAATTAAGTCATAACACCATCTACAAGAATGAGCACAGCCTCCACGGTTAGCATCTCTATTAGTCATATTATTTGAAAGCATACATCTTCCACTATATGATACACACATACCACCATGAATAAATGCCTCTATATCAAGAGGTGTAGAATCCTTACACATCTTTATTTCATCTAGGTTAAGCTCACGCGCTAAAACCACTCTATCAAAGCCTTCATTTTTATAAAATCTAATGGCTGATGGATTTGCAGTTGATGCTTGAGTTGAAACATGAGCTTCCATCTTAGTATATTTTTTTACCATCTTTAATGCATATAGGCTTGATGCGATAATTGCATCTACTCCTGCAAGCTCTAATTCTTTAAGATACTCAACTAAGCCATCTACATCTAAATTATGCATAACTATATTACATGTAACATGGATTTTAGCATTATGCTTGTGGGCAAAATCACAAGCCTCTTTGATATCAGCTATTGTAAAATTAGATGCTCTACTTCTTAGTGAGAATTTAAGTCCACCAATAAATACAGCATCTGCACCATATAATATTGCCACCTTTAATTTTTCTAAATCTCCAGCTGGAGCTAAAAGTTCAAACTTACTCATTTTAACTCCTCCTTTTGATATACAGAATCCTTATACATGAAGCCATCTTCTATATCTAAATTAAGCTCATTTAATTTAAGAATTCCTTCTCTTATTTTTCCATTTATAACTGCATCATAGAATATCTCTGATACCTTCTTAAATGTTTCAATATCAACATTAAATGATTCAATATATAGATACTTAATGAATGATAGACCCTCTAATTCTTTAAGTAGTGATATTAGATATGATCTATATATTAATGTACCTTCGCTATTTTCTACTATTGGTAGATAATCTTCTCTTGTTATTTCCTTTAAGAAGCCCTCGTGAGGATAATTATCATTATTCTTATTTGAATATAGTGTTAATAGCTTTCTTCTTGAATAAAACATTAATCTATGACCAAAGCCCTGATAATATATTGGAGCCTTTGTTTTTTCATACATTAGCTTTAAATCATCAATTGTAATTTCTAATGAAACTCCAATCGCATTTAAGTTCATATCATTATATAAGCCTAAATCTAAATAATTTGTAATCATAGTTTCAGGATTATAAATAAGATTTTCAATCATATTCTTTTCTTTAAAGATATTTAATACACCTATATCAGATGCTAGGAATAATAAATCATTATATTTATCTACTAGTGCCTCAACATTCTTTAAATCACCTGGATGCATTATTCTATTGATAGATAAAATTATATTTAATTTCTTTTCTTTAGCATAAGATACTAATTCATCTAAATTAATATCCTTAAAATTAATAGATAAATGTGGGACATTAATTAATGCATAATCAATTAATGAATCTAAATTATCTATATCATTTTTCTCATATATTGATGTTACTAATCTCATAATAAATGCCCCCTTTCTAGGTTTAAAAAATCCAAGCTAACTTGGATTTTATTTTAATATCTAAAGCCGCCCTTGCCTTTTCCTTTACCCTTGTGGGCTTTAGTTTGGCCTAGGCCTGAATAATTACCTGATTTAACTTGACCCTCTAAACGCTTCTTATCAGCATCGTCCATATTTCTCATTCTCTTCATTTGTTTCTTCATTTCTTCAAGAGTTGTTCTTAATTTATTAACCTCTTGAATAGAACGGCCAGAACCCTTTGAGATTCTATCTCTACGCTTAAAGTCTCTATCAATTAATTCAGGATGCTTTCTTTCTTCTTCAGTCATTGAGTAAATTATAGCCTCAATCTTATCGAATGCTCTATCATCTACTTGATTAAGTGCTTGCTTCATCTTACCCATACCAGGTAGGAAGCCCATAATCTTAGATAATGATCCCATTCTCTTTATCATCTTAAATTGCTTTAATAAGTCATTATAATTAAAGCTTGATGACATCATCTTTTCAGCCATAGACTTCATTTCATCCTCATCGATATTTTCTGTAACTGTATCGATTAATGATAAAACATCACCCATACCCAAGATTCTATCTGCAAGTCTATCAGGATAGAATATTTCCATCGCATCAAGCTTTTCACCTGTAGACATAATCTTAATAGGAATACCTGTCATCTCTTTAATAGAAAGTGCCGCACCACCACGAGTATCACCATCAAGCTTAGTTAAAATGATACCTGTAACACTTAAGTCATTATGGAAGCTTTGGGCAACATTAACTGCATCCTGACCTGCCATCGCATCTACTGTAAGTAGTATTTCATCAGGATTTGCAATTTCCTTAACATTCTTTAATTCTTGCATTAGGTCTGCATCAATTTGTAGTCGACCGGCTGTATCGATTAGAACAAAGTTATAGCCACCCTCTTTTGCAGCCTTTAATCCCTCTTCTACGATTTTTTCAGCCTTAACCTTAGTACCCATTTCAAATACAGGTACATCAATTGACTTACCTAAAGTAACAAGCTGATCTACGGCTGCTGGTCTATAGATATCGGCTGCAATCATAAATGGCTTTTTCTTTAGCTTCTTACGATAGAAAAGTGCCATCTTACCTACAGCTGTTGTTTTACCAGCACCTTGTAAACCTACTGCCATAACAATAGTCATACCACTAGACTTAAAATTAAGTTCAACTGCCTCATCACCAAGAGTCTTCTTTAATTCCTCTCTTACGATTTTAACAACCTGTTGACCTGGATTTAAGCCCTTCATTATCTTTTCACCAAGAGCTTGTTCTTTAATATTATTTAAAAATTTCTTAACGACCTTGTAGTTAACATCGGCTTCTAAAAGAGAAAGTCTTACCTCTCTTAGCATGTCGTCAATATCATCTTCATTAAGTTTTCCCTTACCAGTAAGTCTTCTAAGACCCATCTGTAAGCGTTGGCTTAAATTATCAAATGCCATAATTACTCCTTTATAATATCAATAATCTCACTTTTGATATTATCATCAATCTCTAAATTATTTATTTTCTCTATTTTCTTTAAAAGTCCTAGCTTTTCTTCAAATGAATAAAGATTAGCTACTACTCTTTTTAGCTGATCATGAACACCATTTCTTGAAATATCAAAATTAATTGCTATTTCAGAAATAGATAAATCACTAAAATAATATTCCTCAAAATAGTCTCTTTGCTTATCTGTTAATAAATTATAATATAGATCATATAAGCTAATTATTTCTTCTCTTTTATTATTTTCCATAATATTATTCCTCAAAGAAATCAGCAAATAATCCATATAGGTATTGCTCGATATCAAATACCTCTAAATCATCTATTCCTTCACCTAAGCCTACATACTTAATAGGTATACCCATTTCATGACGAATAGCAAGAACAATACCACCCTTTGATGTTCCATCAAGCTTAGTTAGAATTACACCAGTAACATCTGTAGCTTCCTTAAATGCCTTAGCTTGACTCATACCATTTTGACCTGTTGTTGCATCTATTACAAGTAAAGTCTCATGTGGTGCATCAGGGCATTCCTTTTGAATGACTCTTTTCATTTTAGCAAGCTCATTCATTAGGTTAACCTTATTTTGTAATCTACCTGCTGTATCACATAGTAGAATATCGTAATTCTCAGCCTTAGCCTTCTTAACTGCATCAAACATAACACTTGATGGGTCAGATCCATCTGGCTTAGTAATAATATCAACACCTACGCGTGATGCCCATACATCAAGCTGAGCTACTGCGCCTGCTCTAAATGTATCACCTGCAGCGAGTAATATTTTCTTACCTTCCTTTTTATAGGCATTAGCGATTTTAGCAATTGATGTAGTTTTACCTACACCATTTACACCAACGAATAAAATTACAGTTAGACCATTTTTATTCATATTTAAATTGGCATTAACTATTTCACCATTTAAATAGATTTCAAACATTCTATCTATAATCATTTCTTGTAAATCCTTAGGCTCAGTAATCTTTTTATTCTTAACCTCTTCTTTAAGTCCATCAATAAAATCAATTACTGTATCAACACCTATATCAGCCATAATGAATATTTCTTCTAATCTATCGAATAAATCATCATCAATTTTATCTGATTTTTCTAATATCTCTTTTAATGTTGATAAAGCACCTTCTCTAGTCTTATGAAGGCCTAATTTATATTTTTCTTTTTTCTTTTTATCTTTCTTCTTGAAAAAATCAAAAAATCCCAAGATAATCACTCCATTTTAATATATTAAATCCTTTAAAATTATATCATACATGTATATTAACTTACAAGAAAATAAGAAAATGTCAAGCTCATTTTAAGCTTGACATCATTACTACTTTAATTTAACAAATTCTTCCTTAGAAATTATAGTCTTACATTTAGGGAAATTAGAGCAGCCATAGAAATCCTCACCCTTATTTTTACCCTTTTTAGCATTTCTTAAGACTAATTCACCCTTACCACAGTTAGGGCATTTAACACCTGTAGATACTACTTCCTTTTTATCTTTACAGCTGTTATTACATACTAAATTACCACTTTCATTAATTACCATCATTGAATTACAATTTGGACAAACCTCATGTGTTGGCTTACCAAGTAAAATAGTCTTACACTTTGGATAATTTGAGCATGTATAGAATTGATGACCTCTATTTTTGCCACGAGATGCAGTCTTAATTACAATGTGTCCTTGACCACATGTTGGGCAAATATATGTATCATCTAGTTGTGATTCACAGTGTGCTGAACAGTATAAATTACCATTCTTATCCTTTAGCATAATACTTCCACATTTAGGACATAATTCCTCTGTTGGCATATCATTAAATGTAACATTACATTTAGGATAATTTGAGCATGAATAGAATACTCCACGCTTTGATTCTCTTCTTACTATTTCACCATCACAGCTTGGACATTTAACTCCAATAAATTCTGCCTGTGTATCAACCTTTTCAATGTAATTACAATGAGGATAATTAGAACAAGACGTAAATTCTCCAAATTTACCATTTCTTATTACAAGTAAATGTCCACAATATGGACAAGTCTTATCTGTAATAATAGGATATTTACTCTTCATATTCTCCTTAGCCTTATCAAATAGTGGCATAAAGCCATCATAGAATTCAGTTAATTCTTCTTTTTTATCCTTATTTCCCTTAGCAATTTCATCTAGGGCTGTTTCCATATTAGCTGTATATTTAACATTAATAATTGGTGAGAAGAATTCTTGAAGCTTCTCTGTAGTTAAAATACCTTGAGATGTTGGAACTAGATTTTTCTTATCTAGTGATACATAATCTCTTTCCTTTAATACTTGAATAGTTGTTGCGTAAGTTGAAGGACGACCAATACCTAGGTTTTCCATTTCCTTAATTAAGGTTGCCTCAGTATATCTTTTCTTTGGTTCTGTTTCCTTTTCAACTACATTAATGTAATCTGCATTAAATAGAGATCCTATTTCAAGCTTAGGAAGCTTTGATTCCTCTTCCTCATCATTATCCTTATATACACTTAAATAACCTTCAAATGTTAATTCTGAAGATTGCATAGTCCATTTTGAATTAAAGTTATCAAGTGAAATAACTGTTGATTTATAAACACTTGATGCCATTAGGCTTGAAAGTGTTCTATTATATATTAATTTATATAATTTATATTCATCAGAAGTTAAATAATTCTTTAATGAATCTGGAGTTCTATCAATAGATGTAGGTCTAATACCTTCATGGGCATCCTGCATACCCTTTTGATTCCTAACCTTAACTGAACCTAAATACTCCTTACCAAAGTTATTTAGAATATATCTAGATGCATCATTTACAAATGATTCAGCAAGTCTTGTTGAATCTGTACGCATATATGTAATTAAACCGACAGTTTCTGAACCTATATTTTTACCTTCATATAGACTTTGAGCAACACTCATAGTCTTAGTTGGAGTGAAATTTAATCTATTAACTGCATCTTGTTGAAGTGTTGATGTAGTATATGTAGGTTGACTTGATCTTTTAACATTCTTAACATCAATAGCTGATACCTTAAATTCCTTTAGGTTAGCTACTAAATCATCTAAAATATCACGCTTTAATATCTTGTGATCCTTATCAAATTTCTCACCATTTACTTCAACTAATTTTATCTTTGTATCCTTATATTCTGCATCAATATCAAAATATACAACTGGTACAAATGATAATATTTCACGTTCAAGATTAACTATTAATAATAGTGCAACTGATTGTACTCTTCCTGCACTTTTAGAATTAATCTTTCTTTGCATTAATTTTGAAAGCTTAAAACCTAAGATTCTATCAATCATTCTTCTTGATTCTTGGCTATCAACCATTTTTAAATCAATCTTATGAGGATTTTCTAGTGCTTCTTTTACTGCAGTTTTTGTTATTTCATGAAATTCAATTCTATTATTTGAATCTAAATCTAGATTTAATTCACGAGCTAAGTGATAAGCGATTGCCTCACCCTCTCTATCGGGGTCGGTTGCAAGTAAAACTTCTTTATTTTTACATTCCTTAATTAGATAATCTACTAATTCCTTTTTATCCTTATTAATTGTATAAGTAGGTATAAATCCATGCTCACAATCAATACCTAAGCCTTCCTTACCAGATGTGGCTAAATCACAAATATGTCCCTTACTAGATAGTACTGTATATCCCTTTCCTAAGTAAGTACCTATTGTCTTTGACTTAGATGGAGACTCAACTATTATTACCTTATTCATGAACTTCACCTCACTTTTGTGTATCACAATAATAGAATAAAGAATATAGTGTGTCAAGCATAAAATTTCTTTATTTTTACCTATAATATATATAGTATATTATAAAAATTTTTATATTTTTTTTGATAAAAATAAATAAAAAAAGCGCAAAAATTTTATAAAACTTTTACGCCTTAACCTATTATATATAATATATATACTATTCCAAACCAATTATATAAGAATAGATATCTTGTTCTCCTCTTACAGGATAAATTTCAATATAAGAATTTAATGATTTGATATATTCAGATATCTCTTCTACCTCACTATCATCTACATCAGAACCAACAATTAAAGTAACAATTGCCTTATCCTCAATATCAGATATACCCTTAAAAGCCTCTTTTAAGGCCTCTATTCTCATTTTATTAGATGAGATGAGTTCTCCATCATATAGTGAAATATAATCGCCTTTTTTGATATCTACATCATTAATTACACAATCTCTTACTGAATATGTAACCTCTAATGTTGATAGATTTTCAAATGACGATAATAATTCAGACTTAATTTCATCTAAATTATCAGAATCAAAATTTAGCATTGAGCATGCGCTATAGCCCTCTACTAATGTTTTAGTAGGAATAACTATAATATTTGCCTTATCATAATTATTAGCAGCTTGTTGTGCAGCAAGTAAAATATTACCATTATTTGGGAATACAAATATATTATCGGCATCTAGACAGTTAAACGCATCAATAAAGTCTTGTGTTGATGTATTCATAGTTTGACCACCAGATACAATAATATCAACACCCATTTCCTTTAAGGATACTAAAAGGCCACGGCCGTTAGCAACAGCGACAGTTGCGTATTTTTTATGTACCTTTTTTGATGCGTCATTTTGTACTGCTGATCCGCTATAGTAATTATTAGTACTATTAGTATCCTTAACCTTTAATATAGAATCTAGCTTTTCACCATTTAAATATTTAAGCATACCCTCAAGCACTAGTATTAATCCTGCACCACCTGAATCTACTACTCCTGCCTTTTTTAATACTGGAAGTAGATTAGGAGTATTCTCTAAAGAGATTTTAGCTCTTTTTATATATAGATTAAATAAATCAATAAATGTATCTACCTTATCTAAATTTTCATTTAAATATTCGCCTGATTCTCTCATAACAGTTAGAATTGTTCCTTCTGTTGGAGTTTCAACTGCTCTATAGCTTCTTTCAGTAGCCTTTAAAAGAGCTTTAGCGAAGTCCTTTGGAGCGATAGTATCAAAGCCATCTACTCCCTTTGATAGTCCATAGAAAAATTGAGATAAAATAACACCTGAATTACCTCTTGCGGCTAAAACCATACCACGTGCTATTTTTTTAGCATTTGATGAGATTTTAATATCGTTAAATTCATCTTTGATGCCACCTTCAATTGAAAGACGCATATTAGTACCTGTGTCTCCATCTGGTACAGGGAATACATTTAACATATTGATTCTATCAACATCATTTATTAAATTATAAGCACCGGCCTTAACTAAGTTTAAATACTCTAAGCCGTCAAGATTATATAAATCCATTATTCTTCTCCAGCAATGTCAATCTTTTTTCCGTAGAAATTGATACTAACTGTATCAGGACCTGTAGTCGCACCAATGATTGGTCCTAGTGCACTGATATTAACTTCTTTGATTTTGCCACTAGCAAGTAATTTTTCCTTAACATATTCTGCATCTTGAGGACAATCAGCATGAGCTACATATACAGTTTGATTTTCTCCATCTTCAATTCTATCTAATGTAGATGCAATAATATCATCTAGTGAAGGCTTTCTACCCTTAACCTTCTTATATGCATAGTTATTACCCTTTGCATCACCAATAATGATTGGCTTTACAGCAAATAGGTTACCAAAGAATGCAGCTGTAGCCTTAACTCTACCAGCCTTCTTTAACCATTCAAGTGATCCAACTGTTGCGAATGTTTGATATTTTAATCTTTCATCCTCAAGCTTAGCTACACACTCATCGATAGTTAAACCATCTAAAGCCATTTGTGCAGCGTCCATAGCCATAATACCTTCTGCATAATTACTTCTCATTGAGTCGAAGCAAATAAGCTTTCTATCTGGATACTTCTTTAATAAGTCCTCAGCGTACATCTTAGCTGTAGAAATTGAACCAGATAGCTTTGCAGAACAAGCTAGGTATAAAACATCAAGGCCAGAAGCGAATGCTTTTTCAACCTTAGTTTCTACCTCTGATGCCTTAACTTGGCCAGTAACACTTCTATATCCCTTTCTCATTAAGCCATAGTATTCCTCTGGCTTAATATCATTCCAATCTAGGTCAGCATCATAATCATGAGAATTGATTGTGAATACCATTTTTAAATAATCTAATTCATATTTCTCACGAAACTTCTTTTCAACATCTGATGTTGAATCTGTTAATACTTGAAATTTTTTCATTTTGAATCCTCCATAAACTTATAACTATTATAACATGTTATAATCTCAAAAATCTATATTTTTAAAAATTCTACTTGCTATTCTTCTTTAAATCATCAAACATTTCCTTCATTGTAGGATTACCCTTAGTAAGCTTTTTAATTGATAAGTCCTGTGCCTTATCATTGGCAAGTCTTAATTGACGCTCTGAGCCTAATAGGTTATCTCTTACCTTCTGAAGATGATCAATAGTTGCTTCTATTTCTTTTATCGCAGCTTGGAACTTATTACTTGCAAGCTGATAATTCTTAGAAAATGCATCCTGAAATTGAGCTAGATTATCCTCAAAATGTGTAATATCTACATTTTGATTCTTTAATGTCATTAGCTCATTTTTATATTCCTTAGCATTTAGGCTTGCATTTCTAAGTAGTGTGATAATTGGAATAAAGCATTGAGGACGTACAACATACATCTTTTCATACTTATGTGACTTATCAACTATACCAGCATTATATAAATCACTATCAGCCTCAAGCATAGATACTAATACTGCGTACTCGCAGTTTTTTTCTGTTCTATCCTTATCAAGTTCCTTTAGGAAGTCATCATTCTTATGCTTAGTCGCTGTTTCATCATTTTCATTTTTCATCTCAAACATAATTGAGATTAATTCCGCACCCTCTTCAGTATATTCTCTATAGATGAAGTCACCTTTAGATCCATTTTTAGCATCATTATCCTTCTCAAAGTATGCATTTCTAAAGGCTGTTGCTCTTAACTGCTCAAATGAAATCCTACAGTGCTGCTCTAATGTTTCACCTAAAAGCTTTGTAGACATCTTAATCTTAAAGTCTTTATAGTACTCTATTTGCTCATCCTTATTCTTTATTACATCACTATAATATTTTTCAAGCTTTTCCTTATCTAATTCTGATTCCTTTTTCATTGAATCAATTTTATTATTTAGATTATTTATCTCAAGCTCCATTTCATGTGATTTATTCTTATTATCTAAATCATTTTGAAGCTTTTGATTTTTAAGCTTAAATTCAAATTCCTTGTCCTTTTCAGAGGCAATATTCTTTGATTTTTCCTTTTCTAGATCAAGCTCACGCTTTAATTCATTAATCTTATTATTAAGCTCTATCACATTTTTCTCTTTTTCAAGATTTAATGTTTTTTCTAAGCTATCCTTAAATGAATCAAGCTTTTTATTATAGGTATTTTCTTTTCCTTCTTCTATTAATTCCTCAATTTGTGATGAGTCAAATTTAGATAGAGATGTTAAATCAATAATATCTCCCTTTTTACCATCCTCATTTAAAACTAAGGTATTCTTATCTCTTACAATTACATCAAGCTTCATAGTAACCATCTCCTATTTTTAAAAAGAAATCTCTTAGAAATATTTTATCATATTTAATGATAAAAAGAATATGAAAAAATAAAAAAATCTCGCAATTTTACTTGCGAGAATTTATTATAAATTATCTAAATTTCATCTTAGTTCTAAATGCGTAAATCGCACCTATAAATGTTACTACTGTATAAGCTAAAACTATGATAAGTGGCTTACCAAAATCAGCAAATCCATCATGTATTCCATCTGTTACTAGATTTTGGATAAGCAATGTTGCATTTCTAAATGGTAAAACATCCATAAATATCAACATACCTTGGCTTAATCCCTCAAGTGGGAACCACATTCCTGATAATACTGATTGACCAGATATTGCGATAGATGCAACACCACCAATTGATTTTGCACTAAAGATTGAACCAAATAATAATCCTAAAGATATAAAGAATATTGCTGTAATAACACTTACAAGAATAGATAAAACCATACCTGTAGAGAATATTGATCTATCAAATATTCCACCAACTAAATAGAATAATATTGCTTGAACAATTGAAATAGGAATTACTGCTAAGGCATATGCAATAATAAATTCATGCGAATGTGCCTTAGATACATATAATCTTGTTAGGAATGATGTGTTTCTATCTGTTGCTAGTAATAAACCAACAAATAATGATAAGAATGATTGAGCAAATACTACTATTCCTGGAGCTAAATATATCATTTTAAATTGATCACTTAGCTCGTGGAATATTAAGTAAAATAATATTTCCATTACCAAAGGTAATGCTAGTATAAATGCTAATGAAAGTGGATCTCTTAGGATCTCCTTTATATTTCTTTTTGTTAATGTAAATATTCTTGATAATGAATTAAGCATTTTCCTTACCTCCTGATACAATTTCAACAAATGCATCCTCTACATTTGTCTTACCAGTTTTTTCAAATAGCTCTTCTTTATTACCTACGAATAATAAAACGCCATCCTTCATAATACCTAATCTATCTGATAAGTATTCTGCCTCTTCCATATAGTGAGTTGTAAGAATAATAGTCATATTCTTCTTTAACTCAGTAATTGTATTCCATAATTCTCTTCTCGCAATTACATCTAAGCCTAAAGTTGGCTCATCTAAAAATAATACCTTTGGCTTAGTTACAAGTGCTAGTGCTATAGATAATTTTCTTTGCCATCCACCAGATAACTTAGCAGCTTGCTTTTTCTTTACCTCATCAAGACCAAAGTGAGAATAAACATATTTTTTAGTCTCCTCAACTTCTTCTTTAGTTTGACCTGAAAGCTTAGCATAAAATTCAATATTTTCTTCAACTGTAAGCTTTCTTGCAATAGCAGTTTCTTGCATTGAAATATCAACTAATTCCTTTATTTTACCTGAATCCTTTGAAATTTCATTATCAAATATATATGCCTCTCCTGATGTAGGCTTTAATAATGTTGCAAGCATCTTAATTGTTGTTGTCTTACCTGCACCATTAACACCTAATAACGAGAATAATTCTCCTTCTTCTATTTCTAAATTCAAATTATTAACGGCAGTAATACCTTTATACTTCTTTGTTAAATTATTTGTTCTGATTGCCTTCATTAAACGCAAACCCTCCCATTAATTTGTAAAATTCATCATCTTTAATTATAGCGATTCCCTTTTCAGAATCACCAAGTACCATTAAGGTGTTACCTTCTTTAATATCAAACATCTTTCTTGCCTGCGCAGGAATAGTTATTTGACCCTTTGGTCCTACCTTAACGCTAACAATAAATCTATTTTCATTTGATTCTTTCACTTAACCACCTTACTTTTCTTACATTTCTTACTTTATAACAAAAATAGTCTTTTGTCAAGTGAGAGTAAAATATAAGCTAAAGAAAAAAAGCCTAACCTAAGTTAGACTTATAATCATACATGTGAAAGGTAAGTATTGTTAGTACAATGCACCCTCTGTTGATGAAGGCGCACCTTTTAAACCTATATTTTTAAGCATATACACAAGTGACGCGTGACTAGCGTGACAGATGTGACACTTAGGTATAATATGCATGTTTT
>JAEEHU010000086.1 GCA_016280975.1 Acholeplasmatales bacterium | reverse complement strand
TAGTAATACTATGTCTATATTTAATAGAAGAATAATAGATGATTTTAATAAGCATGGTATTAAAATTGCAGCTATATATTATTCTCCATATGATAAAGATGACAATCACATGTCATTTAAGCCAAATCCAGGAATGTTTTTAGATGCGATTGAGGATTTTAAACTTGACTCAAATTTATGTTATATGATAGGAGATCAGGAGCATGATTCTATTGCATCAAAATCTGCAAATATAAAATCTGTTATAGTAAGAACAGGTATATATAATAAGCCAATTGATGATAGTATAGTTGATGATATGATAATTGGTGTTGTTGATAATCTATCTATGGCAGTAGATTTAATATTAAAAAAGTAATTGCGAGATTTAAAATCTCGCTTTATTTACCAATAAAAATGAGGTGATACTTATGAAGAATAAATTCTATGGTAAGTATTATAAATTTATAAGTGATAATAATTATGTATTTTCTGTTATTATAAGCCATGCTAATGAAGGAGATATGATTCAAATCATAAATCCTGATGGAGCTTATTTTATTCGTGATACCAAATCAGTAGTAGTAGATAATGATACTATTACATTTAATGTAAATGATAATGATATATCTATAACAGGAAGTATTAAATTAGGTACATTAAATCCACTTAAAAGTAAAGTAATGGGACCATTTACTTATTTACCTATGGAATGTCGTCATGAAATATATTCAATGAGACATGAATTGAATGGTGAATTAATTATAAATAATAAAAAATATACTTATAATAATTCCTTAGGATATATTGAAGGAGATATGGGTAAAAGCTTCCCTAAGAAATACATCTGGTATAATTCAGTTAAAGAGAGTGTATCTGTTACTTTGGCGATTGCTACTATACCGTTATTTGGATTTATCAAATTTAAAGGATTATTATCTTTTATTAAAACAAAAGATAAGGAATATAAAATATGTACCTATAATTTTGGTAAAATAAAACTAATATCTGATAAGAAAATAGTAATAAAGAAAGGTAAATATAAATTTGAATTAGAATTTGACTCATATGATGGTTATAACCTAAAGGCTCCTAAAAAAGGAAATATGGAAAGATTCATCAAGGAAGCAATAACTACTAAAACAAAATATAAACTATATTATAAGAATGATATAATGATAGAAGAGGATGATATTATATCATCCTTAGAATATGTATGGTAAAGCTCAAGCATAAATAATTCTCTAATATAGATAAAAATTGTACTGAAAAAATTTATATTGTTAGATATTATAAGAATGAAGTTAAGACTTCGTTTGGACTGGTCGAAAGACCCTGGTCCACCGAGCGCAGGGACAAACCCTGCTTTTTTTATGCCGAGTTTTTTAATAGAATAATAACTTGTAATTAATTCTAAATTGATATATACTATTATTGACGGCAATTCAAAAATTTTGAATATTAAGGAGAATTGAAACATGGCAATATTAAATGTAAAATTAAATAACGTATTATCTTTTTATGATTTTAATGTTAATTTTTCATTTCCTAATAAGCTTAAAACTAGCATAATCGAAAACGAAAATTTGGAATATGTTCCATCATTTAGATATAAAAAGTTAAATGTTTTTGTTGGATCAAATGCATCTGGTAAAACATCACTAATTAGATGCATTTGGAGGACATTATTGTTTTTAAATAGAAAAGAAAAAATAATATTAGATGAAATAGTTAACAAAAATGATCAAGAGTCTAAAATAGAAATTGACTTAGTAGAAGATACGGCAGAATGCCATGTTCTACATAGATATAAAATCTTAGTAACTGATAAGATGAAAGATTCTAATGTAATGGTTTCACATACATTCGTTAGTTTATCGTCAGCTAAATCAACAAAAGATTCGTATGAAAATAAGTTGAAAGAATTAGATTCGATTCCTGATAACTATATTGATTATATTGAATGCTTGAAAGATATAACTCCATATTCTGGTTGGAAAATTGTATTACCTGCAACTGAATATCCTTTTGATACAATTATCTTTGATAAAGCTAAAAACGATGAAGAGCAACAATCGTATGTTAAAATATTAAATGATGTATTTAAAACATTAGATTCATCTATAATTGATGTTAAGAAGAGCAAAGATACTGATAATGCTTATGTATTAGAACATGATTGTGGTAAAAAAATAATAATACAAGAAGGAATGAAATTGTCTGATATTCCGTTATTATCAAGTGGCACAAAATACGCAGTAAACATTTCTAATATTATATTTGGTATAAAATACCATAATAATGGCATTTATTTAATCGATGAACAGTTTTCGTATGTTAATTCTGATATAGAAGCTGCTATGCTATCAACCATGGTTTCTTTATTAGGCCCAAATGAACAAATATTCTTCACTACACATAACATGAATATATTAAGCTTAAGCTTTCCATTTCATTCATTCTACTTTATGAAAAAAGAAAAAATAAATGATAAACAAATAATAACTATTAATTGTGGCTCTGAGGCAGATAATAGAAACAATGTATCTCCTAAAACAATAGTAGATAATGATATATTTGCGACAGCCCCAAATGTCAATAGAATATTTGAGCTTGCAGAGGATGAATAAAATGAGTAAAATATATCAGTATTTTGTTGAAGGCGAATGCGAAGAAAAATTAATAAATGCATTAAAAGTTAACCCACATAAATACTTAACTCCTGGAAAGGTGACAGTATTTAATTTTACAAATAGATTGATTACAAATCAGCGTATAGCAGTTTTAAATAAAGAAACTATAATTATATTAGTTTATGATATTGATGTTAACAAAACAACAATAATAGAAAAGAACATAGCAAAGCTTAATAAATTTGGCTTTAATAAGATATATCATATTCAATCAGTTAATAATTTTGAAGATGAAATAGTATATTCAACTTGCTTAAATAGTATTAATGGTTTATTCAATACTGTTGGGAAAGAAGAATTTAAAAAGGAATTTATACATTCATCTAACATAATAAAAAAACTAGATAGTGTGGAGTTTAATAAAAACAAAATATGGTCTAGAGTAAATACTAAAGAACCATTTGGGAAATACTCAAATATAGAATCTCTAAAAATAATTAGAAATAAGTAAAATAAATTATATAAAAGAAAAATAATAATAAGAAATTCTTAATTAAGAAAAAAAATAACCATTATAATGAAGCTAAACTTCTAACACGAAAAGTGTCCATAATGGTTCTAACGATATTCTATTATAAAAGAATATCAATTTAAATATAAAATGATTAGAGCACTTTCAAAAGTGCTTTTATCTTGCTCTTGTAAACTATCAATTGATAGTATAAAATAATAATTGATAATGTGTTAGAGCATAAAACTGGTAATGTATATATTGTTTCATTTCATAAGGATATGGAGGTGTAGAATATGAAAGCTATTAAAAGAAAAGAAGAGGTTATAGTAAAAGGCGTTAAGCTTGATGTTGAATTATCATATTATTATGATGAAGAAGTAAAATCACATTATGATGATGATGAGAAGCTAGGAAATGAAAACCTAAGGGTTATTAGAAATGCATATCGGAAGAAAATGAATCTATTAACTGATAATGAAATTAAAAAAATAAGAGAGATGTATAATTTAAATCAAAGAAACTTTTCTTTATTATTAGGATTCGGAGAAGTAACTATTACAAGATATGAATCTAAAAGTATTCAAGAAAAAGCACATGATACAATAATTAGAAATGCACTTGATCCTAAATGGTTTTATGATTGTGCTATAAAGAATAAAGATTTATATCTTAAATACAATTCAGTAGATTCATATAATAATTTATTAGAAATAATAAATAATAAAATTAATCAAGATTTAATATTATCTGGAAATATTGAATATGATGAAGAATCATTCTTAGGTGTA
>JAEEHU010000085.1 GCA_016280975.1 Acholeplasmatales bacterium | reverse complement strand
TTAATTAAGCATGAAAATATAAATGTTGAATATTATTATGCATGTGGTCCATATAAAATGCTTGAGGCAATAGCTAAGGAATTTAATGATGGTGAAGTATCATTAGAGGCTAGAATGGGCTGTGGCTTCGGTGCTTGTATGGGATGCTCAATAAAGACAACAGAAGGTCCAAAGAGAGTATGTAAGGAAGGACCAGTATTTAAGGGAAAAGAGGTATTATGGTAATGAACACTAAGATTAAATTTTTAGGTCATGAATTCAAAAATCCAATAATACCTGCCTCTGGTTGTTTCGGATTTGGATATGAATTCGCAGATATTTACGATATTAATATTTTAGGAAGTATTTCCTTAAAGGGAACTACTTTAGAAGGAAGATATGGAAATCCTCTACCTAGAATTGCAGAATGCCAAGCTGGATTAATCAATTCAATTGGTCTTCAAAATCCTGGTGTAGATAAGGTTATATCAGAAGAAATACCTAAGCTATCTAAGGTATATGATGATTTAGTTATTGCAAATGTTGGTGGACATTCAGTTTATGAATATGTTGAAACAGTTAAAAAATTTAATGACTGTGATAAGGTATTTGCAATTGAATTAAATATTTCATGCCCTAATATAGAAGGCGGAGGAATGGCTTTTGGAGTTGATCCAGATACTGCTTATAATCTAGTAAGAAAAGTTAAAAAGGTTGCTAAAAAGCCAATTATAGTTAAATTAAGCCCTAATGTAACATCAATTGTTGAAATGGCTAAGGCTGTTGAGGCCGCTGGTGCTGATGCTATAAGCTTAATTAATACATTAGTTGGTATGAGAATATCACTTAGAACTAGAAAGCCAATTATAGCTGTTAAAAAGGGTGGATATTCAGGTCCTGGTATTTTCCCTGTTGCACTTCGTATGGTATATGAGGTTTCTCACGCTGTAAATATTCCAATTATTGGTATGGGTGGAATCTCTAATGCATATGATGTTTTAGAAATGATGATGGCTGGTGCATCACTAGTAATGGTTGGTGCTGAAAACCTAATCAATCCAACAGCTTGTAAGGACATAATTGAAGGTTTAAATGATGCTATGGAGGAATATAACATAGTAGATTTAAATGATATAATAGGAAAGGCAGAGTAATATGGAAAGAGACGTAATTATTGCATGTGATTTTAAGAATAAGGAAGAATTATATGAATTCTTAGTTCCATTTAAGGGATTAAATCCTTATTTAAAGATCGGTATGGAGATTTTTTATAAGGAAGGACCAGAGCTAGTAAAGAAGCTACACGCTGATGGCTTTAGAATCTTCTTAGATTTAAAGTTACATGATATCCCTAATACAGTAGAATCTGCAATGAGAAATTTAGCACAGCTAGGTGTTGAAATTACTAATGTTCACGCAGCTGGTGGTATTAAGATGATGGAGGCAGCAAGAAGAGGCTTAGATTCAGTTGAGGCTGGTAAAAATACAAAGCTTATTGCTGTAACACAATTAACATCAATTTCTCAAGAAATACTTGAAAATGAATTATTAATTAAAGAAAATCTAGCAGATGTTGTTAAAACATATGCTTTAAATGCCAAAAAGGCAGGACTAGATGGTGTAGTATGTAGTGCACTTGAAGCTCCAATCATTAAGGAGCTAGGCTTAATCTCTGTTACACCAGGAATTAGATTTGCTGATAATTCAGTTGATGACCAAAAGAGAGTTGCAACACCTGAATATGCAAAGGAATTAGGTTCAACTTATATAGTAGTTGGTCGTGCAATTACAAAGGCTGAAGATCCAGTTTCAGCTTACAAAAGATGCGTAAAGGAGTTTTGTTAATATGGATGAAAAGAAATTAGCAGTTGAAGTTGCTAAAAATTTACTTAAAATAAAGGCTGTATTCTTAAAGCCAAATGACCCATTCACTTGGGCATCAGGAATTAAATCACCAATTTATTGTGATAATAGATTAACTTTATCTTTCCCTGAGGTTAGAAAAGTTATTGAAAATGGTCTTGCTGATACGATAAAGAAGTATTATCC
Organism: Acholeplasmatales bacterium; assembly: GCA_016280975.1. Taxonomy (GTDB): domain Bacteria; phylum Bacillota_I; class Bacilli_A; order Acholeplasmatales; family Anaeroplasmataceae; genus Anaeroplasma. The sequence goes on along the minus strand of JAEEHU010000085.1, from coordinate 10,825 downwards.
TGATGTAGAGGTTATTGAAGGTACATCTACAGCTGGTATCGCTCATGCTGCTATGGTTTCAGAAATCTTAGGCTTACCTATGGGCTATGTAAGAGGTGGAGCTAAGGACCATGGACGTGGAAACCAAATCGAAGGAATCGTTCCTGAGGGTAAAAAGGTTGTTGTAGTTGAGGATTTAATCTCAACTGGCGGATCATCTTTAGAGGTTGTAGAAGTTTTAAGAGAAGCAGGAGCTAATGTTTTAGGTATCGTATCTATATTTACATATGGCTTAACTAAGGGTATTGAGCGTTTAGCAAATGCAAATTGTGAAAATCATTCAATTTCAAATTTTGAAACTTTAGTTAAGGTTGCTGCAGAAGAAAAGTATATCAGTGATTCTGATATTGAAAAGGTATTAAAATTCCAAAAGAATCCTTCTGATCCATCTTGGATGAATTAATTATAAAAAGAGTAGATATTTAGTCTACTCTTTCTAAACTTTTATTTATAGGTGAAATTATGTTTGATTTAGAGTCAATTACTGACCCATCCTTCATAAAAAAATTAAATAGAAAAGAGCTTAAATTATTATGCCAAGAAATTAGAGAGTTTTTAATTGATAATATCTCTAAGACTGGTGGTCACTTATCAAGTAATTTAGGTGTCGTTGAAATAACAGTTGCGATGTATTATGTATTTGACCCTGAAAAGGATAAATTCATCTTTGACGTTGGACATCAATCATATGTACATAAAATCCTAACTGGTAGAGCTAAGGATTTTAAGACATTGAGACAATATGATGGCTTATGTGGCTATATTTCAAAGGATGAATCCAAATATGATATTTGGGAATCAGGTCATTCTTCAACATCAATTTCTGCGATGAGTGGAATACTATATAAAAATCCTGATAAGGATATGAGAGTAGTATCATTAATAGGTGATTCATCTATTATGAATGGTGTTGCGATAGAAGGCTTAAATTATTTAGGTCAAACTGATGATAGACGTGCAATTATTATCCTAAATGATAATAAGATGGGTATATCTAAATCAGTAGGTGCACTATCTACTGCGTTTTCTAAGCTTCGTGGAACTAGATTTTCTCGTGGCTTAAGAGCAGTTTTAACTAAAATATTACCTAGATTCTTTACTCGTTGGTTCCATCAATTTAAGCGTGGTATTAAAGGCTTTATCCAACAGGATAACATTTTTGAGGATATGGGCTTTGATTACTATGGACCATATAATGGTAATGATTTAGATACTGCAATTAAATTATTTAAGCGTGTTAAGGAAGCAAAAGCTCCAGTAGTTTTACATTTCCATACTATTAAGGGTAAGGGATATAGTAAGGCTGAGGATGATTTAGTTGGAAACTTCCATGGTGTATCACCATTTGATATTGAAACTGGTAAGCCTTTAAAAGTAGAAGAGGATAAGATGTCTTATTCTAAGCTAGTTGCCGATTTCTTAATTCATAAGCGTGAAAATACTGAATTTACAGTAATTACACCTGCTATGAAGGTTGGAGCTAAATTAGAGGAATTCCAAGAGAAGTATCCAAATGATTTCATTGATGTAGGAATTGCAGAAGAGCACGCGACAATAATGAGTGCAGGTATAGCAACATTAAATAAAAATGTAGTTTTATTAATGTATTCTACATTCTCTCAGCGAGCATATGATGAAATGCTAAATGATATTGCAAGAACTAACCTTAAGGTTATAGTAGGTCTTGATAGATCTGGTATAGTTGGTGAGGATGGTTCAACACATCAAGGTATCTATGATGTATCTATGTTTATGGCAATGCCCAACTTTAAGATATTTATGGGAAGAAATTTCCAAGAAGTAATAGGCTTATATAATTTAGCCTTTGATATAGATTCTCCTGTTGTTATTAGATATCCAAGAGGAAAGGATTTAATCAAGGAGCTTGATTATAGCTATAAGTGTGAAATGAAGTGGGAATACCTTAAAAAGGGTAGTAAGCTTGTAGTAATTTCATATGGACCTGATGTTGAAAGAATATCAAATATTGCAAATGAAAATAATTTAGATATTACAGTTATAGACGCGAAGATTATTAAACCAATTGATGAGGTAACTTTAAATGAAGTATTTAAGCTAAATATTCCTATTTTAGTTATTGAGCAGTTAATATCAGTTGGTACTTTATATCATTTCATTCTAGATTTTAAGGAAATGAATGATTATAAATCAAAGGTAGTAAAGTATTCATTTAATTATGACACAATAATTAAGCATGGTAGCCTTAATGATGTTTATTCACATTATGGTTTTTCTAGTGATAAATTATTAGAATTTATAAAAGGAGAGATCAAAGGTGATTAGAAAAGCAGAATTAGAAGATTTAGATGGAGTAATGGAATGTATCGAGGATGCAAGAAAGCTTCTAAGAGAATCTGGCTCTAAGCAGTGGAATGATAAGGATGGATATCCTACTAGAATTGATCTTGAGCGTGATATTTTAAATAATAACTGTTATATTTCTGTTAAATATAATTATGACCTAGACCAAGAGGAAATTGCAGGTACAGTTACCTATGAGGGTCATGAAAAGGAATATGATGTAGTTTACGGTAAATGGTTAACAGATAAAACTAACTATACAACAATTCACCGCCTTGCAACTAGAACTAAGTATAGAATGACTGGTGTTGCAAAGGAATTAATGGAATATGCAGTTGAGTATTCCAAAAAGACTGGTAGAGAATCAGTCAGAATTGATACTCATCCAAAAAATAGTACCGTTAGACACCTAGCAGAAGTACTAGAGTATACTGAATGTGGATATGTTTTATACTCTAGAATAAAAAATGATGAAGCTAAGCGTCTAGTTTTTGAAAAAAAAGTTAAGTAATTTAAAAGCCTTTATATAAAGGCTTTTACTTTTTTTACCCTATTAACAGGGTATGTGTCATTTGTAACAATTAGAATAAAAACACTTGATTTTACAAAAATGTTGTACTACCATATACACACCAAAAGCTATCCGAATTAAATATGTTTGAGCTCATTAATTAGGAGTGTTTTTTGGCATCTACTATTTAGATTTTGAATACTAAAATGTATTCTAAATAACAGAAAAAGGAATTATTCACAAGGGCCATAGTATAAAGGGGTCGAATAATTCCTTTTTTTATCTTTTATTTAAATATTCAATTATTTCATCAACAATATATGATGGTGTTGAAGCACCAGATGTAATATTAACTACATTTACATTTTTAAGTATATTTTTATCTAATGACTCTAAATCCTCACATAATACTGTATTAATCTTTCTAATTTCCTTAGAAACCTTATAAAGCTTTTTAGTATTAGAAGAATTAGGATCACCAACAACTATACATAAATCGGCATCAGGCTGATTCTTCATTGCCTCCTGTCTAATTGTTGTTGCATTACAAATCTTATCATCAATTATGATACTTGGATATTTAGCCTTTAAGGATTTAAATATATCTTCTATATCAAAAATAGATAATGTAGTTTGATTTGTTGCATAAATCTTATCTGAAGTGATATTTAGATTTTTTATATCAGAAGTATTAGATATAAATTTAATTTTATCAGATATACCAAGTACACCCTCAACCTCAGGGTGATTTTTAGTACCAATATATATTACCTCATAGCCATTATTTAAATGCTCTTTGATTTTATTATGAACAACAAGAACATATGGACATGAGGCATCAATATATTCTAAGCCCTTAGCTTTAGCCTTTTCATAAACCCTAGGCTCAACTCCATGAGCTGAAAATATAACAGTACCAGATTCTATTTCATCTAATAAATCTAATCTCTTTTTAGTTTTATCCTCTAAAACAATTACACCCTTAGATTTCAAATCATCTATAACATGAGAATTATGAATGATTTGACCTAAAAGGTATATTGGCTTTTTAGTATTCTCATTATTAATGACATCATCAATTATCTTAAGTGCCTTAATAACTCCTCCACAATAGCCTTGAGGCTCTATTTTATTTATTTTCATCTTTAATAGTACCAAACCTTCTATCACGAGATTGATAGTCAATTATAGCCTTCTTTAATTCCTTTTCATCAAAATCAGGCCATAATGTATCTGTAAAATATAATTCAGAATAAGCAAGTTGCCATAATAAGAAGTTAGAAATACGTTCCTCACCTGATGTTCTAATTAATAAATCAAGTGGAGGACAATCATATGTATATAGATTTTTAGTTACAAGTTCAGGTGTTATATCATCTAAAGTGATATTACCATCCTTATATTCACTTGCGATTTTCTTAATCGCAGTAGTGATTTCCTCATAAGAACCATAATCTACACATAGATTCATTCTAATTCCTGTTTTATCCTTAGTGATTTCTTCAATATCTCTAAATGTATCTAGGAATTCTTTAGTAAATCTATCTTTTCTACCAATTAATCTAATTTGAGTTGTTCCATTTAAAATATCCTTATGAAATCTTTTTAGGAATTTAATTGGTGCACTCATTAAATAATCAACCTCAGCCTTTGGTCTATTCCAATTCTCAGTTGAAAAGCAGAAGAAAGTTATACATTTAACGCCTAATCTTTCGGCTGCCTTAGATACATCCTTTATATTAAATCCACCTTTTCTATGTCCTAATGATCTAGGCATTAGTCTTTTCTTTGCCCATCTACCATTTCCATCACAAATAATAGCTATATGCTTAGGGATTCTTTCCATATCAATTTCAGTCATAATATAGCCTCCATAATAATTCAATTAATTATAACATAATTATTATGTATCTTTAATACTATTTCTGTGATAAAATTGATAGAAAAGAAGGTGTTATTATGGCTTTACCTTTTTTAAAACCAAAAGAATACGATAAACTAGATGAAATACCAACTGGTGATATAAAAAATAAATATATAGATGCTTGTATTGTTATTGAGGGTGGTGCCTTTAGAGGCGTTCATACCTCAGGTGTACTTGATTGCCTTATGCTAAATAATATTAACTGTAAGTGTGTTATTGGAGTATCAGCAGGATCTTTAAATGGACTTAATTACGCATCAGGACAAATTGGTAGGGGCGCAAGAATCAACCTAAAATATCGAAATAATAAGAATTATGTTGGCCTACGTTCTATTTGGAAGAATAAGGGTGTTATTGGCTTTAATTTCATATTTGGTGACATGGAAGGAATAGAAACATTAAATCTTAAAAGATTATATGAAAGAAGATTTGTCTGTGTCACAACAAATCTAGAGGAAGCTAAGCCTGTTTATTTTGATAAGAATAATATAAATAATATCTTTGATTCAGTAAGAGCATCATCAACACTTCCATATGTTTCACTTCCAGTTGAAATTGAAGGAAAGCACTATTTAGATGGTGGCTGTACAGATAGAATCCCTTATGAGTGGGCAATAAATGAGGGTTATGAAAAGATAATTGTAGTAAGAACAAGAGATAAGAATTTTAGAGCTAATGAAAATGTCGAAAGAAAATATTCTCTTTCAAAAAGACTATATGCTAAATATCCTGAATTTGCAGTTAAATTGTCTGAAACTGATAAATTATATAATGAGCAAATAGAAAAATTAATTAAATTAGAAGAAGAGCGTAGAGTCTTTGTTATCTATCCAAGTGAGCCTATAGATATCCCAATGCTTGAAAAAAATGTTGATACCTTAGGCGAATTATATAAGCGCGGATATGATGATTGTCAGAATATACTTGAAGCATTAAAAATATACCTAAATTCTTAATTTAAAGCCTATTTTTCTCAAACTTTTATGCTTTAATTATTTCTATTACTATGATAAAATAAAATAGTCTATTAAATGGAGTTTTAATTATGGAAAAAAATGTATCTTTACAAGAAATTGCTAGAATTCAAGCAATGAAAATTATATATATGGCAGATTTCAATGGTATTACTGTATCAGCTGCGAATGTATTATCTAAATCAGGTATTTTAGATAATGATGAGGTTACAGAAAAGAAAGAAATCCAACCATACGCAATTGAATTAATTGACTATATTAGTGATAATATTTCAACTATTGATAAGATTATTGACGAAACTTTAGTTAATTATAGTCTAGGCAGATTAAATTTAGTTGATAAGGCTATAATAAGAGTATCAACAGCTGAATTATTACTAGGTAAATTAGATAAGAAGATTATTATTAATGAAGCACTAGAAATTACTAAGATTTATTCTGATTTAGGTGATCATAAGGCTGTTTCATTCAATAATAAATTATTAGATAATATTAGTAAAAAAATAGGTAGGTAAATATATGGAAGAGCGTTATTTAACTGTAACTGCTTTAACTAAATATATTAAATATAAATTTGACCACGATAGAAATTTAGAGAGTGTCCTATTAGAAGGCGAAATATCCAATTTCAAGCATAATTCTCGTGGGCATTTTTATTTTACAATTAAGGATGCAAACTCACAGATATCCGCAGCTATGTTCGCCTCATACGCAAGAAATGTAGGCTTTGAGCCCGAGGATGGTATGAAGGTTTTAGTTAAGGGTAAGGTATCTGTATATGAGCCTAGTGGTACATATCAAATTACTGTAACTGAGCTAAAACAAGAGGGTATTGGAAATCTTTATTTAGAATTTGAAAGATTAAAAAAGAAGCTTTCTGAGGAGGGCTTGTTTGATATAAATCATAAAAGACCACTTCCAAGATTTCCAAAAACCATTGGTGTTATAACATCTCCAACAGGCGCGGCTATTCAAGATATTATTAATACAATTAGAAGACGTTATCCAATTTGTAGAGTAATCCTTTATCCTGCGATAGTTCAAGGTGATGGAGCTAAGGATAATATCGTAAAACAAATTGTAAAGGCCAATACTGATAATTTATGTGATGTTTTGATTGTTGGTCGTGGTGGTGGATCAATAGAGGATTTATGGGCATTTAATGAAGAGGTAGTAGCTCATGCAATTTATGATTCAGCAATACCAATTATATCTGCCGTAGGTCATGAAATTGACTATACAATTGCTGATTTCGTTGCCGATATAAGAGCTGTAACTCCAACAGCTGGTGCGGAAATTGCAACACCTAATATTGATACATTAAAGGAAAATGTTAATTATTATTTAGATTCATATAATAGAAGATTAAAGTATATAATTGATAATTATAAATTATTATTAATGAATCTAGATAAACGACTTGAAAATCTAAGACCTGATAAATTACTTTCAAATAAAAGAGAATATTTAAATAACTTAAAGAAGAACCTAGATATTTATATTAAGAATTTAATTGATAGTAAAAAGCATCAGTTTGAAATAATGATTAATACACTTGAGGGTAATAATCCACTTAGAATTATGGATAAGGGATATTCAATCTCATCATCAAATGGAAAGATTATTACAGATGTTAAGGATGTAAAGGTCGGAGACACATTAAAAACTGAAATGAAAAATGGTTATATTGTAAGTAACATAGTGGAGGTTAACGAAAATGGAAAATAAGAGCTTTGAAGAATATATAAATGAACTTGAAAATATATTAAAGTCACTTGAAAATAGAGATATTACACTTGATGATGCAGTTAAAAACTACACTAAGGGTGTAGAAATATCAAAGAAGTGCTATCAAATATTAGATTCAAATGAGAAATTAGTTATTTCTCAAATGACAGATAGTGGACTTGTGGATTTTGATCCAACTAAGAATAACTAATATGAGACTTGATTTATATTTAGTTAATGAAAATTATTTTGAGTCTAGAAATAAGGCTCAAGAGGAAATAAAAAATGGAAACATTAAAGTAGATGGTAAGGTTATAACTAAGCCATCTTTTGAGCTTGATGGTGGTACTATTGAGGTTATAAATTCATGCCCATATGTATCAAGAGGTGGCTATAAGCTTGAGGGCGCCATCAAATTATTTAAGCTTAATTTTAACGATAAAATTATTCTTGATATTGGCTCATCAACTGGTGGATTTACTGATTGTAGCCTACAAAATAAAGCGAAATTAGTATATTCAGTTGATGTTGGCTCTAATCAACTTCATGAATCATTAAGAAATAATTCGCGTGTTAAAGTATATGAAAATACTAATATTAAGGATTTTAATACAAAAGATAAGATAGATATTATTGTTATGGATGTATCATTTGTATCAATTGAGTATTTAATATCTGATATAGATAAATTCATAGATGATGACACCTTATTTGTAACATTAATTAAGCCTCAATTTGAGGTTGGTAAAATCCATATTAAAAATGGAATTGTAAAGGATAAGAAATTATATTTAGAGGTATTAAATAATATTTCAAATGAGCTTTCTAAATATAATTTAGGAATAGAAAAAATTGCCTCATCTCCAATACTTGGAGGCTCAGGTAACAAGGAATTTTTGGCTTTAATAAAGAGAAATATTAAAACAAATATTAATTTTAGAGAATTCTTAAAGGGAGAATAATATGCTAAAGGAACTATCTGTTAAAAACTTTGCAATAATTGAAGATATTAACGTATCATTTAATGATAATATGACTGTTCTAACTGGTGAAACTGGTGCGGGTAAATCATTAATTATTGATACAATTTCATTATTACTTGGCGCTCGTGCAGATAGTGATATGATTAGATATAATGAATCTAAGGCAGTAGTAAAGGGCGTATTTTCTCATAACGAATATTTAAATGAAATATTTACCTCAAATCAAATTGAAATAAAAGATACTATTACAATTTATCGTGAGATTACAGATGATAAAAGAAATATCATTAAAATAAATGATTCTAATGTCACATTAAATCTACTTAAGCAGGTATCAGTTTACTTAGCTGATATTCATATTCAAAATGATACATATCGTCTTTTTAATCAGGATTCATATCTAGATTTAGTTGATCCTAAAATTGATAATACATTTAATAAGCTTGTAAATGATTATCAAAAGAAGCTATATACTTATAAGGAATCACTTTTAAAATATAAAAAGATTCTATCTGGTAAAAAGAAAAGTGAAGAAAAGCTTGAGTTCTTAAAATATGAGCAAGATGAATTATCAAGCCTAAATCTATATACTGATATTGATAAGGAATTAGAAGAAAAAATATCAAGATTATCTAATTTTGATAAGATAAGTCAAAATCTAAATTTAGCATATCAAAGCCTAAATGGTGAATTTAATCCTCTTGATATGATATATGAAGCATCTAAGAATTTAGAAAAGATATCAGAGTATGATAAAAAATATGAAGATTTTAAGGAAAAGCTATTAGATACATATTATATTTCATCTGAAATAAGTGATGAGATATCTAAGGATATTAATTCGCTTGATTATGATGAAGATGAGCTTAATTCTTATATTGAAGCCTTAGAAGAAATAAATAAGGCTAAAACTAAATACAAAAAATCAGTTGATGAATTGATTAAATATTTAGATGATATCACTCTTGAAATAGATATGGTTCTTAATTATGACGAGCTATTAGAGGAAAATAAGAATATAGTTATCAATAATTTTAATGAGCTTACTAAAATAGCTAATAAATTATCTGATTATAGAAAGAAGATAGCTTTAAATATTGAAAAAGAAATAATAAGTGAATGTAAGGATTTAGATTTAGAAAATACTACATTTAAAATTAAATTTAATGAATTATCATTTGATGATCCATTTAATGAAAGTATTTTTAAGGATAATGGAATTGATGAAATTGATTTTATGATTTCCTTTAATAAGGGTGAGCCAGTTCGTTCATTAAATAAGGTCGCATCTGGTGGTGAGATGAGTAGAATAATGCTTGCCTTCAAATCTTATTTTTCAAAAAATAATAAGGCAAACCTTATGATATTTGATGAAATAGATACTGGTGTATCTGGATCTACAGCTAAGAAAATAGCAAATAAGATGCATAATATCTCAAAATCAAAGCAAGTATTATGTATTACACACCTACCTCAGGTTGCCGCTATAGGAGATAATCATTTACATATCTATAAGGTACTTGATAGTGGAAGAACTAAAACTGAAATAAAGGAATTAACTTTAGATGAAAGAATAGAAGAAATAGCTATGATGCTATCAGGTGATAGATTATCACAATATGCTATCCTTGCATCAAAGGAATTACTAAATATAAAGTAAAATACTACCCAAAAAAAGGTAGTATTTTTATTTGATATTAGAATATTTTTTGAAAGTGTTTTCCTATGTTTTTTCGATTTTTTGTCTCAAAATTCTAGAAAAAATTAGATAACATATTTTATTTTTGCTATATTTTTATAAGATTTTTCTCAAAGTAGTATTTGACATTAAATCAACTGGTTTGTTATATAAATATTTGTATAATATACTTATTTTGGTGTTTTTAAAACACTGCATAGGAGGAACAAATGAGACTTTCACAGAAGTTGGGTACAATAGCTGTGTAAGTGGAGGTTTTTCATGGAATATTTAGTTATTCTAGTTATTATACTTGTTATAATGATTCTATTAATTAGAACATACTAGAAAACTAAGTCGGGCCCGAACCTTTTTGAGGTAATATATAGTCTAGAATATATATTGCTATTCAGCTCGTTTGTATCCAAGAATGCGAAAAGAGGATGCAGCAACATCCTCTTTTCATTTTATTCAGCTCATTTGTCTTTCGACAATATTATTATATATCATATGTTTCTAAATGTAAATTACCTATTTAGTATAGATATTCATGTAAGAATTCATTTATTTTAGAAAGTGGAATAGCATATCCTTCATAGAATTCACCACTTGTATAATCAACACTTGCAAAATTAATTCCTACTAAATTAAAGCTTGTATCAAGTA